>UQFL01000004.1 GCA_900540305.1 uncultured Oscillospiraceae bacterium | reverse complement strand
TCACGCAGCAGTGGGGCGCCCCCTACCTGAGCGCCTAAGCCGAAGACCTCGCATGGATCCTGCTGACCGAGGAGCCGTGGGACAGCACGCCCGGCAGCGACGTCGTACAGTCGCGCCAGTTCACCGTGGGCGTGACCGAGAACGGCGGCAAAGCTCGCAAGGCATACCTGCTGGCGCTGCCCGCAGCGGTCGCCGAAACGATCTCCGACCCCTATCAGCTCATCGACGCGGAGATCCGCGACGAATACAGACAATATCTCGTCACCACCATCAATCAAGAGGCCAATCCCGGCTCCATCTCGGCGAACAACCCCGCAGGCATGACCGAAATCGGCGCCGCCTTCGAGAAGCTGCCGGCCGACGACTGGTACATCGGCGAATTCGGCGTCAGGGACGGCTACAAGCTCATCTATACGAAGGAGTGGTCGAACGATCCCGAATCGACGCTGACCGTGGACCGCGAATATACCGGCGTCGCCTTCTTCGACTACGACCTGCAGCCCATGAGCGGCGAGGAGAGCTGGCTCACGGTACGCAAGACCGCGGAGGGCATCATCGTCGACATGGACCCCGCCAAGGACAAGTGCGGCGGCAGCTCGATGACGAACGAGGGCATCGCCCACATCGGTTTCGCCGTCTTCACCGACGCCGACGGCCGGTTTGCGCTCATCCAGTGCATCTACGACGAGAATTACCCGATCGGCGGTGGCGGCGAGGGCTTCGAAGTGAAGTTCGCCATGCCTGATCTGGTGAGCGGCGCGACGCTGGTCGAGATCACGAAGGAGAACTACAAAACGGTCGCAGGCGGCAACACGGACCTGCTCGCCTCGTTCGCCGAGAACCTCGGCATGGGAGTTCCGCAGTACATGCTGACCTACACCTCGGCCGAACCTTCGAACGCCGTACTGAAAGTCTCGCCCTACCAGCAGATCATGCTCATGCCGATGTCGGGCGCCGAGTGGCTCGACTACGAACCCCTCTCCGACACGCAGATTCAGGTCTCCATGGCCAAACCCGAAGCGGAGCAGGCTCCCTACGGCATGCTGCAGTTCTTGGACGGCAGCTGGAACATGAAATGCATCGTTTACTGTATGCCCGCGTTCTAAACACCACCCACACGACAGGTCCCCGTTCGAAGGGGCGGGGACCCGTTCTATACGACTACAATTTATGGAGAATATACAGAACAGGTTTTTAGATATGAAACTTTTAAAAAACACACAGCTTCTTCATGTTACCCCTGAAAGCGTGGGTATAAAAAGTTCCGTTATAAAAGCGTTTTTAGATGAAATAAACGAAAAAAAACTCGGACTCCAAAGCTTTACAGTTGTGCGCCACGATAAGGTTTGCGCTCAGGGATTTTTCAAGCCGTATGCTAAGGAATATCCCCATGTGCTCTATTCTATGAGTAAGTCTGTAACATCAACAGCCGTCGGTTTTGCAATAAGTGAGGGGCTTTTGTCACTTGATGATAAAATTTGCGATTTTTTCCCCGAATATCCAAGTGCAAAGATGCCGCCGAATAATAAAATAACTGTCAGAATGCTTCTCACAATGCGCTCCGATAAGCTTGTTCCGCTTACAGATGAAAAAGGCGGGAAAGACTGGGTTAAACAGTTTTTTGACAGTGTATTTTTGCTCCCTCCGGATTCAAAATTCAATTATCTTTCAGAAAATACATATATGCTTTCCGCTATAATTTCAAAGGTTACGGGTATGAGTATGGTTGATTATCTTTACCCGAGAATGTTTGAACCCCTCGGCATTGAAAAGCCGTTTTGGGAGGTGGACGGAAAAGGTATTAACGCCGCAGGCTGGGGTCTGTATATGAAGTCGGAGGACCTTGCAAAATTCTTTTTGCCGTATATTCACGATGGTAAATGGATAGACGGCACTCAGCTTGTTCCGGCACAGTGGGTAAAACTTGCCACAAGCAAGCATACGGATTCTGTTCACGACGGATATATTGACAATATGTGCGGCTACGGTTTTCAGTTTTGGCGTAATCCCGTTGCAAACAGTTACCGTGCGGACGGTTTGTTCGGTCAGCGCTGTTTTATGTTCCCAGAGTATGATGCGCTTGTTGTTCTCAATTGCGGCGAGTCTGAGGACTATAAAGTTATGAAAGTGTTCTGGAAATATTTTCCCGAGTGCTTTAAAAACGACCCGTTTGAAGAAAACGAACACGATTATAATGAACTTCTTGAAACAATTGATAACTGCCATGTTGAGGACTTGCCCGCAACACCAAGAAATTTTGAAAAAGAAAAACAGATAAGCGGCAAAAAAATAGCCGTTAAAACAAATAAATATTGCTCTGTTATATCAATTTCAATACTCAATATGCTTTATAACAAGCCGGGAAATATAAATGAAATGCGTTTTGATTTCAATGAGAGCGGCTTAGAATTCACATGGAAAGAAAAGGACGAATATAATACCGTCAAAGTCGGAATGAACGGCGAATATGAAGTAAGCGAAATGCACCTCGGTGACTTAAATTATCATGCTTACTCAAAAGCCGCCTGGCAGGAGGACGGCTCGTTAAAGCTTTGGATAAGACCTATTGAAACTGCGCATGTGCGCAAATTTACTTTCAGCTTTGACGGGGATACCGTGAAGGTTAAAAACGAAATGAGCCCCACTTTTGAAGAACTTGCTATATACAATATGACATTTATGGGTATGCCCCTAAAATACAAGACGCTTGAAAGCTTTACGCAAAGGGCAGTTCATGATCTCGGACTTCCCATCCTTGAACCCGATTTTAACGGCATATTTTCAGAATAAGCATAAAAACGCCTCGCCGCTGATGTAAGCGGTGGGGCGTTTAATTGTTATTAGGTTAAATAGACCTTTAAAACTTATATTATTCGGGATATTTAAGGTCTTCTTTAGTCCAGTCTCTTATAACTTCAAGAAATTCCTTTGCTTCTTCCTTTGCCTGAGCAAGGTTGTGGTCTGTGCAGTTTCCGCACTCTTTCATTGAAGCGCCGGGAATCATTCCCCAGTAATCCGCAATAAACTGAAACGCTTCTTTTATAAGATTGATTGAATAACCGTCTGAAAGTGAACGGGTGAGAAAATAAAATCCCGTTCTGCATCCCATAGGCCCAAAATAAATGATATTATCGCCGAATTCTGTGTTGCGCACATATGTTGCAAAAAGATGCTCAATAGTGTGCATTGCGGCATTTGTCATAACCGTTTCACGGTTTGGCTCTCTCATTCTGATGTCATAGGTGGTAATATCATCGTCTATTCTGCTGATATAAATTCCTTTAGTCAGCTTGTTGTGGTCAATCTGAAAACTCGGTATTGTTTTCACTTTAATTCAACTCCTGTTAAAAATGATATGTTTCGGGTTATATCAAATCCCGTCAAGCCTTTTTCAAAACCGATTATCATATCGAGCGCGTCTGATTTAGATTTCTCAAACAAATCAAAAAAGCTTTCACGGCGTATGTTTCCCCCGAATGGCGATTTCCAGCCTCTGTTGTATATATTAACATATTTGTAAGCGTTTTCCAAGTCGTCTGTACGAAGGAATGATGAAATTTTAAAATTTTTTGTTATAGGTGCCACGATTTTTTCAGCTATATCAAGGCAGGCGTGTTTCCTGCCGTTTTTGTCATTCATTATTTTCTGAGCCGCCTTTGTGTCCTCAATTGCTGTTGCGGCGTCGCTTTGCGAGTATTTAATGGGAGATACTATTTCTGAAGCGCTTTCTATAACTGAAGATGCAATCAAAAGCTCGTCCTGAGTATAGTTAAAAGTGTTTTCAGTGTTAAACGCTCTGGGCTTGTCTTCATTTTCAATACGGTTTATCATAACCGAATCAATAGAAGCCTCAATCATATTATGAACGGATTTTGGGTTCATTCGCTTAAATTTATCCGTTATAACATCCTGCATAAAATAAACATACGGATGGCAGGTCCTGTCAAGCGCATAGTGCATTAAAAAGCCGTATATATAGCTCTGCGAAATTTCAGAAAAACCTTGAGTTTCCATATGTTTTCTGAAACGGTCAACAATATCGCCGCATTTTGAGCGGTGCATTATTGAGCCTGCCGAGCGCAGTGTTTTGCCTTTTTGCCACGGAAAAGCCCTGTGGAAAAAGAAAATATCAGGCCCCTGAGCGCCAATCATAACTGCGTTTCGGTCAAGTTTTGTGTGCATTTTTTCCTCAACAATCGGAATCATTTCCTTAGCAAATAAATAATGCGTTGAAAATGCCGGCATAGTTTTTTCTCCTCATTTATCACTTTTAGCTGTGTTTATAAGCTCTTTAAAATCACTTGGAAAATCACATTCAATGCTCATTTTTTCTAAGGTGACAGGATGTGTAAATCTTATCGCCTTGCAGTGAAGCGCCTGCCTGTCCATATCCTCGCACGGCTGTCCATAGAGGTCGTCACCTGCAAGCGGGTAGCCTAGATGCGAAAAATGAACTCTTATCTGGTGTGTTCTTCCCGTTTCAAGGTTGATTTTTAAAAGAGAATATTTTTCGCCTGTAAATATACTTGTGTATTTTGTGACTGCTCGTTCGCCGTCGGGCGCAACGCCCCTTTTTATTATGCTGCTTCCAAGTCTTTTTATAGGCTGGTCTATTATGGAATTTCCTTTGATTTTCCCGCAAACAACAGCGTAATAATCTTTATCGATTTTTCCTGCGAGTTTTGCAGCGGCAAGTTCGTTTTTGGCAATCAAAACAAGCCCGCTCGTGTCCCTGTCAAGTCTGTACACCGCTCTAAATGCCGTGTTCTTTTTTATATGAGCCGCAACTGCGTTTGAAAGAGCGTCACCCCTGTGGTTTCTGCTCTCGTGAACGGGCATTTTCGGGGGCTTGTTTGCAACAAGAATATCCTCGTCCTCATAAACTATTTCAATTTTGGCGTTTGACGGTTCAGGCATTTCTCCCGAGCTTTCAATGTTTACTGTTATCTTGTCGCCTTCATTTAGAAAGTCGATAGACCTTGCAAATTCGCCGTTTTTCAAAATTCCGTTTTCAGTCTTTTTGAGTTTGGTTATAAGCGCTGTAGAAAAGCCGAAATTCTTTAAAAAATCACGAATTTGTTTGCCGTCGTCTTTTTGAGTAATTAAAAATTCAATTTGTCTCATAATAAAATTATACAACAATTTAAAATTAAAGCAACATATATTGAAAGTGTTTAAAAATAATGTTAAAATAACTTTTGTATTAATCTGACGGAAAGCGTTTTTACCCTGACCGAAAGTCGCAATACGGTTATGATGAATAAAGTCTGTTTTTATTTATGACTGACCATGCCGCGCTTTCGGGCGCGGCTTTTTGTTTTGAAAGGAGTATTTATGGAAACAAGAGTTGCTCTTATTGCCATTATCGTTGAAAATAAGGACAGCGTTCCCGAACTCAATGAAATTCTGTCGCAGTTTGGTGATTATATCATAGGCAGAATGGGCGTGCCTTATCACAAAAAGAATATAAATATAATTTCAATTGCCGTTGACGCACCGCAGGACATTATAAGCACCCTCGGAGGAAAAATCGGAAGACTCAGCGGCGTCAGCGCAAAAACAGCTTATGCAAATGTGTAAGGAATTGATTGACAGGCTCAGAAAAGAAAGCCTGCTCAAAAAAGAAGAATATGCTTTTCTGATTGAAAACAGAGAGCAGTGCAGGGATTATCTTTTTGAAAATTCAAGCGCTGTTGCTAAAAGCATTTACTCAAATAAAGTATATATCAGAGGGCTGATTGAGTTTACCAACTACTGTAAAAACAACTGCTATTACTGCGGTATTCGGCGTGAAAATATGAAAGTTTCCCGTTACAGACTGACACAGGATGAAATTTTACAGTGCGCTGAAGAGGGCTATAAACTCGGCTTTCGCACCTTTGTTCTTCAGGGCGGGGAAGATGTTTATTTTACGGATGAAAAAATCTGCTCTGTTGTTAAGGCTCTTAAAACCTCGTTTCCCGACTGTGCTGTAACTCTTTCGATAGGCGAGAAAAGCAGAAAAAGCTACGAGGCGTTCAAAAATGCGGGTGCAGACCGTTATTTACTGCGCCACGAAACAGCGGACAGCGTTCATTATTCTAAACTGCACCCTGCTCAAATGAGCCTTGAAAACAGAATGAGATGCCTTGAAGATTTAAAATTGCTCGGTTTTCAAACAGGCGCAGGATTTATGGTTGGCTCGCCTTATCAAACTGTTGAAAATCTTGCGGAGGAATTAATTTTTTTAAAACGGCTAAACCCCGAAATGGTGGGAATAGGCCCTTTTATATCTCATAAGGATACGCCGTTTTGCAATATGCAAAGCTCGTCAGCAGAGCTTACGGTATTTATGCTCGGTCTTATAAGGCTGACGATTCCGCACGCCCTGATTCCCGCAACAACCGCCCTTGCAACTGTTGATGAAAACGGACGAATAGCAGGAATAAAAGCAGGCGCTAATGTGGTTATGCCGAATCTTTCGCCCGAAAATGTAAGAGGCAAATATACTCTTTACAATAAAAAGGCTTATTCGGGTACGGAAGCGGCGCAGGGACTTATTGAGCTGAAAACGCAGCTTGCAAAAGCAGGTTATGAGGTTGTGACAGACAGAGGAGATTACAAACCGTAATCCTGCTGATTGAATTTAATCAAACGGCGTAAGCCGTATATACGGAAAGGTGAAAAGAAATGATAAAATATGATCCGAAATCACTAAAGGCGGAAGAGTTTATAAACCACGCCGAAATACTTGAAACGCTTAAATTTGCCGATGAGCATAAAGACGATTTGGCTTATGTTGATTCTATAATTGAAAAGGCAAAGCTTCGCAAAGGTTTGTCACACAGGGAGGCAAGCGTACTTCTTGCCTGCGATAATGAGGAAAAGGTTAAGGAAATATATGACCTTGCAGAGCAGATAAAAAAAGATTTTTACGGCAACAGAATTGTTATGTTTGCACCTCTTTATCTTTCTAACTACTGTGTAAACGGCTGCCTTTACTGCCCTTATCATCAGAAAAATAAACATATTGTTCGTAAAAAGCTCACTCAGGAAGAGGTTGCGAAAGAGGTTATCGCTCTTCAGGATATGGGGCATAAGCGCCTTGCCATTGAAGCAGGTGAAGACCCTGTAAACAATCCGATTGAGTATATACTTGACTGCATAAAAACCATCTATTCAATAAAACATAAAAACGGCGCAATCAGAAGAGTTAATGTAAATATTGCCGCAACAACAGTTGAAAATTACAGAAAACTCAAGGAAGCAGGAATAGGTACTTACATACTGTTTCAGGAAACATATCACAAGGAAAGCTATGAATATCTCCACCCCACAGGACCCAAACATAACTACGCATATCATACGGAAGCTATGGACAGGGCAATGGAAGGCGGCATAGACGATGTCGGAATCGGTGTTCTTTTCGGACTTGATAAATACAGATATGAATTTGCAGGACTTTTGATGCACGCAGAGCATCTTGAAGCCGTACACGGTGTAGGTCCCCACACAATCAGCGTTCCCCGTGTAAAGAGGGCGGACGACATAGACCCCACTGATTTTGACAATTCTTTAAGTGATGAAATGTTCTGCAAAATTGCCGCTTGTATCAGAATTGCCGTTCCGTATACGGGTATGATCATTTCAACAAGAGAAACCCCGAAGGTAAGGGAAGAGATTATTCGCCTCGGCGTTAGTCAGATAAGCGGAGGTTCACGCACATCTGTGGGCGGTTACTGCGAGGAGGAGAGACCCCACGATACTGAGCAGTTTGATGTTTCTGATAACAGAACGCTTGATGAAGTTGTGAACTGGCTTATGACTGCTGGTTATATTCCGTCTTTCTGCACTGCTTGTTACAGAGAGGGCAGAACGGGAGACCGATTTATGAGCCTTTGCAAATCGGGTCAGATTCAAAACTGCTGTCATCCCAATGCGCTTATGACGCTCAAAGAATTTCTTATGGACTACGCAAGCGAGGACACAAGAAAGAAAGGCGAAGCGCTGATTGAAAAAGAAATTGAAAATATAGGCAGTGAAAAGGTTAAAGAGATTGTAAGAGAAAGACTTGTTAAGATAGAAAACGGAGAAAGAGATTTTCGTTTCTGATATTTAAAATCAGGAGGATTTTATGGGCTTAAATGATACGCCGTCGGCAGAAAGGGTGCATATAGGTTTTTTCGGCTGTGCTAATTCGGGAAAAAGCAGTCTTGTAAACGCTGTTACGGGTCAGCCGCTTTCAGTTGTCAGCAATGTAAAGGGCACAACTACCGACCCTGTAAAAAAATCTATGGAACTGCTTCCGATAGGCCCGGTTACGATTATTGATACACCCGGTTATGACGATACGGGAGAACTCGGTGAAAAAAGAGTTGCGGCTACTGAAAAAATACTGCGAAACTGTGATATAGCCGTTCTCGTAACCGTGGCGGGAAGAGAATTTTTGCAGGCTGAAAAAGAGCTTTTATCTATATTTGAGAAAAGGGGAATACCTTATCTTATTGCGGCTAACAAGGCTGATTTGTATGAAGGTGAAATCTCGCAAAAAGAAAATATCATATATACAAGCGCCATTAATATAACAGGCGTTGAAGATTTGAAAAATGCTCTCGGAAAGCTATATAAGCCACAAAAGAATACTGTTCGTTTTGTGGGCGATATTATAAGTGCAGGGGATATAGTTGTGCTTGTAACTCCGATAGATTCCGCCGCGCCTAAGGGCAGGCTCATTCTCCCGCAGCAGCAGGCAGTCAGGGATATTATAGACACGGGCGCAACAGCAGTTGTTACAAGAGAGACGGAACTTGAAAGCACGCTTGCCGCACTTTCAAAAAAGCCTGCGCTTGTCATAACGGATTCACAGGTTTTCGGCTTTGTTTCAAAGGCTGTGCCTGCAGATATTCCGCTCACATCATTTTCAATATTGATGGCGAGGCATAAAGGCTTTCTGAAAACAGCTGTCGTAGGCACAAAAGTAATAAGCCGCCTTGAAAACGGCTCAAAAATACTTATCAGCGAGGGGTGTACTCATCACCGTCAATGCGATGATATAGGCACGGTAAAGCTTCCAAAGTGGATTAAGGAATACACAAAAAAAGAACTTCAGTTTGAATGGAGCAGCGGCGGCGGTTTCCCAAGTGATCTTTCATCTTTTGATTTGATAATTCACTGCGGCGGCTGTATGCTCAACGCAAATGAAATGAAATTCAGAATGAAGAGTGCCGCTGAACAGGGTGTGCCGTTTACGAACTACGGAACGGCGATTGCTTATATGCAGGGCATACTCAAAAGAAGCGTTAAGCCGATTCCTGATATTGATTTTTAAAGTGAATGACAAACAAAAACGCTCCCGAAGCTATAACTTCGGGAGCGTTAATTATATATATTATTTTTCAAATGAAACGATTATTCCACCGTTTGAAGCGTAAAGCGAATTGAGACCGCTTGCTTTTAAAATGATGATATTTTCATCGGAATAATCACAACATTTTTTAATGTTGTCTTTAACAAGCTGTGCCTTTTCGGGGCAGCAAACATGGCTTATTATACAGCGTTTATCTTTAAGATCAGCGCCCTGAACATCCTTTGAAATCAAAGCGGCGAGTTTTGATAATGCTCGGTTTTGAGTTAAATCCTTGCCTGCAACAGAGATGTTTCCGTAATCCGTTCTCTTGCATATGAGTTTAACTCTCAGCGCTTCAATAACATTTGCGGCAAGATTGAAAAGTCTGCCGTTTCCTTTGAGTGCGTCAAGACTTTCAAGGCAGAAATACAAGCCGCAGTTTTCAACGCAGTATTTTTCAATATCTTTAACTATTGTGTCAAAATCAGCGCCGCTGTCGGCAATGCGCTTAATCTCGTGAGCCATCAGCGTTTCAAGTCCCGATGTTGCAAGAGAATTGAAAATGTGTATCTTTTTATCCTCTCCATTTTCTTCCTTATAGAGATTCACACCTTGAACTGCGCTGTTATAGCAGCCGCTCAGTTTGTCTGTAATAGTTAAAATATAAACCTCGTCAAAATCACCTTTGCAGGCGTTTGCGAATGCTTCGGGAGAGGGACACGCTGATTTAGCAAGCTCGTTGCTGTTTACCATTCTTGAAATAAAATCATCCTGGTCAAAATCTTTATCGTCTTTGATTGCGTAATCGCCTATCTGAAGTGTAAGCGGAACTATTTCAAGATTCTCCCAGCTTTTCATATCCTCTGTGATATCACAGCAGGAATCAACAACAATTTTATAAGCCATATTATCGTATCCTTAAAAGTTTAATTCAACTTATTATAAACCACTTTGCTTTGCCGTGTCAACGAAATAATGGAATATTAACAAATGGATAAGAGAGTGAAAGATTAACCGATTGCCTTGCGTGCCGCTTCAATCTGCTTTGCAACGCTCTCTTTGCTCGGGCCTCCTGCAACAAGTCTGTCTGCAACGCATTTTTCAAGATTAATTGCGGTGTAAACCTCTTCATCAAACAAATCGCAAACAGCTTTGTATTCGCTTAAATCAAGCGTTTCCAGCGTAACGCCCTTGTCTATGCAAAGCGCAACAAGCTCACCCGTTGCTTTGTAAGCGTCTCTGAAGGGAAGTCCTTTTCCAACAAGATAATCTGCGCAGTCAGTAGCGTTAATGAAGCCTTTTGCCGCCGCATTTCTCATGTTTTCTTTCAAAACAGTCATGGTTTCAATCATCGGAGTGAAAGCTGTAAGACACATTTTAACTGTGTCAACAGCGTCAAAGATTGCCTCTTTATCTTCCTGCATATCCTTGTTGTACGCAAGCGCAATACCTTTCATGATTGTAAGCAGGGTAGTGAGGTCGCCGAAAACTCTGCCGCTCTTTCCTCTTACAAGTTCTGCAATGTCGGGGTTTTTCTTCTGCGGCATTATTGAAGAGCCTGTTGAAAATGCATCGTCAAGTTCAACAAATTTGAATTCCCAGCTGCACCACATAATAATCTCTTCCGAAAATCTTGAAAGATGCACCATAATAAGAGAAAGCGCCGCCGCAAGTTCTATGCAGAAATCTCTGTCAGAAACGCCGTCAAGAGAGTTGAGAGTGATTGAATCAAAACCAAGTTCTTTTGCCGTCATTTCTCTGTCAAGCTGATAGGTAGTTCCTGCAAGAGCGCCTGAGCCAAGCGGGCAGACATTCATTCTTCTTTTTACATCGCTGAGCCTGTCAAGGTCTCTGCAAAGCATAGCCGCATAAGCCATAATATGGTGTGCAAAGGTGATGGGCTGTGCCCTTTGAAGATGAGTGTAACCGGGCATAATTGTGTCGGTATTAGATTCAGCTTTGTCACAGATAACGGCAATTAATTCTTTTACCTTTTCTTCAATTTCGCCGATTTCTTTTCTGAGCGTAAGGCGGATATCAAGCGCAACCTGGTCGTTTCTTGAGCGGGCGGTGTGCAGCCTTTTTCCCGTTTGATCAAGCCTTGCCGTCAATTCACCCTCTATAAATGTGTGAATATCCTCGGCACTCATATCAATTTCAAGCTTGCCGCTTTTAATATCGTCAAGAATTTCAGAAAGTCCCTGAATAATTTTTTCACTTTCGCTTTTATCTATAATTCCCGTTGCTCCGAGCATTGCGGCGTGTGCCATACTGCCCGTAATATCCTCTTCAAACATTCTGCTGTCAAAGCTTATAGAAGAGTTGAAATCATTTGTCTCTTTCGCAAGTTCCTTTTTGAACCTGCCTTTCCACAACTGTGCCATAATGTTTTCCCTTTTCATTATTTCTCTGAAAACAAGAACCTGACCTGCCGTAAAGCAGGTCAGAATCTTATTGTGATTTATTTTTTAGTAATCTTATAATTAATTATTTGTTTTCCTTATTCTCTCTTTCAGCGTCAAGGATAGCTTTAACCTTGAGCGGAAGACCAAAGAGATTGATGAAGCCCTGTGAATCAGCCTGATCATATACATCGTCTGCGTCAAATGTAGCAAACTCTTCGCTGTAAAGGCTGTAGGGAGAAGTTACGCCAACATTGATAATGTTGCCTTTGTAAAGCTTAATCTTAACATCGCCTGTAACTCTCTGCTGAGTTGAATCAACAAAAGCGGAAAGAGCTTCACGAAGAGGAGTAAACCACTGACCAAAGTAAACAACATCAGCGAATTTCTGAGCGATGAGGAATTTGTAGTGCTGAGTTTCTCTGTCAAGGCAGATCTGCTCGAGAGTTTCGTGTGCTTTATAAAGGATAGCACCGCCGGGAGTTTCATAAACGCCACGGCTCTTCATGCCAACAAGTCTGTTTTCAACCATATCAACAAGTCCGCATCCGTTTGCACCGCCGAGTTCATTGAGCTTTTCTACAAGTTCAACGCTGTTCATTTCTTTGCCGTCAAGAGCGGTGGGAACACCCTTTTCAAAATGAAGAGTGAGGTATGTCGGTTTGTCGGGAGCTTTCTCGGGAGAAACGCCCATTTCAAGAATTTCATCATATTTAGGCTCATTAGCCGGGTCTTCAAGGTCAAGACCTTCATGGCTGAGGTGCCAAAGGTTTTTGTCCTTTGAATAGTTTGTTTCTCTGTTTATTTTAAGAGGAATGTTGTGAGCCTCTGCATATTCAATTTCTTCTTCACGGCTCTTGAATTCCCAAGTTCTCCAGGGAGCAATGATTTCCATCTCAGGTGCAAATGCCTTGATTGCAAGCTCAAATCTTACCTGGTCGTTACCCTTACCTGTGCAGCCGTGGCAAATTGCGTCAGCTCCCTCTTTTTTAGCAATTTCAACAATTCTTTTTGCTATAATAGGTCTTGCAAATGCAGTTCCGAGAAGATACTGGTCTTCATACTTTGCGCCGGCCTTAACTGTAGGGATAATGTAATTATCAACAAATTCCTGCTTAAGGTCTTCTATGTAAAGCTTTGAAGCGCCTGTTGCGATAGCTTTTTCTTCAAGACCGTCAAGCTCTGTGCCCTGACCAACATCGCCGCTTACTGCAATAACTTCGCAGTTGTTGTAGTTTTCTTTAAGCCACGGAATGATAATTGATGTATCAAGTCCTCCGCTGTAAGCAAGAACAACTTTTTTGATTTCCTTTGCCATTTTCAAATCCTCCGATAATATATAATGTTTTTAATTATAAGGAACTTTTATTTCCTCAACTGCTACTCATTATAAACTTGCTATTTGTGATAGTCAAGGGATTTGAAAAATATTGTATAAACATACAAAAATACAGGAAATGTTGCATAAATAATGTATAATATTGCATTAGTGGAGCTGCTTGTTGTTTTGCACAAAACTATCTTTCAAAAATAAAAAACTTATATGTAATTTGTGAACTGAGAATTTTATGCGCTTAAAGTGTGCTGATGTAAATACACGAACAAATTTAAATCAAATTTATATTAAATGGATAATATATTGATATTATTTTTCAATATTGTAAACAATTTGTAATAAAAATATTACATAAAAATAAACCCAACTCATTGACAGTATTATTTTTATATGTTATATTTTCTATATAAGTATATCAAAGTGTTGAATTATATTATGCACTTTGCCTATATCTTTCCGAAATGAAAATATTAACATCGGATATACGGATTTGGTCAGGTTCCGCCGATGCCTAAATTTTTATTTCAGGTAGAATTAAGGGGGAATTCATTTTAATGAAAACAAAGAAATCCAAAAAAATTCTTGCAGCATTTCTTGCAGTAATAATGGTATTGTCATGTTTCGCTGCTATGCCATTTAGCTCTTTTGCTGCAACCTACTCAAAGGACGACTTGAAGACTCTTCTTGATACCTATGAAGCAAGGGTTAATGGTATGTCCGAAAGAGGAGAGGTTTATACTAACCTCGCAAGTTCATACGAGGCTTGGTATAACGCATATGTTGTTTATGTATGCGTAACGGCTGGTACTCTTACTGAAGCAAATATTGATACGGTTTACAAAACTCTTCAAACACAGATGAACAAAATGACAGAGTGGACTCCGTATACTGCAACCGCTACTGCAGCAGCAGACGGCTCTTACAATGTAGATTCGCTTACCAAGGGAGACATTATGTCTAATGTTCTTTATACCTACGGTGTAGGCGAGAATGCTGAATATTATACTGGTGAAAAGGTTGGCGCTTCAAGAGCCGGCGTTCAGTATGGTGTAGCAGCATTGCTTTATGACGGTATAAATCCCTGTGCTTTTCCTGTTTCTAACTTCACTTATAGGGACGGTTTACTTTGGGATACCTCATACCTTAACAGTATGACAATCAATACCGCTCCTTTTGCAACTCCTGCACAGTATTGGCACGGTAGCAGCTCAGGCAATAGCTCTGCGGGCTATCAGTCTGGAGATTATGACAGAGTTAGTACAACTCACGGAGATGACTCTAACCGTTCAGGTAAGAATGATACTTACAGATACTCTACCACTCTCTACTGGAGTGGTAATGCAGAGACCTTTGGCGATTCCTATTTGCTGACTTACGATTCACAGCAGTGGATATTTAATACAAACAACGGTGATGGTTCTGTAAACCACGCTACACCTATTTATGTTGTTAACTATGCTGCTTTGATTAATGCTGTACAGTCTGCATTGTCCAATGAAATTTGTGATTACTCATACTCAACCGCAAAAGCTTTGCTTACAGCTGTTGACAAGGCTCTGGTAGTTAATCCTCAGTCATATGTTACAGGTTCAGATTTAGTTACTGAACTTAATAACTGTGCAACTGCTATTCAAAATGCAGTTAATGCAATTAATACTGCAAAATCAGGATTGGTAAAAGTTAATAATGCAAGTTATATTACTCTTGCTAATAACTTTAATGCGTATACACCTGTTGCTAAGGGTAATAACTCTGACGGTTATTATACATCTGAGTCATATTCACCGTTCCTTGCACAGTATAATGCAGTTAAGAATCTTCTTAGCTCAATTAACAACAAAGGAACTCGTTTCACAGATGCAACTGCAACAAACGAAAGTCTTGTAAACGCATATAAGGGACTTGTTGCCGCTGAAAAATATATAGACGACAGTGAACTCCAGGCTTACTTTGAAGAGTATTACGGACTTCATTCATCTTACTATACGGCAGAATCTTATGCTGCTGCTACTGAAAAGATAAATGCTGCTCTTGCATACTATAATAATGGTAACTATGCTTCCGGTATTACCCTTAAGGATAATGAAGAAGACAGAGCCATTTATGAAACTATTCTCAATGATGTTAAAACCGGTATGGAAGGCTTGAGAATTAGTCACGAAGCAACAGCTCAGATTTACGGTAAGGTTAGAAGCTATAATACAATGCTTGAAGATGTCGCTTCTACAGACGGTAGCCAGTATTCAAACTATAACACAGTTATGGATAAGATCAATGAATGCAAGGCAAGAATGACAGAGCTTGACAATAAAGCATTCACTACAGATGATGAAATCTACAGTGAATATGTAAGTATACTTACTGATATTGCAAATGCGCTTCTTGAACTTCAGCTTGCTTTCAGTGCAATTTCAGATGGTACAATAGTTGATCAGATTGCAGATACCACAGGTGGTTACGACAGTGATAATGTACATCTGTATCTTAATAATGCAATTACTAAAGTTGTATATTTCAAGACTACTCCTGGTACAACAACTTATACGACTGAATATGATCTTACAATTAGTAACCATTGGCAGTCTTGGTCACAGTACAGAGGAGTTCAGATGCACGGTCTTGGACTTGGCGCTTACGGACAGGATACTGTTTCTATGGCAAACGGTTCAATGAAGCTTACATGGAAAGAGGGCGGCGCAGCTGCTGAAAACATGTCAGGTTCATATAACTATCATACAGCGCTTATGAAAGCTCCCGGCGGTTACTCAGCAGGTCAGGATTATATTAATATTCCAGGCAATACAAACGATGCAAAGATTTTGGGTGAAACAACTGTAACAGTTAATGACCTTGGCATTGCTAGTCAGGATTTTGTAACACCTGATTTATATACATTATATTATTGTGACGGCGAGGAACGCCAGTTTGTAAATACTGATGTTAAGCAGACAGTTACAGTAATTGATGTATCAGATCTTTTTGAAAAGATATCTGAGGCAGTTGCATTCCTTGATAAAGTTGATAATAATGCATATAAGTGTTATACAACTGAATCTTGGACAGCATTCTCAAACGCTCTTGCAGCAGCTCAGGCAAATATGGACTATACCACAATGACTGTTGAGCAGATCGTTGCTGAAGCTCAGATTAGATATAATAATCTCGACGCAGCAATGAAAGTTCTTGCTAAGAATACAGCTGAAGATGCTCACCAGCTTGTTGAACAACCGGATAGCTCTCATGCTACATGTTCAGATCCCGGTACTCCTCACTATATCTGCTCAGTTTGCGGATACGAAATCAAAACAAGTGAAGAGGCTCTCGGTCATGACCTTTCAACAGTTCCCAATAATGACGGCTCTACACACACAATCAAGTGCTCAAGAGGGGACTATGAACAAGTAGAAGCTTGTACACCTGATGTTTACGGATTGCATTGTACAGTATGCGGCCAGGCATTGTATGACCCCGCAAACTGGGATGCATTCAATGAAGCAAAAGCAGAATTGGAAGCACTTCTTGCCGAAGCAGCTGAAGGCTCAGTTAAATATTCTCTCAAAGCTTATGAAACAATAAAGATTTCAATTGAAGCATTGTCATATTATAACTACACTGATGAACAGCAGAAGACAGTTCCGCTTGAAAATCAGTCAATGGTTGATAATCAGACAACAGCTATCAAAAACGCTGTTGAAGTTATGAAAAACGGATTGGCAGACAGCAGTGTTTACGAAGCTAACCTTGCAAAGGTAGCAACTCTTAATGCTGATGCATATGATGTTGCAGCAGTTCAGAAAGCAGTAGAAAGTTTCGAGATTACCCAGCAGATAACTGTTAACGGTAAAGAGTATACAGGTTATAAGTATGACGAATATAACTTGTCTCTCGGTACAGCACTTTCTGAAAACGCAATAGATTATACAGTAGTTGTTTACGATTTCAATGAAACAGCTTGGTATCTTGTTGATGATGGAGACGGAACATATAGTTATTCTGAATCCTCAGCTGATGCAACGAATTTCCACTACGGTGATTATATCACTGCACCAAATCCGAACAAAACAGCTCCGAATGAACCTTGCGCATGGGCTACACTTGCACAGCCTAAGAGCATGTCAGACAGCATCTACAGCGGATTAATTCCTAAATATCAGCTTACCAGTAAACAGTATACATTTAATGTAAGAGGAGACATGGAGATTTACACAACATCCTCTGCAACTAATGATGAAAATAACTGCAAACTTACATTTATTCAGGCTCTTGATGGTGTAAGCACAGGTAAAGTTCTTGATATACAGTATGCTGAAAACGGTGCTAAATTCAATTTGAATTATTCAAATGTTACTGATAATCTTCCGTTCTATGAATTTTCAAGCTATACTTCAGAGGATGGCAGCCAGACCTATTCAAGAACTGTTACAGTAACAGGTGATATGGTAATTCTCGTTAATTATGCAAAATTATCACCTGCATCATATACAGTAACTCTTGTTGATGAAAACGGCGATACACTTGAAACTCAGTATCCTGTTTTCAACGAGAAGGTAACATTCTCGGCAGAAGGCGCAGTTGCATATATTAATAATGCAAACGGAAAAGCCCTTTGTTATGGTTCAGAATATTCATTCTTTGCTTGCCAGGATATTACAGTAAAAGCTGTTAAATCTATTGATCAGGAAGCTTCAACTGATGTAATTGCTTCACCGATTATTGATGACAACGGTAAAGTTTACATTGTAGGTTCATTTGCTCTTCCTGAAGGCGCTAAGATTAAGTCATTCGGTATCGTTCTTAACGGTCTTGATGCTAATGACTCTGATTTAAGTCTTTCAGATGTTAACAGCGCAAATAAGATTTACAATCTTGCAGCTTCTAAGTATACCTGTGAAGAACAGAATGGTAATCAGTTTACAATTAGCTTTAACACGAACACAATGTACAGAACAGGCACATATGTTGCATATGCAATATATGAGGATGCTCATGGAAATGAGCTTTACGCTTACTCTGATGTTGTTACAGGCGCAACACTCTACAAATAATTTAGGAGGTAAAGAATTATGAAATTGGCTTATACAGAACCCGAAATGCAGATTCGTAAGTACTCATTGCCTCCGAGCGATTTGATTACTACATCAGGAACTGATTTAGGTGACGGCGAAGATTTCGGCGATTTGTTTGGTTAATGCTAAAGCCCCCTCGAAAGAGGGGGCGTTTTTTTTGGTTAGAAAAAAGCAGAAGCGTTGAAGCATCTGCCTTTTTACTTTTATTTTAAGTTTTAACCGTAAATAAAGTTCTTTAACTGTTCTTGATTTTCTTCAACATCAAGAGTGATTACAGAGGCTCCGCCTTTGTTTGAGTATTCCCAAGTTCCGTCAAACGGGCAAGATGCCTGCTGAAATCCGCCTGAAAGGCAAGATAAGGAACTGAAAGCAATACTTCTAATCTCATTTTTACTCAAATCTGTTTGAACATATTCAACAACGGAACTAACCATTTTATATGCCGTAATAGGTCCTGATGACACAACACCGTTTATAATTGCTTCAATTACTGTGCGCTGTCTTTCCGTTCTTTTCCAATCTGTGTCAATTTTTCTTATTCTGCAATAAGCAAGTGCCTGTTCACCTGTTAGAGTATGTGTTCCTGCTTCCAAAACAACATCGCCGTATCTTCCGGGGTGATTGGTAACTTCTTTTGCTTCTTCTTCGGTTACCTCTACTTCAACGCCGCCGATACTGTCAACCATAACTTTGAACATTTCAAAGTCTGCTACAACATATCCGTCAATATCAACATGGTAGTTATATTCAATAGTGTCTACTACCGCGCTGTATCCTCCGTAAGTGCAGGCGGCATTCAGTCTTTGGTATTTATCTTTACACGGAATGTAAACCCACGAGTCACGAAGAAAAGATGTCATTTTAATGCAGTTGTTTTTCTTGTCTAAAGAAATCAGCATCATTGAGTCAGCTCGGCTTGCCTCGCTCTCTTCATCAGCCCTTGCGTCAACTCCTAAGAGCAGTATGTTTTTTACATCATCTGACGAAACAAGTTCGCTGTCTGAAATATATGCGTTTTGCTGCGGCTCGTCATAATTGATTTTGCCGAAAAGCGGCTGAATAAGAGCAACTGCGAGTAATATAACTGCAAGAAGAAATGCCAAAATTCCTATTGCTATTTTGGGAGCGGGATTTTTCTTCTTCGCTTTTGCTCCGCCTGAAACAGTTTTTCTAGCCTGATGTGCTTGTCCTGATGAAAAATCTGCCTGTCTTCTTTGTTCATTTTGCAGAGTGTCTTTAGAATCTGAATAGTATTTATTGTATTGCTCAGCAGGGTTAATTCCCAGCTCGTCAATATGCCTGTCTTGGTTATTTTCTCTGCTGTTAAAATTCAAATCAACCGAAAACTTTTTATAATAGTCCTCTTCGGGCGGAACACTTCTGTCCCTGTCGTCAAAACTATCTGGGCTCATTTTATCACCTCTTTTAAATAGTACAATATTTAATTGTTGTTTTCAATACGATTAATAAAATTGTTGACACAATTTGTTTTATATTCTAAAATAGTATAGCGAGTTGGTCGGGCAGTTGCGCATTGAAAAATGTGAGGAAAGTCCGAGCAGCACAGAGCAGGATAACGGCTAACGGCCGCCGAGGGTGACCTTAGGGAAAGTGCAACAGAAATAAACCGCCGTATATTATACGGTAAGGATGGAAAGGCGAGGTAAGAGCTCACCGAGCGGGTGGAGACATCCGCTGCCATGTAAACCCTATCCGCTGCAACACAGACTGGGAGGTTGTTTGCTCGACACATAATCCCGAAATGTGGCTTGAGCGTATCAGCAATGGTGCGTCGAGATAGATAATTGCCTATTACAGAACTCGGCTTATAGACCAACTCGTTTATTGTATTTAAAGGGGTAAAAAATATGCTTGTTAATATGCGTGATTTGTTGGCTGACGCTAAAAAAGGAAATTACGCTGTCGGCTCATTTTCCGTTGCTAATATGGAAATGGTGCTCGGCGTCCTGAAAGCCGCTGAGAAATTAAACGCTCCTGTTATTTTGCAGATAGCAGAGGTTAGATTAAAACAATCTCCGCTTGCGCTTATAGGTCCGCTTATGGTTGCGGCTGCAGAAAATGCAAAAACTCCCGTTGCGGTTCATTTTGACCACGGTAAAACGGCTGGAAAAATTCACGAAGCGCTTGAAATAGGCTTTACATCCGTTATGTTTGACGGAAGTCATCTCCCGATTGATGAAAATATTGCTCAGACTAAGAGCATTATTGAGATGGCAAAAGAATATGACGCCGCTGTTGAGGCTGAAATAGGCTGCGTTGGCGGTTCCGAGGATGGCAGTGAGGATATAGCCATTAACTGTACAAACCCTGCTGATGCTGTTAAATTCACTCAGGAGACTGGTGTGGACGCTCTTGCTATAGCTATCGGAAATGCACACGGTAATTATAAATCAACTCCTAAGCTCCGTTTTGATATTTTAGAGGAGTGTGCAAAACTTGTTGACACTCCGCTTGTTCTTCATGGTGGTACGGGAATAAGCCCGGACGATTTTGTAAAATGCTCAAAAACGGGAATTAAAAAAATAAATATTGCAACTGCAACATTTGACGCTGTTGAAAATTCAGTGCGCAATTGTTATAATGAAAATAATATAAAAGGCTATTACGATTTACAGGGTGCTGAGGTTGAGGGCGCTTATCAGAATGCAAAACGCCATATACTGATTTTCGGCTCTGACAATAAGGCCTGATTTTAAGGAGTAAAAATATGAAATACATTGAATTTGATATGTCAAAACCGCTTGATTTTATCCCGATTGGAAGAATTGCAATAGATTTCAACCCAACGGATATGTATATGCCGCTTTCAGAATCTTCAAACTTCAATAAATATGTAGGCGGTTCTCCCGCAAATATTGCAGTAGGTCTTGCAAGACTCGGCTGTAAAGTTGGCTTTATCGGCTGCGTTTCTGCCGATCAGTTCGGAGATTTTGTTGTAAATTATTTCGATAAAGAGGGAATTGACACAAGCCATGTGACCCGTGCTAAAAACGGCGAATGCATCGGTCTTACATTTACGGAAATTCTTTCAAAAGAAAAATCCTCAATCCTTATGTACAGAGATAATGTTGCGGATTTCTGCCTTGACCCGTCAGATGTTGACGAGGATTACATAGCTTCTGCAAAAGCGATTGTTATCAGCGGTACAGCGCTTGCAAAGAGCCCGAGCAGAGAGGCTTGCCTTAAAGCTATGATGCTTGCTAAAAAGAACAATGTAAGAATTATTTTCGATATTGACTACCGTGAATATACATGGAAATCAAAGGATGAAATTGCTGTTTATTACAGTCTTGTAGCGCAGAATGCTGATATTATTATCGGCTCAAGAGAGGAATTTGACCTCACAGAAGGAATTGTCGGCGTTAAGGCTGATGATAAAGAGTCTGCTCAGTACTGGCAGTCATTCGGCGCTTCTATCTGTGTTATTAAGCACGGTAAAGAAGGTTCAACAGCTTATACTAATGACGGCAAGTATTATACAATCAAACCCTTCCCCGCAGTTAAGCTCAAGGGCTTCGGTGGCGGAGACGGTTATGGTTCTTCATTCCTTTACAGCCTGCTTCAGGGCAAGGATATTATCGACTGCCTTGAGTTTGGTTCTGCCTCAGCATCAATTCTTATTTCAGCACACAGCTGTTCAGATGCAATGCCCACAGCAAAGCAGGTAGAGGATTTCATTAAGGAAAGCAAAGAAAAATACGGCGAAATGGTTGCAAGAGCATAATAAAAAAACTCCCTCGGTCTAACCGAGGGAGTTTTTTTGTGTTGTTGTGGTATTTTAATTGTTTGAATTGTATAAGAGATCACCGTGAGCATTGTACATATTGCCGTCTTTATCCCAATTTACGCTTGATGCCCAAAAATATGTATTTCCGTTTGAATCCGTATAGGTTTTAGAACCGTTTTCGTTTTTATGCTCAGAAAGCTCTTGGTTGTTTAAATATACCAAATAACCGTTTTCGTCAACAAAACAGTATTCATTTTCAAACTTTTCGCCTGTTGACAGCTTTGTATAAAAACCTTTCAGAAGTTGTGAATCAAATGAATATGCATATTTGTTTAAATCTTTGTCGTAATATGGAACATAGTTGTATGTATATGCGTTTTGTAATCTATCATAATGGAAGTTTGCGCTGTTGAAAGAATAATTCACTGAGCCGTCTTCATTATAAGTAGAGAATTTGGCAGGGTAGTACAATTCACCGTCCGTATCTTTGCAGCTGCTTTCGTCAAAAGCGCTGATTGACATATCGTCATCATAAATAAGCAATCCGTTTTCATCAAGGTAGCATAAATCGCTATTAAGATATTCGTCTGTGCCGTTTATATATAAACGGTCATAACCAGATTTTTCAAAATTGAATGTGTATTTATTGCCGTCAGCATCTAAAAATGAGACACCGCTCATATAAAACTGAACTTCACCGTTTGCGTCATAATATTTTTCTCTTGTATTGTAAGTTATAATAGTTGCTGCCGAAATGCTTAAAGCAAGGGAAGTTATCATAGAAACAGCCACGATAATTTTGCTTTTTGTTGTATTTTTGCATTTTATTATGCAAATTACCCCTGTTATAATCGGTAATACAAAAGATAGATATGTTAGAATGTTGCGATGAGCTTTACTCAGGTTACGGCAAGTTTTATTGATTATTATACTATATATAATTTTACAAGCAATTATAACACAATAACATACTGTCGTAGCGGCAGTGTTGGTTAAGAATTCAGGCATAATTTTTGCCTCCCCGTTAGTTGAAGTGGGATAATTAGAGCTTGTTTAAATAAACCTCATACGAAAAATGCTGATTTAACAATCGGTGTAAACTCCAATTAAATTGTAAAATATTTCATCACCTTGTGTCAAGAGCGAAAGCATTTTGTATAATAAAAACAAAAGCACTGTTTAGCTTTATCTAAACAGTGCTTTTACTAGTTTTTATTTAAGTGTTAAGCAGAATTTTTATCAGCCGTTGAGAATTGCAAAGTTTTCTTTATTGCATTTATAAAGGTTTTTAAATACAGTGAAGTTTTTATCATAAACGGCTTTGTTTTCCTTGTTGGGATGATAAATGTGCTTAGCGGGAATAAGTGTTTTAACATGCTCAAGGTCGGGGATAAGACCGAGACCAACGGCAATACAAGCAGCAGCGCCAACTGCGCCAACATTTTGAGGACTGTCAACAACTTCAATATCTCTCTGAAGAATATCGGAAAGAATCTGGCAGGTAACACCGCCAAGAGCGCCGCCGCCGCAGAAACGGATAACATCGGATATTTTAACTTCCTTTTTAATATCCTGCCTTTCAAGCATCCATCTCATATGGAAACAAATTCCCTCAACTACGGCCCTTATCATTTCTGTTTTGCCTGTTTCAATCTTGATGTTAAAGAACATTCCTGATGCATTCGGGTCTTCAAACGGGCATCTGTTACCGTGAAGCCACGGTGTGAAAATCGTTCCGTTTGAGCCTGCTGGTATTTGGTCTATAACATCTTCCATGTAATCGTAAAGATTTATGTTGAGAGTTTCAACAGAATCGGAAATGCTTTTTCCCTGAAGATAAACGCCTATATCGTCAAGAGCAAGGTGGTCTTTAACCCACTCAACACATTTATTAGAGGTTTCAAGTTCGCCGAAATAGTTGTATTTATTCGGGTCTGCGCCGACAATAGCCGCCATCATAGCGCCTGCGTCAACAACCTGTCTGTCAACAACAGTGCCTACCCAGCCCGATGTTCCGCTGTAAATATGTGTATCGCCAACCTGTACTGCGCCTGCGCCTACGCCGATAAGAGAAGCGTCTCCGCCGCCGCCGAAAACCGCTGTTCCGGGAGCGAGTCCAAGTTCTTTTGCAGCTGATTCAGTAACTTCGCCGACCTTTTCGGTGCACGCCTTGATTTCGGGCAAATGCTTAATGTCAACGCCCACCATATCGCAAATGGGTTTGCACCAACCCTCGTGACCCTTTCTTGTATCATAGAGGAGAGTTGCGAATGCGCTGTCCTGTGTCATAACGAATTCACCGCTTGCACGGCAGATAAGATATTCCTTAACATCAAGCCACTTGTAAACATTTTTGAAAACTTCGGGCTCGTGAGCTTCTACCCATTTATATTTCCAAATCGGGTCCTTAACTGACGAACTTACTGCGCCTGTGTATCTGAGATATTTGAGAAGTTTTGTAACTTCGGCGCCTGCAATTTTAACACCGTGAGCGATACCTGTTTTAAGTTCTTCTCTTGCTCTCTGGTCCATATAGCTCATAGGATGACGAACGCACTTGCCTTCTTTATCAACAAGCACAAGACCCTGCATTTGTGAGCAGAATGAAATTCCTTCGATTTGCTCTTTCTTTATGTAAGGCACTTTTTCAAAAACAGTCCTCGTAGTAACGCACATTGCTTCCCACCATTCGTCTGCGTGCTGTTCTGCGCCGCCCTTTACGCCTACTTCATCGTCAACATAAAGATTGTATCCGAGTGATGATGAGCCGAGAATTTTGATTTCCCTGTCAATTTCGATAAGGCAGGTTTTTATTCCCGTTGTGCCTATATCATAAGTGATAACATATTTAGCCATAATATCCTCCTATTATGTTATTTCGAAAAAGTGAATGCGGATTCTATAAATTTTAAAAGCTGTTCAACAATTTTATCATCGTCAAGCTCGTCTATGTCTACACCTGTATACATACTGAGCCTTTCTCTATAGTAATTGCAAGTGAAAGAAAATTGTAGCATTGTAAGAAGATTGTCAAGGAAAAATGCAAACAGTCTTGGGTCAAGATCCTGCCTTACATCACCGCTTGCGAGCGCCTGGCCTATTGCGGTTATATAAATGCGGCTTGTGTTTCCCTCTATTTGTCTTGCAAAATAAACAGCGCGTTCTCCGTCTTTTTCGGCGGTTATTTCGTTGTAAAGCTTTATATAGTTTTTGTAATCTCTTGACAGTGTGCAGGTAGCACGAATAACTTTTTCAGCTTTAAGCAACAACTTGTCGCTGCTTTTCATAATTTCCTCAAGCGTTTCCTGAAGAATCAGCATGCCCTTTGAAATGCAGGTGAAAAAAAGGTCTTCCTTAGTAGCAAAATATTTATACATAAGTCCTATGCTTATACCTGCGTTTTTCGCTATTATATTAATGTTGGCATTATTATAACCTTTAGCGGAAAATTCTTCAATTGCTATTTCAAGAATTTCATTTTGCCTTTCTTTTGAAATTCTGCTGAACGCTTCTTTATAATGAATATTTGTCATTTTCTAAAATTTTGTAGCAATGCACAAAGCGTAAAAAATCTTTTTGTGCAATGAACACAAATCCCCCTGCCACAATTTTAATATAATGTTAATATACTAACACATATTTATTAATTCTGCAATAATGAGAACAAATTTTACCAAAAAATAATAATTTGAGGTTTGACAAATCGTTAAAAAGTGATATACTTAAATAGTAAAACTAGTGAGTAACCACTCACGCCCAATAAGGTGAGCAACGGCTCACAAATATCAAGGAGGAAAAATTAATGGATACAAGATTCGCGATCACAGAGTATCCCGATGCTGCGCAGCTTACAGCAGAACTTGATGCGCTCATCAAAAAACCTGTTTATTCAATTAACAGAGCCGCTCTTAAAGAATATGAAGAAGAGTATTTCGCAAAGAAGTGCAAAAAATCTAAGGAGCAGATTGAAGAAGCTAAAACCGTAATTCCCGGCGGCGTACAGCATAACCTTGCTTTCAACTATCCTTTCCCGATAGTTATGGTAAAGGCAAAGGGCAACAAGCTTTACGATGTTGACGGAAATGAGTATTTTGACTTCCTTCAGGCTGGCGGACCTACAATTATCGGCTCAAATGACGATGTTGTAAGAGAGAAAGTTATCGAGCTCCTCAATGACTGCGGACCGTCAACAGGTCTTTTCCATCCTTATGAATATAAGCTTGCAAAGAAGATTTCCGAGTGCGTACCGTCTGTTGAGATGTTCCGTATGCTCGGTTCGGGTACTGAGGCATGTATGTGTGCTGTTCGTGTTGCCCGTCTTGCAACAGGTCATAAAAACATTATTAAAATGGGCGGCGCTTACCACGGCTGGTCTGATCAGCTTGCTTGGGGTATGCGTGTTCCCGGTACACTCAATATGCAGTCACACGGTGTTCCGCTCTTCGTATTCAAGCACACTCAGGAGTTCTTCCCGAACGACCTTAAGAGCCTTGAAAAGAAGCTTATCCTCAATAAGTTCCGCGGCGGCACAGCTGCTGTATTCATTGAGCCCTGCGGCCCCGAATCAGCAACTCGCCCTGTAGATAAAGATTTCCCGAAGGGTGTTCAGGCACTTTGCCGCAAGTATGGCGCTCTCCTTGTTTGCGACGAGGTTGTTACAGGTTTCCGTATCGGTCTTTCAGGCGCTCAGGGTTACTACGGCATTGATCCCGATATTACTATTTTCGGTAAGATCATCGCTGGCGGTTATCCCGGTGCAGGCGGTATCGGCGGTCATAAAGAAGTTATGAAGTATCTCGGCGCAGGTCTTGACAAGTCAGAAGGCAAGAAGATTCACAAGGCAATGTGCGGCGGTACAATGGCTGCTACACCGATTTCATGCTGCGCAGGTTATACTGTAATTTGCGAAATTGAAAAGAGAAACGCTTGTCAGGTTGCAGGTAAAATGGCAGACCGTCTTACCAAGGGTATTAACGAGTCTATCAAAAAATACAATCTTCCGTTTGTTTGCTACAATGTTGGTTCTATCTGCCAGTTACATACAGTTGCTACAATGCACTTCAAAGTTGACTGGAAGAGACCGTGGACAATTCCGAATGTATTGAAGCAGACAGGTATTCGTCAGACAGAAATGCAGTACATGGGCGCAGCTTACATGGCTGAGGGTCTTGTTACTCTTGCAGGTTCTCGACTTTACACTTCAAGCGCTTACACCGAAGAGGATATTGATGAATGTATCCGTCGCTTCGACAAAGTACTTTCAAAGTGCGAGAAGATTGACTATTAATTAATAATTTTAGGGCGGCGCTGGCAGTTTACCAACCGCCCTTTATGTGTTTATTTTGAATGTTAATGAAAGGATAACTTTATGGCTTACGAAATTGAAGAAGCTAAAAGATTAGTCGTAGAAGCAGGTAAAAGACTTATTGAAACAGGTCTTATCGCCCGCACTTGGGGCAATGTTTCCGCTCGTATTTCTGACACTCAGTTTGTTATCACTCCGTCAGGCAGAGCATATGAAACTCTCACCCCCGACGAAATTGTAGTTGTAAATATTGACGATTGCTCATATGAGGGCGATATTAAGCCTTCATCTGAAAAAGGCGTTCATGCCGCAGCTTACAGACATCATCCCACTGTTGATTTTGTTATTCACACTCATCAGAAGGCTGCTACTATTGTAAGCATCACAGGTATGGAAATCAGAAATGTATATAAGGAGTTCAGCCCTGTTCTCGGTGACAAAGTTCCTGTAGCTGATTACGCTATGTCAACAACAGAGTCACTTCGCAAAAAGGTTGAAATGTGCATAATGATGAACCCCTCGGCAAGGGCAATTATGCTTATGCACCACGGCACTCTCTGCATGGGTGACAACTATGAGCACGCTTTTGAGCTTGCTCAGACTCTTGAAAAATGCTGTGAAAGAGTTATTAAGGACAACTATATCCGTAACTCTTGGGCAAAAGAATATTCTCCCGAGGCAAAGAGAAATTACTTCCTTAAAAAAGTTGACGCTGGCGAAATGCCTGAGACTATATGCGATCTCGGTTCATCTGTAAGAAACGGCAATATGTTTACTCTCACAGTAGGCAATACTACTGTTGATGTAGACCTTGAAACCTGCCTTGGCATTAACGGAATTGCACCTAAATGTGCAAAAATCCATAAAGCCATTTACGATAATCAGAAAGCAATAATGATTAAGCATCTCACTAATCCCGATGTAGTTGCTGTATCATGCACAGGCGAAGATATGAAGCCTATGATTGACGATTTTGCTCAGATTGCAGGCGTTGATGTTAAGAACTGCGCTTGGATTGACGGCGATACTGATGACTGCGCTGCTAAAATCGGCAAGGCAATCAGCGGCAGAAATGCTGTTCTTATTGCAGGCAACGGCGCTCTTATCTGCGGCAACAGCGAGGGAGATATGCAGGCTCTTGAAATCATTATGGAAAAGGGCTGCGAGGCTGCTATTGATGTTAATATCTTCAACAGACCTCATTATGTTCCTAAATTGGAATGCTTCCTTATGAGAACTGTTTATGTTGCAAAGTACTCTAAGAAAATTGACGAGAAATAATTTTCACAGTTTGTTAATGTAAAGTTTAGAAAGTATACCATATTTAGGATTGAATAAACTGACAAAATATGGTATAATATAAATACGATATGAGGGAGTAGTTCCGCACGATTTTTGTGTGTGCTGAATCAACATCCTGCTTTATATTAAAGCTGGTTTAGTATTGAAGAATGAGACTCGTATATGGTAGGAATACTATATACGGGTCTTTGTTTTTACCCGAGTATCCGTATAATTTTTAAGGAGAATCAAAAATGAAAGAGTATCTCTGCGAAAAAGAAGCTGTTTTAGACGAATATAAAACCACTTCAAATGGTCTTTCGTCAGAAGAAGCTGAAAAAAGACTTGCAGAAAACGGAAAAAACAAGCTGACGGAAGCAAAAAAAGAATCACTGCTCCACAGATTTTTAATGGAGTTTACCGACCCGATGACGATTATACTTATCGTTGCGGCAGTCGTGTCAGGTATTACCTCTGCTTATGAGAGGGAATTTCCTGCCGATGTAATTATAATTATGCTTGTTGTAATTATAAATGCAGTGCTCGGCGTTTTTCAGGAAACTAAAGCCGAAAAAGCAATTGACGCACTTCGTGAAATTGCCGCCGCCACAAGCCGTGTAAAACGAAACGGTAAGATAGAAAAAATCCATTCAGAAGAGCTTGTTGTAGGCGATGTTGTTATTCTTGAAGCGGGTGACAGTGTGCCTGCGGACTGCCGTATAATCGAGTGCGCTTCAATGAAAATTGAAGAGTCTGCACTTACGGGGGAATCCGTGCCCGTTGAAAAGTTTACCGATGCTCTTGTCATCGAGGATGATAAGGAAGTTCCGCTCGGTGACCGTAAAAATATGTGCTACATGGGCTCGAGCGTAGTTTACGGCAGAGGCGAAGCCGTAGTTGTTGCAACAGGTATGGACACCGAAATGGGTAAAATCGCAGGTGCGCTCAATGACGCTAAAGACGGGCAGACACCGCTCCAAATTAAGCTCACTCAGCTTTCCAAGGTGCTTTCATATCTCGTTCTCGGTATCTGCGTGTTTATCTTCGCTTTGGATATTATAAAGACAATTACAAGCGGTCTTACACTCACCTTTGATACAATGCTTGATACCTTTATGATTGCCGTTTCTCTTGCCGTTGCGGCAATTCCTGAGGGACTTGCAACCGTTGTTACTATCGTTCTTTCAATCGGTGTTACAAAGATGAGTAAGCACAACGCAGTAGTGCGCCGTCTTACAGCCGTTGAAACGCTTGGTTGTACACAGATTATCTGCTCAGATAAAACAGGAACGCTCACTCAGAACAAAATGACCGTAACCGATTTTAGAGGAGACAGCGAAAAACTTGTTGCACAGGCAATGGCACTTTGCTCCGATGCCGTAATTGAGGACGGCGTCGTAAAGGGCGAACCCACGGAAGCTGCGCTCGTTGACTGGGCAAATAAGCTTGAAATGCCTAAGAGCACTCTTGAAGAGGAATTTCCGAGAGCTGCCGAAGCGCCGTTTGATTCAGACAGAAAGATGATGAGTACAGTTCATCACTCCGTTAAAAACGGTTATATTCAGTATACAAAAGGCGCTGTAGATATGGTGCTCAATGTCTGCTCTGAGGCTCTTATCGACGGCAGACGCGTCAGAATGACTGACGAAATAAAAAAGCGTATCGTGGCTGAAAATAAGGCAATGGCAGACAAGGCGCTTCGTGTGCTGTGCGTTGCTATGAAAGCGTATGCTAAACTCCCCGATGACACATCTGCTCAGGCACTCGAAAAAGATTTGTGCTATATCGGTCTTTCGGGTATGATAGACCCTGTTCGCCCCGAGGCTGTTGAGGCAATAGAAAAAGCTAAGCAGGCGGGTATAAGACCGATAATGATAACGGGTGACCATATCGACACCGCCGTTGCAATTGCAAAAGAACTCGGCATTGCTGAGAACGAATCTCAGGCGATTACGGGTGCTCAGCTTAATGAAATGAGCGATTCAGAGCTTGAAGCGAATATTGAAAAATACAGCGTTTACGCAAGAGTACAGCCCGAACATAAGGTGCGTATAGTAAATGCTTGGCGTAAAAGGGGCAAGGTTACCGCTATGACGGGCGACGGTGTAAATGACGCCCCGTCAATTAAAAACGCCGATATAGGCATAGGAATGGGTATAACAGGCACCGATGTAACAAAGAATGTTGCTGATATGGTGCTTGCGGACGATAACTTTGCAACAATAGTTTCCGCCATTGAAGAGGGCAGAAGAATTTACGATAATATCAGAAAGTCTATTCAGTTCCTGCTCTCCTCAAATCTCTCTGAGGTTGTAACAATATTTATTGCAACACTTGCGGGTTTTGTTGTTCTTGAGCCTGTTCATCTCCTGTGGATAAATCTTATTACAGACTCATTCCCTGCAATGGCTCTCGGCGTGGAAAAAGGCGAGCCGAATATAATGAAACGCGCTCCGAGAAACAGCTCAGACGGAATCTTTGCAAACGGTATGGGCATTGATGTTGTTTGGCAGGGTGTTATGGTAAGTATTGTAACGCTACTTGCGTATTATGCAGGTACTCACCTTGCTCACGGCAGTGAGGAGTTCGTCCATCAAAACGGTATGACAATGGCGTTTCTTACCCTTTCACTTGCAGAAATATTCCATTCATTCAATATGCGTTCAAGGCGTGATTCTATATTTACTCTTAAAACTCACAATAAATTCCTTTACGGTGCTATGGCGCTCAGCCTTGTTCTTACAACGGCTGTAATCTATGTTCCGTTCCTTGCAAACGCATTTGATTTTGCAGCTATCTCAGCTCTTGAGTACGCAATTTCTATTCTGCTTGCATTTGCTGTTATACCGATTGTGGAACTCGTTAAACTTGTTCAGCGCAAGATTGAAGAAAAAAAGAATAATGCTTAAAACAAAAATCCGGGCTTTAGTCTCTAAGGCTCGGATTTTTTATTTTTTCTCTTTATATTTAAAATTATATATGCTATTATATACATTGGTGATTTATATTGACCCTTAAAAAGAACGATGAGATTGAACTTGATATAACAGCCGTAACCTCTGAGGGCAGTGCAATCGGAAGATACGGCGAGCTTGCCGTTTTTGTCCGAGGAGCAGTTCCGGGGGACAGAATTACGGCGCATATAATTAAAGTTTCCAAAAACTATGCCATAGCTATTATTAAAAATATAATAATGCCGTCGGCAGACAGAATTGAATCGGATTGTCCCGTGTCGGATAAGTGCGGCGGCTGTTCGTTCAGAAATATGACTTACGAGCGTGAGCTTGAATTTAAAAAATCTATAGTTGAGGAAAATATACGCAGAATAGGACATATTGATTTTAAAGCAGAGGAGATTATTGCCGCTGATAATACTGAGTGTTACAGAAACAAAGCGCAGTATCCCGTGTGTATTCAAAACGGCAGCTTTACGGCGGGTTTTTATGCTTATAAAAGCCACAGGATAATTCCTGCAAAGTCTTGCAAACTCCAGCCAAAGGAGTTTGAGAGGGGGCTTGAAGCGTTTGAAAAATGGGCGCTTCAAAGCGGCGTTACTTCTTATGACGAGAAAACGGGAAAAGGACTTCTTCGCCATATCTATTTCAGAAAGGCATTTGCAACGGGCGAGATTATGGCGTGCGCTGTTATAAACGGCAAAACTTTGCCAAACAGCGAAATGCTTGTTTCGTTGCTTCAGGAGGCTTTTTCAAATCTCAAAAGCGTAGTCGTTAATATCAACACCGAAAAAACAAATGTTATTCTCGGCAGAAAAACAAAGGTAATATGGGGAGAAGATAAAATTACAGATATTCTTCTCGGCAAAAAATTTGTTGTTTCGGCAGAGAGTTTTTATCAGGTTAATCACGCTCAATGCGAAAAACTTTACGAAGCGGCGGCTGAGTTTGCACAGCTGAATTCAAATCAGATATTACTTGATATGTACTGCGGCGCAGGCACGATAGGCATAACAATGGCGGATAAATGCAAACAGCTTGTCGGCATAGAAATTGTGCCTTCCGCTGTTGACAACGCCCGAGAAAACGCAAGGCTTAATAATATTCAAAACGCAGAGTTTATTTGCGCAGACGCTTTTGAAGGCGCAAAGCTTATCACTGAAAAGGGAATAAAGCCCGATACGGTGATTCTTGACCCTCCGAGAAAAGGCTGTCAGAAAGAGCTTTTTGATATTATTGAAAATCTCGGTATAAACAGAATCGTCTATGTTTCCTGCAACAGTGCAACCCTTGCAAGAGATCTTGAAATTTTACATAGCAAGGGTTATATTCTCAAAAGGCTTAAAGCGGCGGATATGTTTCCGCGCACGCCTCATGTTGAATGTGTTGCGCTCATAGAGCGTTGAAAGATATTCTTTATTCAAAAATAAAAATTATTTTAGGAGTACGATATGAAAAAAATCAAAAGTTTTATAGTACTTGTTGTAAAAGGTTTTATTATGGGTATTGCAAATGTTATCCCAGGAGTCAGCGGAGGCACACTTGCACTCACCCTCGGAATTTATGAGCGTTTCATAGGGGCGATAAGCCACTTTTTCTCAAATTTCAAAAGCAATATAAAATTCCTTATTCCCGTAGCAGTAGGTATGGTGCTTTCCATTCTCTCTATGAGCAGGGTTATTGAGTATTCTTACGAGCATTTTCCGATACCCACAACGCTGTTTTTCGTAGGGCTTGTTATCGGCGGCATTCCGATGCTCTTCAACAAGGTAAAAGGCAAAAAAGAGAAAAAGCAGGTTTCAACTTGGATAATTTTCCTTTGCACATTTGCGCTTGTTATCGTTATGGCTTTTGCAGACCAAATCTTCGGCGGTGCGGCTGATATCAACCTTTCTGGTATGAATTTCGGCGGATATGTTGCATTGTTTGTTGTAGGCGTTGTAGCCGCCGCAACAATGGTTATTCCCGGTGTCAGCGGTTCGCTTGTTTTAATGCTTCTCGGTTACTATTATCCGATTCTCGGAGTTATAAACGCAATTACGGGATTTGAAAATCTGTTTGAGAATGTAATTATCGCAGGCGTATTTGCAGTAGGCGTATTAATCGGAATCGTTCTTATTTCAAAGCTTATCGAATTTCTTTTCAATAAGTTTGAAGTTAAAACATATTACGGCGTTCTCGGTTTCATTTTTGCAAGCGTTATTGCAATTCCGATTTCAGCCTATAATTCAATAGATAATCTTGTATTTTCTGTTCCTCAGATTTTAATAGGAATAGTTACAATGGCTGCCGGTTTCGGTATAGCATATAAACTCGGAGATAAATAATAAATTACGCCGAAATGGCTGAAAGGAATTAATATGAAGCTTAATAAAGATATTATGCTCGGAAATATAGACGGAAAGGATTTTGCCATTGCAACAGGCAAGCTTTCCAAAACTTTTAACGGAATTATAAATAATAATCCCACAGCAAATTATATATTCACTCTTCTTCAGACGGAACAGACGGAGGACAGTATCGTTGCGGCTATGCTTGAAAAATACGATGCTACCGAAGATGTTATCAGAGCAGATGTCAAAGAAGTGCTTGAAATAATAAGAAAAGCGGGAATACTTGAAGAATAAATCAACAGCGGAAAAAAGATATGATTAAAATACAAAACAAAGAAATTGAATATCTTTTGCATCTTATTCGGTGTGCGCTTCTCGGAGAAACTCCCGAAAAGCCTGAGAACATAGATAATACGGAACTTTTCAGGCTTGCAAAGGCACAGCAGGTTTACAATCTTGTTTTGCCTGCGCTCGAAAAAGGCGGATGTCTGTCTGAGGAGGAGCGCAAAGAATGGAATAATTATCGCCTTACAGAGCTTAAAAGAACAATTATTGTGAATAACGAAAGAGCTCAAATCTGTACAGATCTTGACAAGGCGGAGATACCGTATATGTTTCTCAAAGGGCTTGTTATAAGGGAATATTATCCCGAAAGTTTTATGCGCCAGATGAGCGACAATGATATTCTTTATGACAAAACAAGGCGTAATGAGCTTTTGAAGATAATGAAAAAGCACGGCTTTTATCTCGGAACGGCGTCTGAAAATTCAGATGATTTTTATAAAAAACCGTTTTGCGCTTTTGAAATGCACCGGGATTTGTTTTTTGAAGAATCAGAGTTTTGCCCTGACTTGAATCCTTGGCAAAATGCTGTAAGAGAAAGCGAAAATTCTTCTAAATACAACATTAGCAAAGAGGATAATTATATTTATGCTCTGGCGCATCTTTATAAGCATTATTTTTATAAAGAGGGCTGCGGCGTAAGATTTTTATGCGACTTTTATCTTCTCAATAAAAAGGATAACCTTGACCGTGAATATATAAATAACAAGCTCAAAGATTACGGAATATATGATTTTGACAAAACAGTCTGCGGTCTTGCTGAGGTTTTATTTGAGGATAAAGAACCAAAAGACAATGAAAAAGAGCTTCTTGATTTTATGTTTGAGGGCGGCGTTTACGGAAAATCAAAGCGTGATATTGCTTCTGAAATAGAGCAGCACGGAGGAAAATTTGGATTTTTGATTTACAGACTATTCCCCTCAAAAAAAGAAATGAAAGCGGCATATAAGTCTTTGGAGAAAAGACCGTATCTTCTGCCGTTTTATTATATATACAGACTTTTTGATAAATATAAGCACAACAAAGATAAAATGCTTAGAGATTTGAATGAACTGAAAAAGTAATTTCGGAGGACAAACATTGGCAATAGATAAACAGCACATTAGAAACTTTTCAATTATCGCTCATATCGACCACGGCAAATCAACTCTTGCGGACAGATTGCTTGAGCTTACACGCTCGGTTGAAAAGCGTGATATGCAGGAGCAGATACTTGACGATATGGACCTTGAGCGTGAGCGAGGAATTACCATAAAAGCCCATGCGGTTAAACTTAATTACACAGCGAAAAACGGCAAGGAATATGTGTTTAACCTAATTGACACACCGGGTCATGTTGACTTCAATTACGAGGTTTCACGCTCGCTTGCAGCTTGTGAGGGTGCGCTTTTGATAGTTGACGCTTCACAGGGCGTTGAGGCGCAGACTCTTGCAAATACTTATCTTGCACTTGATCACGACCTTGATATTCTGCCCGTAATAAACAAAATCGACCTGCCTGCGGCAGACCCTCAGAGGGTAGCTGAGGAAGTTGAGGATGTTATTGGAATACCCTGCCTTGACGCACCAAAGGTTTCGGCAAAAACGGGTGAAAATGTTGAGGAAATACTTGAATATATAGTAAGCGAGGTTAGACCGCCCGAGGGTGACGAGAACAAGCCTCTCAAAGCGCTTATTTTTGATTCGGTTTACGATTCATACAGAGGCGTTATCGTTTATGTAAGAATTATGGACGGTAAAATCAAAGCCGGCGACACAATGCGAATGATGGCAACGGGCGCTGAGTTTACTGTTGTAGAGGTAGGCTATATGCGTGCCACCTCAATGGAAAAGGCTAAGGAACTGACAGCAGGCGAGGTTGGATATATAACCGCTTCAATTAAAACCGTTCATGACGCTAATGTGGGCGATACTGTTACTACCGCTGAAAATCCTGCTGACGAACCATTGCCGGGATACCGCAAAGTAAACCCCATGGTTTTCTGCGGCGTTTATCCTGCTGACGGCGCTGATTACGAGGCACTTAGGGACGCTCTTGAAAAACTTCAGCTCAACGACGCTTCATTGTCCTATGAGCCTGAAACATCGGGCGCACTCGGATTTGGTTTCAGATGCGGATTTTTAGGACTTCTTCACCTCGAGATAATTCAGGAAAGACTTGAGCGTGAATATAATCTTGACCTTGTGACAACTGTTCCGAGCGTTATATATAAAATTCATCTCACAGACGGCACTATGGTTGAAATAGACAACCCCACTAATTATCCCGACCAGGCAGTAATTGATTATGCAGAGGAGCCGTTTTGTAACGCCAATATATACGCCCCGAGCGAATATGTGGGCGCTATTATGGATATGTGTCAGGACAGAAGAGGCATTTTCAAAACAATGACATATATCACCCCTGACAGAGTTGATATAAGCTACGAGCTTCCGCTCAACGAGATTATTTATGATTTCTTTGACGCTCTCAAATCACGCACAAGGGGTTATGCTTCGTTTGATTACGAGATTTCCGAATACAGGCGCAGTAAGCTTGTTAAGGTTGATGTAATGCTCAACGGGGATGTAATAGACGCTCTTTCGTTTATCATTCACGCCGACAAAGCTTATCCGAGGGCGAGAAGAATTGCCGAAAAGCTTAAAGACCATATTCCGCGCCACCTTTTTGAAATTCCCATTCAGGTTGCAATCGGTGGCAAGGTTATCGCAAGAGAAACGGTTAAGGCGCTTCGCAAGGATGTGCTTGCAAAGTGTTACGGCGGTGATGTTACACGAAAGAAAAAACTGCTTGAAAAGCAGAAAGAGGGCAAAAAGCGTATGCGCCGCTTCGGTTCGGTTGAAGTTCCGCAGGAAGCGTTTATGGCTGTGCTCAAGCTGTCCTCAGACGATGAATAAACAGTATTTCGGAGCTTTATATGCGTAATTACGAAAGACTTTCAGACGATATTTATATAGAAGTCAGCAGAGAGCATACCTTTGGTACGGACGCTCTTCTGCTTGCTTATTTTGCAAATCCTAAAAATAAGGACAAGGCGCTTGATATGGGCACGGGATGCGGTATTATTCCGTTTCTGTGGCTCAGAAACAAGGATATGGGCAAGGTGCATTGCCTTGATATTCAGGAAAATGCTTTCAATCAGGTGCAAAGAAGCATTGAACACAATAATCTTCAAAACAGGCTTGAGGTGCATTTGTGCGATTTAAGGGAAATACGCAGTGAATTTCCTGCCGAGCAGTTTTCTCTCGTTACTATGAATCCGCCTTATAAACCTGTCGGCACGGGTATTGAATCTCTCGGCGAAAGCGCAAAAATCGCGCGCCACGAGATTTGTTGTAATATTGAGGACGCTGTTAAAGCGGCAAGCTACCTTTTGAAATTCGGCGGCAGATTTTGTATGTGCCACAGACCCGAAAGGCTTGTTGACGCGCTTGCTATTATGCGCAGTTACAGCCTTGAGCCGAAAAGACTTCGTTTTGTGGTTGACAAGAGCGGGGAAGAACCTTTCCTGTTTCTTGTTGAGGGTAAAAAGAACGCAAAGCCGTTTTTGCGTGTTGAGCCCCTTTTGCAGATTAAAAAAGAAAACGGCAGATTTACTGATGAAATGTTAAAGGTTTACGGCTCTTATGCCGACGGTTATGATAAATGAGTGGTAAGTTATATGTTGTGGGCACGCCGATAGGCAATTTATCGGACTTTTCGCCCAGAGCGGTGGAAACTCTTGAAAGCGTTGATTTTATCGCCGCTGAGGATACAAGAGTTACGCTGAAAATTTTAAACCGTTTCAATATAAAAAAAGAAATGGTAAGCTATTACGAGCATAACAAGCGTGAACGAGGAGAAATTATCTGTGCAAGAATTTCTCAGGGCGAAAACTGCGCCATCGTTACGGACGCAGGTATGCCCGCCATTTCAGATCCCGGTCAGGATTTGGTTGCGCTTTGCTATGAACTCGGAATTGAAGTTGTTTCCGTTCCAGGTCCTACTGCGTTTGCAACGGCGCTTGCAATTTCGGGAATGGATACAGGCAGATTTACATTTGAGGGTTTTCTCAGCGTTTCTAAAAAGTCTCGCTTTGAACACCTTGACGATATTAAAGACGAAAAGAGAACAATGGTGTTTTACGAGGCGCCTCATAAGCTTGCGGCAACGCTGAAAGATATGTACGCCTCTCTCGGAAACAGAAAAATTGCCATTGTAAGAGAACTTACAAAAATTCACGAGGAAGTTATACACACAACGCTTCAAGAGGCGAATGAGCTTTATACAGACGGTTCTGTAAGAGGCGAAATAGTGCTGATTATTGAGGGCAAAAAAGAAGAAAAAACGGAAATCACCCTTGATGACGCAGTAAACCAAGCAAAATCTCTTGTTGAGCAGGGAATGAGTATAAACCGTGCGGCTAAGGAGATTGCCGCAAAAACTCCGTTTAAAAAAGCGGATATTTATAAGGAGCTTATATGATTTGCTCAATTTGCCCGAGAAAGTGTGAGGTAAACAGAGAAACTCAGCTCGGCTTTTGCAGGTCGCCGTGGAATTTCCGTGTTGCAAGGGCGGCTCTTCATCAGTGGGAGGAGCCTTGTATAAGCGGAAAAAACGGCAGCGGAACTGTTTTTTTCAGCGGGTGCAATCTTCAATGTGTGTTCTGCCAAAATCACGAAATAAGCCTTGAAAACAAGGGCGTGGAAATTACAGATAGTGATTTGATTAATATTTTTGAAAACCTTATTTCACAGGGCGCTCACAATATAAATCTTGTCAATCCGTCTCATTATGCGGCAGGGCTTAAAAGAGTTCTGACAAAATGGAAAAGTCCTGTTCCGATTGTGTACAACAGCAGCGGTTATGAAAGCGTTGAAACTCTTAAAATGCTTGACGGTCTGATTGATATATACCTGCCCGATTTCAAATATATAAGGCAGGATAAGGCAAAGCGTTACAGTAACGCCTATGATTATCCCGATGTTGCAAAAGCGGCAATCGGCGAAATGCTCCGTCAGCAGAGTGTATGTGAGTTTGAAAACGGCATGATGACTAAAGGCGTTATAATCCGCCACCTTATTTTGCCGCAGAATACTAATTCTTCTATTGAAATAATTGATTATATAAAAAATAATTTTTCGGGCGCTTATATAAGTCTTATGGCGCAGTACACCCCTTGCACAAATCTTGAGGAATTTCCCGAAATAAACAGGAAAATTACAAAGCGTGAGTATGAAAAAGTGTTGAATTACGCTCTTGATTCAGGTTTTCAAAATGTGTTTGTTCAGGAGCTTGATTCGGCGTCTCAGGGATTTATACCTGCGTTTGATTTTACGGGTGTATTGTGATAACATAATATTACAAATCCAATTCAGCGCCGTGCGAGGCGGCTTGCTTTGGGGAAAGTTTATTCGCTTCGGCGGCGCTGAATAGATATTTTAAGGGGGAAGCTATGAATAAACGAGAATTTACTTTCCCGTCAGCAACGGGAATATGTGAAATTTACTGCTGTGAATATACCCCTGAAAGCGGCTGCGTAAAAGCGGTAATCGCTTTGCACCACGGCATGGCTGAGCATCAGCAGAGGTATATTGATTTTATTGAATATCTTGTTTCAAAGGGCTATGCTGTGTTTATGCACGATATGGCAAATCACGGCAGATCTAATCAGAAAAAAGACGAACTCGGTTATTTCGGCGAAAAAGACGGATACAGTGCGCTTATTCAGGATTATAAAACGATTGTTGTAACCGCAAAGTCAAAATATCCCGATAAAAAGATTGTTGTTATGGGTCATTCAATGGGCTCGTTTATTGCACGGTGCTTTGACGGCAGATATCCCGAATTGAGCGACTGTTCGGTTTATATAGGCACAGGCGGTCCAAACCCTGCCGCAGGGATAGGCGATAAGCTTTCTCTTGCCATTGCAAAGGCAAAGGGTAAAAAGCATAAATCGTCTTTTCTTGATAAAATGACTTTCGGCGCTTATAACAATAAGTTTGAAAAGCGCACCACTTTTGACTGGCTTACAAGAGATAACGATATAGTGGATAAATATATCAACGACCCTCTTTGCGGATTTTTGTTTACGGTTCAGGGTATGAACGACCTTGTTAAACTCAATATCGAGGCAAACTCAGATAAGTGTTTCTCATCAGTTCGCAAAAATCTTCCTGTTCTTGTTGTCAGCGGAGAAATGGACCCTGTCGGCAATTACGGCAAGGGCGTTACTCAGGTGTATGAAAAACTCAGGGCAACAGGTCATCAAAATGCTCAGTTAAAGCTTTTTAAGGACTGCCGCCACGAGGTGCTTAATGAACATAATAAACAAGAGGTTTATGACTGCATAAACTCCTTTATAGAAAATAATGTGTTAGGAGATTGATATCAATGATTTATAAACCGCAGTACGATGAAAACGGTAAAAAAATCCTTTGTGAAAGAAACGGAGTTAATCCGGAAATGCTTATGGATATTTATGTTTATAAGCTTAAAAAGGATTCTGCTTATATATCCGATCTTAAAGAAGATGAATGCGCTATTCTTCTTTTGTCAGGAAAAGTTAGATTTAATGTTGATAACGGTAAAATCGATGAGGTTTGCGAAAGAGAAAATCCTTTTCAGAAAACTCCGTATGCTGTTCACTTTTGCAAGGGTACTTGTGCAAGTGTAACAGCGTTGGAAGACAGTGAAATTCTTGTTCAGATTACAGATAACGATAAAACTTGGGAGCCTGTTTTCTACAATCCCGAAAACTGCCTTTATCAGGAGTTCGGCAAGGGTCAGTGGGGCGGCGCAGGTCACAGAATCGTTTCAACTATGTTTGACCTTGATAATGCGCCGTATTCGAATATGGTTATGGGCGAGGTTTTCAATCAGCCTGGTAAATGGTCGTCATATCCTCCTCATCATCATCCCCAGCCTGAACTTTATTACTATCAGTTTGACCGCCCCGAGGGCTTCGGCGCAGGTTTTGAGGGTGATACACCGTATAAAACAAAAAACGGCGACTGCCTTTGCATAAGAGGCGGAAACGCGCATCAGCAGGTAGTTGCTCCCGGCTACGAGATGTATTATGTATGGCTTATCCGCCATCTTGACGGTGACCCGTGGGACAAAACAAGAATCTATGTACCTGAATATGAGTGGCTTGCAAATGCGGACTAAAAACGGATTTGTAATTGATAATATTAAAGACATTGAAAAGGTTTCTTTTAAGAAGCCTTTTCTTTGCTGCTCGGGCTCTTTTAAGAAAACACGGGAGTATGAATATCTTTGCTCGAGATTTGATTTAACTGTTTGGGATAAAATAAGGCCAAATCCCCGATTTGAGGATATGGTAAAAGCCGCAGAGCTTTTTAGGGAAAACGAATGCGATTTTCTCATAGGGGCAGGCGGAGGCTCAGTGCTTGATTCCGCCAAAATGATAAAGCTTCTTGTTATCAACAGCGCTGATATTGCACTGACACAGCCAATGTCTGATAATGACATTGAGTTTTTTGCAATTCCCACCACATCGGGAACAGGCTCAGAGGCTACAAAGTATTCCATATTTTATGTGAATGAAAATGAAAAACATTCTGTCAGCAACGATGCATTTTTGCCCGATTATGTGTTGCTTGACGAAAAGTTTCTTGAAACCGTGCCGCCTTATCAAAGGGCGTGTACTGCAATGGACGCTTTGTGCCACGCCATTGAAAGCTACTGGAATGTTAAGAGCAATCAAGAGAGCAAGAAATACGCCGCAAAGGCGATTGAGCTTTTTGTAAAGAATAAAGACGGCTATTTCAAAAATGAAAAGGCGGCAAACAGGGGAATGCTTTTGTCCTCTTACTATGCAGGCAAAGCGATAAATATTACCTCAACAACTTCTGCTCACGCAATGTGTTACAATATCACTATTAACTGCCATACAGCGCATGGCCATTCCGTTGCCGTAAATCTTGCTGAAATATGGGATTATATGAATGAACACAATGATAGTGTTAACGATGCAAGGGGCAGGGAATATGTGCTTAAAACGCTTGACGAGGTTGGAAAAATGCTCGGCGGAAAAGATTCAAAGGACGGCGCAAAGATTTTCAGAGCGCTTGTAAACGAGCTTGGCCTTGAAACACCGAAAGCCTCTAAAGAACTTGTGCTAGGTTTTGCCGACAGCGTTAATCCGGACAGATTGCTCAATAACCCCGTAACGCTCACATCACAGGATGTTTTAAATATCTATAAAAAGGTTTTCAAAATTGATGAGTAAGTCAAAATTGTCAAAAACTGCGGTAATGGTGCCGCTTGCGCTTTTGTGCTGTTTTCTGTGGGGCTCGGCTTTCCCAATGGTCAAAACAGGCTACGAGCTTTTCGGCGTAGGCGAAAATGATACTGCGTCACAGATTCTTTTTGCAGGTATGCGGTTTGTGCTTGCAGGTATACTTGTAATTATTTTCGGCTCGGCTATTGCCAAAAAGCCGCTTTATCCGAAAAATAAATCAGAGGTTGGGCACATTCTCATATTAGCACTGTTTCAGACGGTGCTTCAGTATATAGCTTTTTATATAGGTCTTGCCCATACAAGCGGTGTAAAATCAAGTGTGCTTGTTTCGCTAAATGTGTTTTTGTCGCTAATAATTTCGGCGGTCGTTTTTAAAATGGAAAAGCTGACTGCCGCAAAACTTTTGGGTGTAGTTGTCGGTTTTGCAGGCGTAGTAATAATAAATTTTGAAGCAGGCGGTTTTGCGGGATTTTCATTAAACGGAGAGGGTGCAATTATCTTTTCAGCCTTTACTTATTCCGTTTCAAGCGTGCTGATTAAAAAGTATTCTGTATCGGAAAACCCCGTAATGCTTTCGGGTTGGCAGTTTCTTGTCGGAGGTATTGTAATGATTGCAGGCGGACTTGCTTTTTCGGGCAGAGTGGATACTTCACTAAGCATTGTAAATTTTGCGGTGCTTCTCTATCTTGCGCTGATTTCGGCGGTGGCTTATACGGTATGGGGACTTTTGCTCAAGCACAATCCCGTTTCAAAAGTTGCCGTTATCGGATTTACAAATCCCATTTTCGGCGTTCTTTTGTCAGCGCTTCTCCTTGGCGAAACAGCAGAGGCATTTAGCTTTAAAAACCTTGTGTCTCTCGTTTTCGTCTGCTTAGGTATTTATATTGTTAATGCTAAACTTGGAAAAAAGAAAACGGTTTAAGCAAAAATATTTTCATAAAAATTAACGCTCCCTGATTTTTCAGGGAGCGTTTAATTTTATCTGTCGTCTTTTATATTTCCGTTTTCAACATTAGGAAGAATGAGATGATTCAGCTGATAATTCCAAAGCTCTTTTGAGCCGCTTTCGGTGTATTTGTTTCTCTCCAAAATCTGGCTGAGCTTTATACCGTTTTTCTTCCACATAACTCCGCCTGAAGCAACATTGAGCATTGTAGGCTGAACGCAGTCCATAGTCCTTGCAAATTTTGCCTCTGGTGTTTTTTTCTCTTCAAATTCACGCCACAGCGCATAGAATTTCTGAGCCTGGTCCTCGGGGAGAAGATTGAACAGCCTGTTTGCCGCTTTCTTTTCTCTCTCCTCCTGTGTTTTTTTGCCGTCCTCATCGTAGCAATAAGTGTCGCCCGAATCTATTTCAACAATATCGTGAATTAAAATCATGCTGACAGTTTTCAGTATGTCGATTTTCTCGTTGGCATATTCGCTGAGAAGAATTGCCATAACTGCCATGTGCCATGCGTGTTCGGCGTCGTTTTCAAATCTTGAGCCGTCGGAAAGAAGTGTTCTGCGCTCGATTTCTTTTTCCTTGTCTATTTCTTTAATAAAATCAAGCTGTTTTTGCAGTCTGTCGGGAATATTGTTGTTTTCCATAAAATCATCTTCTTTATTTAATTTCGTGAATTTGATTAAATACAGCAGTCATTTTCTTGCTTATCTGCATATCCGTATGAAGTGAGCCGAAATACCAATGATAATATTGCACATCTTTTGTAAGCTCCTGTAGATAGTTGTTGAGCGGTGAAATTCTTGCCGCCTCATTTGTGTGAAGTTTCAAAAAGTCTTTTGCAATAGCAGGCGCTTCATATGTCAGAATATAGTTAACGCTGTAACCTGCGTCTTTGAGGTTGTCCTCGGCGTTTTTGATTTCCTCGCCGTTGGGCATTTCGTCCTCCCACCAGGATACGCCTTCTTCTCTCATGTTTCTGTCATCGCTTTCGCCGCCGCCCATAACAAAAAATGTCTTGTTATCAAGCGTGAAAATCTCACCTCTCATAAGGTGATAAATATTATCCGCTATTTTATGAGCATTTCCGCCTTTCCAGCGATAGGGCGTGTAGGCGTTGAGCAAATCGAAATTTTCGTGCGCTCCGTCAACAAAGCAGATAGTAAACTTCTTGCTTTTAAGCATTTCAAGATTTTTCTGCTCTTTCGGGTCCTGCGGATTCCACAAAAAACCGAAATCTCCGCAAACTATAAGTATGTCTTTTTCACTCAATTTTTTGAGCTTTGAATTTTTAAACCAGGATATATCTCCGTGTGTGTCGCCGGTAATGTAAACCATAAATCCACCTTAATTGTAAAATAATGTTAATTTTTAATTTTGTACTTTTAAACAGCAAAAAAAAATGATAAAATAACTTTAATCTTTAATCAATCAATATTTATATAATATATTTAATTCTAAAAGGTGTCAAGTGTATGAAAAGGTTATGTTCTGTCGTTTTATCTCTTATAATTCTTGTCGTTTCGATAATCGGGGCTTTTCCCGCATCAGCGGCGGTATATACTCCCGATGTGGAGCTATATTCAAAGGCGTATATGCTTATAAATCTTGATGATGATTCTTATCCCGTTGTGGCTCAGAAAAATCAGGATGAAAAAATGTATCCTGCATCTCTAACCAAAATCGTTACTGCAATGGTAACTCTTGAAAATGTTGATAATCTTCAGCAGACAGTAACGGTCTCAAAAGAAGCCTATAATGTGCTTCTCGGCACGGGGGCACAGGTTGCAGGACTTCAAATAGGCGATACATTAACTATCGAGCAGCTTTTGTATCTCACAATGGTACATTCAGCCTGCGATGCAACGGAAGTGCTTGCGGAATATGTTGGCAAGACGAGAGATAATTTTGTTAAAATGATGAATGACTATGTAAAGTCTCTCGGCTGTGAAAATACTAATTTTGAAAATCCTGACGGACTTCATTCTGAAAATCATTACACAACGGCGTCCGATATGGCAAAAATCACGCTTGCCGCACTTAAAAATTCAACATTTACAAAAATCGCTTATACCGTTCAATATGAATATAACGGAATGAATTATTACAACACAAACCTTATGCTTCGTTCAGGTTATGTTTCATATTATTACAAATACGCAAAAGGTATTAAAACAGGCTCAACGAGTGAGGCGGGTTATTGTGTAATAACAACAGCAAGCAAGGACGGATATAATTATCTTGCCATAGTTATGGGTGCGCCCGTAATAGATTATAATAAAGACGGCTATGTTGAGAAATGTTCGTTTATAGATGCGGCAACACTTTTTGAGTGGGCATTTACAAGCCTTAAATATTCAACAGTAGTCACTAAAAATGAAGTGCTTGATGAAATACCCGTTGAAAACGGAAAAAATGCAGACACGCTCAGACTTGTTGCAAAAGAAGATATTACAACAATAGTTCCTGCGGGGCTTGATAAATCAGCTGTAATTATTGAGGCGCAGGATAAGCCTGAAAGCGTATCAGCCCCCATTAATCAAGGAGATACGGTTTGCAAGGCAAACATTATTTACGGCGAGCAGGTAATTGCTCAGGTTGACCTCGTAGCGGCTCAAACCGTCGAACTTTCAACTTTCCTCAAAATCATAAACGCTGTTAAAGACTTCTTTGGATTGACAGTTGTAAAAATCATTCTTGCCGTAATTGTTATATTTATAGTTTGCTATCTTGCTCTTGTGATTAATAATTATAACAAAAAGAAGAAACGCAAAAACCGTGATGTCGAAGATGAATAAACTCTAATAAAATTAAAACCTCAGGATTGCATTTGCAGTCCTGAGGTTTTTTATATGCTTAAGCTTTTATTGCATCGGAGAAATTACCGTAAACATAACCGTCTTCCCAGTATCTCCAAAGTCTTACACGAACATAATATTTGCTTGCGTCGCCGCTAACGGTAATCGCTTTGCTTGTATTGTTAACGCCTACAAGGTTTGCACTCTGTTTTGCTGCAAATGTCGGGTCTGTTGACCATTCAATATAGTAGCCGTGCGCAGAACCTACATCCCATGTTACAGAGAGTTCATTGTTAGAAACTACTTTAACCGAAATGCCTGTCGGAGAGGCACAAGCAGCTACTGTGTGAAGTTCGTCACTCATACCTACTTCTTTGCCGTTTATTATTGCAGACACTTTGAAATAATATTCCCATCCTGAGTGAAGTTCATTTACATTATAGTCAATAGACGATGTCGTTCCAATTTCTGCAAACTCGCCGTTTATTTTCTGATAAATCTTATATTCGGTTGCTCCGTCAACTTTGTTCCAAGCAAGGCGGATTTTTGCACCGTCGTCGCCTCTTCCTGCAACATAAAGCCCCGTAACCTTAGCCGCTTTTATTGCATCGGAGAAATTACCGTAAACATAACCGTCTTCCCAGTATCTCCAAAGTCTTACGCGGACATAATATTCGCTTGCGTTGCCGCTGACGGTAATAGTTTTGCTTGTATTATTAACGCCTACAAGATTTGCACTTTGCTTTGTTGCAAATGTAGGGTCTGTTGACCATTCAAGATAATAACCGTGTGCAGAACCTGCGTCCCATTTTACAGATATTTCGTTATCCGAAATAACTTCAGCGGTTAAGCCTGTCGGAGAAGCGCAAGCCGCTACAGTATGAAACTCATCGCTCAACTCTCCTTCTTTGCCGTTTTTAACTGCCGATACTTTAAAATAGTATTCCCAGCCTGAATGAAGCCCCGTAACATTATATTCGTTTGTTGAAGATGTTCCTACTTCTTCATAATTACCGCTTATCTTCTGGTAAATTTTGTATTCGCTTGCTCCGTCAACCATATTCCAAGCAAGGCGGATTCTTGCACCGTCATCGCCTCTGCCTGCTGTATAAAGTCCTGTAACCTTTTCTACTCTCGTACTTTCTCCAACTTTTATTACTTGGGAGAAACTGCCGTAAAGATATCCGCCGTTCCAATTTCTCAAAGATCTGATGCGGATGTAATAATTTGAGGGGTTTGAACTTACGGTTAATGTGCAGTCAGTAGCCGAACTGGAAATTATGTATTTATTATTGACGCCTGTTGTGAATGTTGAATCAGTAGACCATTCAATATAGTAGCCATGGCAGGCAACGCTATCCCACTCTACATATATGCTGTTTGTTCCGCTCGCTTTTGCGCTGTAATTATCTATTGTAGCGGGCGAAGCAGCTGTATTGTGTTCGTCACTCAGTTCGCCCTCTTTGCCGTCTTTTACAGCTGAAACTTTAAAACTGTATTCCCAGCCGGGATTAAGTCCTGTGACATTATATTCATTTGTGTCAGAACTTCCTACGAGTTTGTATGCACCGTTAGTATAGCAATAAATGTTATACCCGTCTGCTCCTACCTGTGAATTCCAAGAAATGCGGATTCTTGTGCCGTTGTCACCTCTTCCGACTGTTTCAATTCCGAATACTTTGTACGGAACACCCTCAGGCGTTCTTATCGGGTCGGAAAAATTACCGTAAATGGGTTGTGGGTCCCAATTTCTCCATGCTCTTATGCGCACATAATAATCCTTAGCATTGCCGCTGACATTGATGGTTTGACTGCTTGCGTTGCTTCCAACCACATTTAAACCCTGAACTCCTGTTGAAAATGTAGGGTCGGTGGACCATTCAATGTAATATCCGTGGCTTGCTATCGGCTCCCATTTTAAAAGAATTGAGTTAGTGCCGGCAGACTCAGCTGAAACTGTTTCAACTGTGGCGCAGGCGGCAGCTGTGTGTAATTCGTCGCTTAATTCGCCCACTTTTACGTCTATTACTGCCGCAACTTTAAAGTAGTATTCCCAGCCAGGCGTAAGTCCTGTTACATTGTAATCACTGCTTGTTGTATTGCCTATAAGCTTAAACTGACCGTCAATTTTCTGATAAATGTTATAGCTGTCAGCTCCTGCTACTGTATCCCAGGCAATGCGTATTCTTGCACCGTCATCGCCTCTGCCTGCCGTATAAAGCCCTGTTACCTTTGCTATTTCATTGGGCATATTTTTGAAAACGGGTATAATAAATGTTTTCTTAGCCGAAAGTAAATTTGCGCTTACATAAGCATTATATGTATTAGTTGATTCTGATACCGCCGCCTGAACATTTGCCATATATTCGTGTGAATACATACTGTCTCCGGAATCCGGGTTTACATTGAATTTTTGAAGATAACCTGTAAACTGCGTATCGGAGAAGTTGGCGGCTATATATTTTGCTCCGTGATAAATACTATCAAACGGATTTTTCCACGGTCTGCTGTATTTATCGCTGCTGCTGTAATCAACAAGGTCAGATCTCAGATAGCCTGTGTAATTAGTGCCGTTATATTTTACGGACACCTTGTACCATTTATATCCGTCCGACTGAACTCCGGTTGTTGAAATATATGTAACCTGCGTGCCCTCGGGGAGCAGTACAAGTTTGTCGCTTGATGTTGTTGCGCTTTTTCTCAAATTGGCATTGCAGTTTGTAAAGTATCCTGAAGCGCCCTGTGAAGCCCATTTAAGGCCGTCAAGACCGCCGGTATATGCTCCGATATTATAGTAGTTGTATATACCGGGATATGTTGAGTTTGTTCCGCTTGCGCCGATTGCGGAGTTTGTGGAACCGCCTACTTCCTGAACAATTTTTGAAGCTATATAATATGCGGAAAGACCGCTGACTTTCGCCGCCTCAATAATTGTTTGGGAATAAGTGATTCCGTTAGGGTATTTTGAGTTTACATAAGTGTGTGTCGTTCCGTTTGAATCTTTGTATACGATTTTGGAGTTGTACATCCATGTACCCTTCAAAATGGTTTCAACGCCGCTTACAGTCTGACTGCTGTCGTATGCGGTGGATTCAAACTGGAAAATGTATTTTTCTGATAAAAAGTTTATGGGGTTCATATAATATTCAACAGCGCTCTGAGAAGCTGAAACCCATGAACTGCCCTCTTGAATAACATAATTTCCGTTTTTATAACAGGAAGAACAGGTGCAATAATACCCCTTTGAAGAGTTTGAACTTGTCATTTGAATGAGCTGTTGAGAATGGGGGGTGCGCTCATTTGCAACCGCCGTAGACCAGTTAACTCCCGTTATCAACGGTTTGAATTCCCAGTTGGGATATTTTTCGTGTAACTCCACAAGAGGAGCAATATACTGAGATGTAAAACCTACATTTAACAACTGCTGTTCAAAACTGTCAGCGCCGAAAACAAACGGTGCCGAAAGCAGTATGCTCAATGACAAAATTAAAGACAGGAATAGACTTGTTATTTTCTTCATTCTTTATCACCACTCTACTTTAATATCTAAGAAAATAAAAAATACAGTATTTATGGTAACATTTTTGTAACCGATTTGTCAACTAATCAGCCTTCATTGTAACAAATTTACAAAGAAAAGTAAAAAATGGTTAAAAATGTCATAACTATGTGAATTTCGTTGACTTACTGTCGAATTTTGTGTATAATTATCACATACCAAAGAGTGAAGGTGATTATTATGCAGGCAAAATCAGAACTTGCTTTGAGGCTTAAGCTTCTCAGAAAAGAAAGAGGAATTACTGCCGAAAAAGTTGCCGAAGCTATCGGTGTTAAAAGCGCCACTTACAGGCGATATGAAATAGATACAAAACCTAAAGATGATGTTTATCTTGCCCTTGCAGATTTCTTTAATGTTTCTGTGGATTATCTTATGGGCGGAAAAGAAACAGCGCCTTTCAGTCTTTCTCAGGGCAGTGTATACAGAGCAGGTGATGAATCTGTTGCGCTTTCTCCCGAAGAGGCAAAACTCATTTCTAAACTTCGTACCCTTTCAAAAGAGGATTTTTCAGAGGTTGAAAGCTTTGTTGACTGGAAAAAGTCCTCTAAGGGCTGATTTATTAGAAATTTTTTTGAAAGACTTTACACTAAAAGGAAATTTGCACAAAAAAGCAACTGAATAATTATTGATAATGCTTATGGATTGTCCCGCTTCCTTTAACATATAATTGTATGTAGGAAGGGGGGCGTTCTTTTTATGAATGCTTATATTGAAAGTGTAATTAAAACCGTAGAGAAAAGAGATAACGCAAAACCTGAATATATTCAGAGCGTTAAAGAGGTTTTCAGATCTCTCGAAAAAGTGATTGAGGCGCATCCTGAATATGTTGAGGATGATTTGCTCACAAGAATGGTTGAACCAGACAGGCTTATCACTTTTCGTATTGCCTGGGTTGATGATGAGGGCAAAACAAGGGTTAACAGGGGTTACCGTGTTCAGTTTAATTCCGCAATCGGTCCGTATAAAGGCGGCTTGCGTTTTCACCCCAGCGTTAATTCAAGCATTATGTATTTCCTCGGTTTTGAGCAAACATTTAAAAACTCGCTTACAGGTCTTCCGATGGGCGGAGCTAAGGGTGGCTCAGATTTCGACCCGAGAGGAAAGAGCAAAAACGAAATTATGCGTTTCTGCCAGGCGTTTATGACAGAACTTTACCGCCATATCGGCCCTAATATTGATGTCCCCGCAGGCGATATAGGCGTAGGTTCAAGAGAAATCGGCTTCCTTTTCGGTCAGTATAAAAGAATAACTGACGCCTTTGAAAACGGTGTAATTACGGGAAAGGGCATTTCTTACGGCGGTTCGCTTGTAAGACCTGAAGCAACGGGATTCGGTGCCGTTTACTATTTGTGCGAGGTGCTTAAGCACGAAAAAGATACTATCAAAGGCAAAAGAGTTGCGCTTTCAGGCTTCGGTAATGTTGCGTGGGGTGCGATTAAGAAACTTGACGAGCTTGGTGCAATTCCGCTAACTATCAGCGGACCGAGCGGTTATGTTTATGATAAGGACGGTATCTGCACTCAGGAGAAGATAGATTATCTTCTTGAGATGCGTGCAAGCGGCAGAGACAGGGTAGAGGATTACAGCGATAAATTCCCGTCTGCAGTATTTGTGCCTAATGAAAGACCGTGGAGACTGAAAGATATTGATATAATTATGCCTTGCGCAACGCAAAACGAGGTTGATTTTGAGGATGCTAAAGTAATTGCCGCAAACGGCGTTAAATATTATATCGAAGTTTCAAATATGCCCACAACTGCAGAGGCGCAGGATTATCTTATGGCGCAAAAGCATATGATAGTTGCTCCGTCAAAGGCTGTTAACGCAGGCGGCGTTTGCGTGTCAGGACTTGAAATGAGCCAGAACAGCCAGAGGCTTTCATGGTCTGCCGAAGAGGTTGATTCAAAACTTCATCAGGCTATGATTGATATACATAATCATTCTGTTGCGGCTGCTGAAAAATACGGTCTTGGATACGATCTTGTTGCAGGCGCAAATATAGCCGGCTTTGAAAAAGTAGCAGAGGCTATGATGGCTCAGGGTATCTACTAAATATAAAAATATGCTTGACAAGTCATAATTTATATATTATAGTATTAGCGTAGGAATATAAACGAAAGGTGAGAGTGGCAGCAATGCCGCTCTCATATTATTGTAGGCAGGTTTTAGCCAAAGGAGAAATAATGGCAGGTAATACGGTAGATAAAGTATTGCAGATTATAACGCCTTTTGCACAGGAGCTTTCCGTTGAAATATGGGATGTTACATTTAAAAAAGAGGGCTCACAGTGGTATTTAAGGGTGTTTATTGATAAGGACGGGGGAATATCGGTTGATGATTGCGTTGATTTTACACACGCAATAACAAAACCGCTTGACGAGGCAGACCCCATTCCTCAGTCATATATGCTTGAGGTATCGTCACCGGGAGTTGAAAGAGAACTCAAAAAAGATTCTCATTTTATTAAATATATCGGCTCGCCCGTTATGATGAGAACTATCCGCCCGATAGACGGGGTTAGGGATTTTACGGGAACTCTCACAGCGTTTGAAAAAGGTGAAATAACCGTTCAGCTTAAAGACGGCAAAGAAATAACCGTCTCAAGAAAAGAGGTTTCATATGTTAAGCTGGACGATTTTGATATAAATGATTTCAATAAAGAAATATAGAAAGGTTGATAGGAAAAGATGAGCAAGGAATTTTTTGAAGCCGTTAAATTACTCGAACAGGAAAAAGGCATTTCCGCTGAATACCTTTATGATAAAATTTCAGCGGCAATAGTTGTTGCTGCAAAGCATAATTATAACGGCAAGGATATTGTTCACTGCGACATAGACCCCGAAAAGGAAAAAATCAAGGTTTATGTTACTAAAAATGTTGTTGACGAGATTGAGGACGAGGATACTGATATTACGCTTGAAGAAGCTCAGCAGATTCGCAAGTCCGCAAAAGTCGGCAAAACTATTGATATTCCGCTTAAAACAAAAGAGTTCGGAAGAATTATCGCTCAGAATGCAAAGCATGTTATCCGTCAGGGTATCAGAGAAGCAGAAAGAGGCAAAATGCTTGCCGAATTTCAGAGCAAAAATCAGGAACTTGTTACAGCAAAAGTCAGCAGAGTTGACCCTGTAACAGGTAACGCAACTCTTGAAATCGGCAAAACAATCGCAATTCTTCCCAAGGCTGAGCAGATACCGGGTGAGGTTATCGAAGAGGGAGACAATATCAAAATCTTCGTTGTTGATGTAAAAGATTCAGGCAAAGGCCCCAAGATTATGATTTCACGCACACATCCCGGTCTTGTAAGACGCCTTTTTGAAACAGAAGTTCCCGAGATTTACGACGGTACTATTGAAATTAAATCAGTATCCCGTGAAGCAGGCTCAAGAACTAAGATTGCCGTTTTCAGCAAGGATGATGAAATCGACCCCGTAGGCGCTTGTATCGGTCCTAAAGGTCAGCGTGTTTCAAATATTGTTGACGCTCTCGACGGCGAAAAGATTGACATTGTAAAATACAGCGAAGACCCGATTGAGTTTATTTCCGCATCTCTTGCACCGTCAGCTGTTTGCGAGGTTGAGATTATTGACGAAAGCGCAAAATTCTGCCGTGCAACAGTTCCGGATGACCAGCTTAGTCTTGCAATCGGTAATAAGGGTCAGAATGTTCGCCTTGCCGCTAAGCTCACAGGCTGGAAAATAGACATCAAGCCTGAATCAGGCTTCTATGAAGGCTCGCAGGAGTGATTTTATGAAACCCAAAAAGGAAATCAGACGCATGTGCGTCGGCTGCGGAGAAATGTTTGATAAGCGAGAGCTTATCAGGGTTGTAAAAAGCCCCGAGGGGGAAGTAAGTCTCGATAAAACAGGCAAGAAAAACGGGCGCGGAGCATATGTATGCAACAATGTTCAGTGTTTAAAAAAAGCCAGAAAGAGAAAATCTATCGAGCGTGCTTTCTCTATGAAAATAGACGATGAAATTTACGATAAAATGGAAGAAGAAATAATTAATGCAGAAAAATAAATTACTGTCAATAATTGGACTTGCAAGGCGTGCAGGCGCGCTTTCAATGGGTCACGATATGGCTGAAAAAGCTATTTACGCTTCAAAGGCAAAACTGCTTTTGTTCGCTGATGACGCGTCAGAAAGGGTAAAGAAGGAATTTTCGGTTACCCTTGAAAAAAATAAAAGCAATATTCCCGTTTACACTCTGCCGGCTTCAATTTCGGAAATTCATTATTCGTGCGGCTACAAGGCAGGAATAATAACGGTTAATGACAGTAATTTCAGCAGCAGAATTATTTCACTTTTAAACGAATAATAGTTAGGGAGGAATCAGTTATATGGTAATTAAGGTTAAGGTTTCGGATGTTGCCAAGGATTTCGGAAAGAGCAACAAGGATATTATTGATTTGCTCAGCGAATACTGCGACGGACCTGCCAAAAAAGCTTCCACAGTCCTCGAAGAAAACGAACTTAATATAATCTTTGACAAGATTACGCTTCAAAACAGCGTTAAAAACTTTGACGAATATTTCAAATCAGCACATAAAGCTGAGAAGAAAAAGGATAAGAAGCCGCAGGACGGCAAAAAGGAAGAAAAGCCGAAGGCTGTAACTGCCAAGGATAAGAAAAGAGAAAGCCAGGCGGCTATTCTTCAAATGGCTGAGCAGGCCGCTAAAAGAGCAGAGGAAAAGGCAAAGAAAAAGGCTAATCAGGCTCCTCAGGCTCGTACAAAGGGCGAGGCTCGCCGTATAGATACAAGAGTTAACAATGTTGACCTTGAAAAATACAATCAGAAATATGAGGATATTGCACCTGCTTCTTCAATGGGCGATTATCAGAAAAAACAGAAGCTCAACCAGAAGTCAAAGCAGTACAGAAAGAAGAAACCTCAGGGTATGCACGCTCATTCCAAAAAGGAAACAGAGCAGCAGAGACTTGCTCGTATTCAGGAGCAGAGAAAGAAACAGCATCTTAAAATTCAGATTCCTGAGGAAATTACAGTCGGCGAGCTTGCAAATCTTCTTCGCATGACTGCTAATGAAGTTATCAAGAAGCTTATGGCTCTCGGCGTTATGGCAACGGTAAATGAGGTTATCGACTATGATACAGCCGCAATCGTTGCAACAGAGCTCGGCGCAAGACCCGAAAAGAAAATTGAGGTTTCAATTGAAGAGCAGATTATTGAGGAAGAAATCGAGGACGATGAAAACGCAATTCCCCGTCCGCCCGTTGTCTGCGTAATGGGTCATGTTGACCACGGTAAAACCTCAATTCTTGACGCTATCAGAAACACAGATGTTACTTCAACCGAAGCAGGCGGTATTACACAGGCTATCGGTGCATATCAGGTTGAGATTAATAAAGAGAAAATCACATTTCTTGATACCCCAGGCCATGCTGCGTTCACCGCAATGCGTGCAAGGGGTGCAATGGCAACCGATATTGCCGTTCTTGTTGTTGCGGCAGACGACGGTATTATGCCGCAGACAATAGAAGCTATTAACCACGCAAAGGCTGCGGGTGTTCAGATTATCGTTGCAATCAACAAGATGGATAAAGAGGGCGCTAACCCCACAAGAGTTATGGAACATCTCACTGAGCAGGAACTTGTACCCGAAGAATGGGGCGGCGATATTATTTGTGTTCCCGTTTCAGCTAAAACAAAAATGGGCATTGATAAGCTCCTTGAAACAATTCTTCTTGTTGCTGAAATGTGCGAACTCAAGGCTAATCCGAACAGAGCCGCAAAGGGTGTTGTTATTGAGGCTAAGCTTGATAAGGGCAGAGGTCCTATCGCAACATTCCTTGTTCAAAACGGTACTCTTAATGCAGGCGATTATGTTGTTGCAGGCACTGCAGTCGGCAGAGTAAGAGCAATGACTGATTACAGAGGAAAGAAAATCAACAGCGCAGGCCCGTCAGTTCCCGTAGAAATTATGGGTCTTGACCAGGCTCCTATGAGCGGTGACGAGTTCAACGCAGTAACAGATGAAAAGCTTGCAAAAGCGCTTGTTGAGCAGAGAAAAGAAAAGGCTAAGGAAGAGGAGTTCAAGCAGTATCAGAAAGTTACTCTTGATACCTTGTTCTCAACTCTTGAAGACGGCAAGATGAAAGAGCTTAACATCATCGTTAAAGCTGATGTTCAGGGCTCTGTTGAAGCTGTTAAGCAGTCACTTCTCAAGATTGAAAATGACGAAGTTAGAGTTAGAATTATTCACGGCGCTGTCGGCGCAGTTAACGATTCTGATGTTATGCTTGCAAACGCTTCAAACGCAATTATCGTTGCTTTTGCAACAGGCGTTGAGCAGGATGCGGCAGACAATGCGTCAAGAGACGGTATTGATGTTAAGCAGTACAATATTATTTATGACCTTATCGAAGATGTTGAGGCGGCTATGAAGGGAATGCGTTCCGTTAAATACCGCAATGTTGACACAGGTACGGCAGAGGTTCGTGAGGTTTACACAGTTTCCTCAGTCGGCTCAATCGCAGGTTCTCTTGTTACAAGCGGCACAATCCGCAGAAACGGTAAGGTAAGAGTTATCAGAAACGGCAAGGAAATTGCCGATACACCTATTAAAAATCTTAAGAGATTTAAAGACGATGTCAAAGATGTTTCCTCAGGTTACGAATGCGGTATCTCCCTTGAAAACTGGGATGATATCAAGACAGGAGATATTTTTGAATGTTATGTTGTTGAGGAATACAGGGATTAATTATGCCAGGTTATCATGTAGACAGAATATCAGAAGATATTAAGCGTGAAATTATTTCCCTCATGCGAGAGCTCAAAGACCCCCGCGTTGCCGACAAAATGCTGACGGTTGTAAATGTTTCCGTTTCAAGCGATTTGAGCTACGCAAAGGTTTATGTAAGCGCTATGGGCGGAATTTCCGAGGCTAAGGAGGCTTGTAAAGGTCTTACTTCAGCCGCGGGTTATATCCGCCGCACTCTCGGAAATAATCTTCACCTCAGAAAATCACCCGAACTGACCTTTGTTGCGGACGATTCAATCGAAAAAGGTATGGAGATATTTGAAAAATTAAAGGATACTTCAAATGAGAATTGATATTAAGGAATGTGCAGGGCTGTTAAAGGAGAAAAACAATATTGTTATTCTCACGCATGCCCATCCGGACGGTGACACGCTCGGAAGCGGCTTTGCCCTGTGCAGAGCACTGATGAAACTCGGCAAAAACGCACGAGTTATCAATGACGATGAAATACCGAAAAAATACGCATATATGTTTGACGATTTGCAGTTTTCCGATTTTAGCCCGGAGTATGTAGTTGCAGTTGATGTTGCAACTGAAAATCTTCTCGGCTCTATTCAGGATGATTACAAAGGAAAAATAGATTTGTGTATAGACCACCATTTGACAAATGCCGAATATGCAGATAATCTCCTGCTTGAGGATGTTCCTGCAGCGTGTGAGATTATGTATCAGGTTATCCTTGAACTCGGCGTTGATATTGATAAGAAAATAGCCGATTGCCTTTATACGGGAATTTCAACGGATACCGGCTGTTTCAGATACGCTTCAACAACAGCGCAGAGCTATCGCTTTGCCGCTGAGCTTATCGACCTCGGTGCAGAAAACGGTCTTATCAACAGGGCTATGTTTGAAACAAAGTCAAAAACATATGTTAATCTTGAAAAGCTTTGCCTTAACGGGCTTGAGCTTTTCTGCAACGATAGGGTTGCGGTAATCACCGTAACTCAGGAAATGTATGCCGAAACAGGCTCTACCGAGCAGGAGACGGAGGCTATTGCTCCTCTCACAAGGCAGATAGAGGGCGTAGAGGTAGGCATTACTATAAAAGAGAAAAAGGATAAGACCTGCAAAGCTTCACTCAGAACTTATGAAAGCGTAAACGCTGCTGAGTTAGCCCGTTGTTTCGGCGGCGGCGGTCATTCGCAGGCGGCGGCGTGCAGATTTGACTGCTCTGTTGAAGAGGCTAAAAAGCTTCTTATTGAAAAATGCAGGGAGCTTTTGAAATGACGGGAATTATCTGTATTGATAAGCCCGAGGGTATAACCTCATTCGGCGTGTGCGCAAAGCTGAGGGGAATAATGGGGCAGAAAAAATGCGGCCACACAGGTACGCTTGACCCTATGGCAACAGGAGTATTGCCGGTTATGCTCGGCGGCGCAACGAAATTTCTCGATTATCTGCCTGACAGCGATAAAGGCTATACCGCCCGTTTCATTCTCGGAAAAACAACGGATACCCTTGATATTACAGGCAAAGTTACGGGCGAGTTTTCCGTTAATTGCACACAGGATGATGTTGAAAAAGCACTTGTCAATTTCAGGGGCAGAATTATGCAGACCCCGCCTATGTATTCAGCAGTTTCAGTTGACGGAAAAAGACTTTACGAGCTCGCAAGAAGCGGTGTTGAGGTTGAAAGAAAGGCACGAGAAGTCGAGATTAAAAAGCTTGAACTTGTGCCCTGTGAAAACGGCGAGTATGAGATAGATGTATTGTGCTCAAAAGGAACTTATATCCGCTCACTCATTGACGATTTGGGCAAAGCCATCGGCTGTGGTGCGGTTATGACTTCTCTCAGAAGAACCCTTGCTTGCGGTTTTACTTTGAATGATGCGGTAAGTCTTGATGAACTTCAGCGCAGAAAGGACTGCGGCGAAAATTTCGAAGACCTTGTTGTTTCCGTTGAAAAGGCTTTTGAAAGTTTTGACAGCGTCACTGTCAGCGACGCTCAGAGCGTCCGCTTCAAAAACGGCGGTGCACTTGACCTTACAAGACTGAAACAAAAGCTGTCTATAAATACCCTTTACCGTGTGTATTCAAAAAGCGGAGAATTTCTCGGGCTCGGCGAGTGTACTCAAACCGAACTCAAGGTGAAAAGACTATATATTAAGTGATTTATGAACAATAATAATTCAATTAAAAGAACGGCAATAGCGCTCGGCGATTTTGACGGTATGCACCTTGCTCATAAAACAGTTGTAACAGGTGCAGAGAATGTAACTATTTATTGTGTGCACAATAAGTTTTCGCTTCTTCAAAAAAGTATTTTTGAAAAGCGCTATCCAAATGCCGTTTTTGCTGATTTTGATAAAATTAAAAATCTTTCAGGCGAGGAGTTTATTGAGAATATTATCATCAATGAATTTCATGCCGATATGGTTCTGTGCGGATTTAATTTCCGCTTCGGAAAAAATGCGTCATGGTCTGCGCTCGATATGCGCCGTTATCTTGAAGAGAAAGATATATGGGTGCGTATTCTTGATGCGCAGGATTATGAAAGCTTGCCCATAAGTTCAACCCGTATCAGAAAAGCTGTCAAAGAGGGAAGAATAAATGCCGCAAATGAAATGCTCGGCTATAATTTTACCTTTGAGGCAGAAGTTGTAAACGGTGATAAAAGGGGCAGAACAATAGGTTTTCCAACCATTAACCAAAATCTGCCCGAAGGGCTTATCGTACCGCGTTTCGGAGTTTATGAAAGCCGTGCGCTTATCGGCGATAAGTCTTATAAGGCGTTTACAAATATAGGTATGAGACCTACTTGGAAAGTAAGCGAGCCTTTGGCTGAAACGCATATTTTCGATTACAGCGGAAATCTTTACGGCGAAACGGTTGCCGTTGAGCTTGTAAATTATCTGCGTGCTGAAAAATTATTTAAAAATGTTGATGAATTAAAGAAACAACTTGATTATGATAAAAGCAGTATTTTTTGATTTTGACGAAACTCTTCAGGACAGAACGGCGGCGTTTGAAAAGTATATGGATACTTTTATGAACGATTATCTGCCCGATTTGTCCGAAGAGGAGAAAAACAGAAGAAAAAAAGATATGGTAGATACCGGAAACGGCGGATATGTAGTCCGTGTAGACTGGTATCAGAAGCTTATTGATAAGTGGCAGTGGAACGATTCTCCGTCCGCCGAGGAGCTTGCAAACCATTACGATACTAAATTCGGGCTTCATAATGTTATATTCCCCGATGCCGTGAAACTGTTGATAGAATTAAGAAACAGAGGCATAAAAACGGGCGTTATTACAAACGGTCCGTCCGTTCTTCAGCATACGAAAATGGATAACAGCGGTCTTTTGGAATATCTTGATATTCTTATCGTTTCAGGTGATTATGATTTTGCCAAGCCTCAGCCTGAAATATTCATATATACGGCTGAAAAACTCGGTCTTAAACCGTCTGAATGTATCTATGTCGGCGACCACCCTGTAAACGATATAGAAGGCGCCCTTTCAGCTGGTATGAAAGCTGTAAGGATGAATTGGGGATGGTTTAAGGATAAAAACCTCAGAGACGATGTCCCCGTGGTTAATAATATTTACGATGTGATTAATTATGTGTAATGAAAATTTGATTGCTTCCAAAGTTGCTGATTTGCTCATTCAAAGAGGTTGGCATATCTCTTTTGCTGAAAGCTGCACGGGCGGTCTTTGCTGCGGAGCGCTTGTAGATGTCCCCGATGCATCAAAGGTGCTTGATATGTCATTTGTCACATATGCGGATTTTGCTAAGGAGCGACTTATAGGCGTTTCGGCAGATACTATTGCGAAGTATGGCGTAGTGTCCGAAGAGGTGGCTTATGAAATGTCCATAGGAGCGGCGAAAACTGCTCAGTGCGAGGTTGGCGTAGGTATAACGGGTATCGCAGGCCCCACGGGCGCAACAAAAAATAAACCCGTCGGCATGGTGTGCTTCGGGTTTAATATAAGCGGAAAAGTGTTTTCTTTTACTCAGTATTTCGGAGAGATAGGCAGAAATAATGTGCGCAGAAAAAGCGTTGAATTTGTATATGAAAAACTCGCAGAACTTATATTAAACTCTTGACCTTGTACTCCATTTATTGTATAATTGCTACTGCAGTTTGCAAATAAATTAATACAAAAACGCTGGTGTAGCGCAGTTGGTAGCGCAACTGATTCGTAATCAGTAGGTCTCTGGATGTATTTAAGGATACATTTTTCCGCTGTGCTGTATCTCATAAAAATTTAATATTCGCTGGTATGGCCCAGCAGGTAGGGCAACTGATTCGTAATCAGTAGGTCAGCGGTTCGAATCCGCTTACCAGCTCCAAAAAAGAGGTTATCGTAATGATAACCTCTTTTTTTACTTGCTTTTTATTGTTCTTATTTTAAAAATTTATATATGAACTTTGATTTAACTTTATCTTTTTGAAATTCCTTTAAAAACACAAAGCTTCAACATTTTTTAAAATATCATCTTTTATCTTGTCATAATAGATGATATGTTCAACGGTTTCTTTAACCTCGCTAATGCCCAGTTGTTGTTCTTCTGCGGTATCACACTCAAGCATTAATGCCCTCTTGATATTGTATTCAAGCCAACAGAGCCTACCATTGTTACAATAATACAATGCTTCCCAGTCAACATTTGTGTTAAGATTTGTGTTTTCAAAGTAAGACTTAATAAATGCATTAAACAAATCAAACTTGATATTACAGCTTTCATAGCCAGACCAACACAAAGCAAGTTCAAACAATTCAAGATACGGATTTGAATATCCTAAACAGTCTAAATCTATAAGTTTAAATTCGTTTTTCAGCCATAAAACATTTTTGCTATCCATATCATTATGGCAAATTGCTTTAAACTTAGGTAGCATCGGAATTGCCTTATTACCTTTAATCATACTGTCATAGAAGATATTTGAACAAGCTTTTATGTAATCATAAATCGGTGAGTTTATATTCTTAGCTATCTCAACATATTTTTGCCAGTCAATATGAATTTCATCTTGATCAAAAGGTTTATTTTTCAAATCAATATTATGAATTTTCGCCAATACTTTGCCTATTTTTTCACAATGAATTGATTTGATTTCACCGTCTTTCAACGACTTGCCGTCATACCATTCAAAAACATAAAAGTATTGACCGTTTAATTCCTGCATTTTTGTGTTGTTAAACTCTAAAGCATATATTGCAGGAATGCCATTTTTCTGTAAAATTTTCTCTATTCCTTCAGCATTTTTGTAATTGACCATAGCAGTTGGTCTTTTCATAATATTTGGATTTAAAAGCTTAATTATGTAACTGCCTTTTTTGGTAACGACTTTAAACATTCTGTGCATAAATCCACCTGCTACCTGAACAGGTAATTCTTGAAGTTCGCCTAAATGTAACTCATTAGCTGCATCTTTTAAGTATTTATTTATGTCCACTGCTCTTTCCCCGTTAAAATAATTTAAGATAGTCATTAATATTTTACAACTTTTTTCTTAATACCAATCTCCATTTTGTTTCTGTAAATGGCTCAAATCCAAACTTTTTATATAGTCCCAACGGTCCTACATAGTTATAATACATATCAGTTTCCTCTTTGTTTGGATAAGCTTCCATAAACTCGTAACCATCGGATTTTGCATCCTTGATCGCTCTTTCCAACATTGCTGTAGCGATACCTTGTCCACGCATATTAGGTGCAACAGTAAAACAAAATACAGATTTTATCTTTTCTTTTGATTTTTTTCTAATTCTCCAATCTGCAATTAAATGTTTCCAACCATAACAATATAAACAATCATTTCGGTTATTTGTATTCATCCAACCGACAACATTATTGTCAACATAAGTAAGATAACCCTGTAGTAAACCCTTATTTATATAATCTATTGCAAACTCTCTTCTAACATCAGGGTCTGACATATTTGCCTTTTTAAGAACACGGCTGTTATTAGCAACACAAAAATTAGTACAATAGCACCTGTCCCATTTTTTATTATCAGTGTGCGCAACATTTTCAAAGAAATATAGATAATCGTCTAAATGTTCAGGAGTTAATTTATGTATTGTTAAATTATTCATATAGCACCTTTCATTTTAATAAAATATTCACCATATATCCGCATGTGAAAGGAAAGAAATCATATTTTCTGGTATAAACAGGCGTGAATCCAAACTTCATGTACCATTCCTTTAACATTTTATTTTCTTCAACAATACTGATTGTAATCTTATCAGCTTTTAATGAATGTGCAATTTCAAAACAATGCTCAAGCAATTTCTTTCCTATTCCGTTATGCCTATACTCTGTCAAAACACAAAGGTTATTAAGTTCACAAACATTATCGTTAATTTCGATAGCATAAAAGCCTACTATTTTCTCAGCATCAAAATATGCAAACATTTTTTTGCCGTTGTCATATTGCTCTGATAATTTTTCTTCTGTTGTAGCAAAAGCAACATATCTCGGAGCATTCTCTTCTGTGATATTAAATTCATTTGCAACAGTTTTAAAACTTTCTCTAATAACTTTTGCACACTCGTCTAAATCATTTTTTGAAATTTCTTTAATCATTGTTCAATCCCACTTGTTACTGTTCAAAATCCAAACATCTATTTCACTTTTGCTTGGTTTTTCAAATTCGGACAACAGTTTATCCATTAAACCTTGGTCTAAATAAAAGTCTGAACCACCGTTTCCGTCTTGAAATTTATTATTTCGCTTTTCAATTAACTGATGCCATCTCTCATCATTAATATCAATATAATGCCACTCGACATCAATACCTTGTTCAGAGAAAAAATCAGTAATTTCACGGCGTTCTTGTTTAGTCCAAAAGCCCCAGTCTAAAATAACATTACATCCTGCTTTGACAATTTCAACAGCTTTTTTAGCAAGATAATTATTTACTCTCTTTGCAAAAACGTTGTAAAATTCACCTTGCTCATTATTTATTAAATCAAAAGTTGCTTCGTCTGTTGACAATATAACAGCATTAATTTTTTCTTTAAGTTGTTTTGCATAGTAGGATTTTCCACTGCAAATCTTACCGCAAATTGCAATTACTTTAGCCATAAATACATCCTGTTAATTATTTCAAATAATTATTTTTAATAAGCCAGTCTAATATTACTTTTGCTCTGCTTTCGAGAGTCGGCAATTCATCCTTTGAAAAATAATCAAGTTTAAAGCTTTCACCGTCTGTAATTTTCAAATCGCCTGATATATCATTTGCCAAATACAACACAACAACAGAATAGAGTTCATCTTCATTAGGATATTTGAAATAAAACTCATCACCTGAAAACACATTCAGCAAGGTAAATGCTTTTGCGTCTAAATTCGTTTCTTCCTTTAATTCTCTTGCTGCTGTTTCTTCTAAAGTTTCTCCAAGTTCCATTGATCCGCCAGGTATACCCCAAGTATTTGTATCAGACCTTAAATTCAATAATATTTTACTATCTTTTATAACAACTACTGTTGCACCTGCTGATAGCATTGGTTTATGACCGATATACTTTCTTATTTCTGAAATATAACTCATAAGTTTTCCTCGTAATCGATAATCGTCAATATTCATTTTACACTAACGAAGAATTGTTTAGTTTAAATTGATGTTTCATATTTATCCAGTGCTTTCAGAAGTTTACTTTTCATTTCTTCAAGTTCTTCATTATTAGGAATATTATCATCATTCCACATTATTTCCTGTGGTAACCACCAAACAGGACCTTTGCCGTCGTTTCTGTAATCTCCTAAATCGCCTTTTACTCTGGGAAACAAGTGCCAATGCAAATGAGTATCTCCGTTGCCAAGACACTCATAATTCATTTTGTCACAATCAAAAGCTGTAGCCACGGCTTTTGAAACAATAACCATTTCCTTCATAAACTTAGAAAGAAACTTATCGTCCAACTGATACAGTTCCGTTGCGTGCTTTTTACACATAAAAATTGTGTAACCGTAAAAATGTTGATTCCAACCCAGCACAACAATTCCCGTTTCTAGTTCTTTTACGAAAAAAGAGTTTTCTCCTTTTAATGATTTTTCGATAATATTACAAATATCGCACATAACTGGTCCTTTACTTTATCAAAATGATTTAAAATTTATATTTTTCCAACATCATTGCCATAAAGCCGTACTGCTGTCTCTGCTAGATCTTTTATTGTAATTGAAATATCATTAATATCGTCAACTCCATCATTCAGCATCTGAACATACGAGATTATTGAAAAAATCAATCCGACAGTATAATCACTGTCTCTTATACACATCTGACGCTGCCGACGATCGCATAAG
>UQFL01000003.1 GCA_900540305.1 uncultured Oscillospiraceae bacterium | reverse complement strand
GAGTTAGTGATCCGGTGGTATGTGAGTGGAAATGCCATCGCTCAACGGATAAAAGCTACCCTGGGGATAACAGGCTGATCTCCCCCAAGAGTCCACATCGACGGGGAGGTTTGGCACCTCGATGTCGGCTCATCACATCCTGGGGCTGTATTCGGTCCCAAGGGTTCGGCTGTTCGCCGATTAAAGTGGTACGCGAGCTGGGTTCAGAACGTCGTGAGACAGTTCGGTCCCTATCTGCCGTGGGCGTAGGATATTTGAGGGGCGCTGTTCCTAGTACGAGAGGACCGGAATGGACGCACCGCTGGCGCATCGGTTGTCATGCCAATGGCACGGCCGAGCAACTATGTGCGGATTGGATAAACGCTGAAAGCATCTAAGCGTGAAGCCATCCCCAAGATAAGATATCCCACTGTTTACAGTTAAGACCCCTTATAGACTATGAGGTTGATAGGTTGCGTGTGTAAGTACAGCGATGTATTTAGCTTGGCAATACTAATAGGTCGAGGGCTTGACCTTAAAGTCAAGTGTCCAAGGTTGTTCACAACACTTGTATTCAGTTTTCAGGGTATATGCCTTGAAAATGAGCTATGCACCATTAGCTCAGTTGGTAGAGCACCTGACTCTTAATCAGGGTGTCCACGGTTCGAGCCCGTGATGGTGTACCATCTGTGGCCCGTTGGTCAAGCGGTTAAGACATCGCCCTCTCACGGCGAAAACAGGAGTTCGATTCTCCTACGGGTCACCACGACCTTTAGGTAATACCAACAGGTCATACAAATAACTGTGACCACTGTTACAGTTCATAGTCGGTGTCTATTACGAAGAGGGTCCACCCGTTCCCATTCCGAACACGGTAGTTAAGCTCTTCAGTGCCGAAAATACTTGGCGGGAAGCTGCCCGGGAAAATAGGTCGACGCTGACATCTGAACCTCATACACTTCGTATGAGGTTCTTTTTTTTGCTCGTAATTTGTATTGACATACAACTATACTGCTTTTATAATCAAATATATGAAATTCATTGCATACTTTGGAGAAATTTATGGATACCTTCGATAGCATTTTAAAAGATTTAAATTTTAGTGTAAAACCTGATTTGTTTGCATGGGAAAAATACAACAGAATTATTGATGACTCAAGAACAATTAAAGGCGACAAACAGCTTGTTCAGAGTGAGCCTTTTGAATTTAATTTGGACACATGCGGAAATGAATTGCCGAATAACCGCTTTTTTACTAATATAGGTTCTGCACATTTTGAAGGATTTTTCAACAAAGGCAGTGACAATACTCTTATCGTATTTTTTAATGGTGCCCGGACTGGAGGAAACAGATATGCTCTTGTTTCTATTCCAAGATTTACAAGCTGGAGTTGGCATGTAAAATGTCAGTCAAGCATCTTGTCTTTTGAGGACCCGATGTATTATCTTTATGATGAATGTACCTTGGGATGGTTTTATGGTACAAAAGAAGAGAACTTCAGAGAATATGCTGCTAAAATTATAAAAAAAGTTGCTGATAACCTTCAAATACCTTATAGCAACATCATTTTGTACGGTCGTTCCGGCGGAGGAACAGCTGCGGTAGGCGTCTCTGATTTTATTAAAGGCTGTTCTACCGTTTCAGTTAATATGCAGATAGATTTTGAACACTATTATTACACTGAGTTTTTTGAAAAAATAACAGGCGTTAACAATTTGCAAAATGATCCGAGATTAAATATTGCGGATATTATTAAACGAAACTCTCAAAATGATTACTTAGTGATTACTAATGCTGCATCAAATATTGATCTTTCAAACGATTTGAAACTTCTTTCAGAAAAATGTGGTTTTACTCCGTGCTATGGGCTTACAGTTAATGAAAATATTCTTAGCTGGGTATATGAGGCGTACGGAGCGCCGGAAGCACATAAGGCATTTGAAAACTATTATATTTTCAGCCTTATAATTACAGCACTCAGGGCTTATAAAGCAGGGGTCGATTTAAATACCGTAAACTCTTTTGTCGATATAGTTAACGAATATTGGTTTGAGAAATATATCGGTCAAAGTAAAGCATATAAACTTAATGAAGAGCTTGAAAAGGCTAAAAAGGAAAATGAACGCCAAAAAGAAGAAATACTTGAAATCAAGCGTCAAAATGATATATTGAAAAAGCAGTTGAATAAAAGACAATCTAACATAATTTATAGGTTACTCAGAAAGATCAAAAGAGTTGTAAAAAAAATAATTAAATAGTGCAAAAGGAGCAGCTTTTTTAGCTGCTCCTTTTTTTGTATTGCTAAATATTGTAATGTTTTATATTAAATTTATGTGTAATATTGTGCCTGAGCATTCCAAAGCTTGCTGTATGCTCCGTCAAGATTGTTTAAAAGCTCATTGTGCGTTCCTGTCTGCACAAGCTTTCCTTTTTCAAATACAGCGATACGGTTGCAGAAAACACAGCTTGACAAGCGGTGTGATATGTATATTGCCGTTTTATCTTTAATAAAAGAATTGAAATGCGTATATATTTCATTTTCGGCAATCGGGTCAAGCGCCGCTGTTGGCTCATCCAGAATGAGAACGGGTGCGTTTTTGAAAACTGCCTTTGCAAGCAAAAGTTTTTGCTTTTCACCGCCTGAAAAATCCTCAGCGTCTTTGTTTATCTCTTTTATCATTTTTGTGTTTATGCCGTTTGGAAGAGATTTTATTTTATCGTAAATTCCTGCGGATTTCAGCGATGAGATAACCTTTTCTTCATCAAAATCAAGGCTTGCCGCAATGTTTTGAGCCACTGTGAGCGGTAAAAATGAATAATCCTGAAAAACAGGGGAGAATAAGGAGAAATATTCGCCCTTTTCAAATTCTGACGAAGATTTAGAATTTATGATGATTTCGCCTTTGTCGGTTTTATAAAGACCGCAGAGAAGTTTTATGAGCGTTGTCTTTCCTGCTCCGTTTTCTCCGACTATTGCAATATTTTCACCTTTTGTTACCTTGAATGATATGTTGTTTAATACAGTTTTATCGGACTGCGGATATGCAAATGATATGTTTTTAAACTCAACGCTGTCAACTGCTGTCGGCGTATTGTTGTTTGTGCTTTGGTGTTCAAAGCTATCGCCCTCAACATATTCTCTGTATCTGCTGCATTGGTTACAGCAACGCTCAAGCGATGATATGCAATATACAAGGCTCACTATCCAGTTTGAGAAGCCTGTTATTATGCCAAAGTAGAATATGAAATCGGAAACGGAAAGTTTGCCCGTTGCAGCAAGATAAGTCAGATAAGCATATGCTACAAGTTCACGCAGAAGATTGAGCAACGCTCTTACTCCGCTTACCGAAAAATCTGTTTTAGTGTAAATGCGTGCAAGCTTGTCGATTTCATACACAAGCTGCGCCATAACGGCAATAAATCTGTCGCCCAAAGAATAGATTCTTATGTCTTTTCCTGCGCCAGTGTTTTTACTTTGGGCATAGAAATAATTAAATTTTGTTGTTATATCGTTTTCCTTATCTCTCATCTTGATACTTGCGCTGTTTAGAAAACGCAGTACGGCAGCCTCAACCACGCAGGTTGCGATTATGAGAAGAATAATGAAAAAATTAATTTTATATATGAGCGCCGCTGAGGTAATAATGCCTATCACGGAAACACAAATCATATTGAGCGTTTCAAAGAAATCAGCCGAACCTGCATAAAAGCTTCTGTAAAAGTCACCTGCACGCTGATTCATTTCTCTTCCTTGCAGGCTTTCTATTTGAACATAATCGGCGTTCAAATTTTTATCAAACGCCATTACGGCGTATCTCATTCTTATTATTCTTGCACTTCCCAAAATGAGTTCCTGCATAAATGGGGCAAGCCATGTTGTCAGAGCAACAAGCGCACTCAAAACGGCAACTGTTGCCGCAAGCTCGCCTACTGATACATGGTTGTTGATGCAGTCTATCATCGCTTTGGGAATTAAAGCTGTTATGATTGGCTGAATAACAAGAGCAGGTATGCGTATTATAAAATAGGCAATACTCTTTTTATCCCATTTAAACCAGTTTTTAATCATATAAACGGTGTTTTCGTATATTACGCTTTTCATTTTAATTTCCTCACACAATATTCGGGAAGCATGCGTATTGTTATGTATATATCTAATGTAAACTTATTATGTGGTATATTTCAATTATATGGGCATCGCCCATATTTGTCAATATGGGAATTACCCATATTATATAATTATTGCGGTGGTTATGTGATTTATTCAAGAATTCGTGATTTGAGAGAAGATAACGATTTAAAACAAATTCAGCTTGCAAAATATCTGTCCGTAGACCAAAGCACTTATTCTGATTATGAAAACGGCAGAATAAATGTTCCTGTGGAAATGCTCATAAAGCTTGCAGATTATTACGATGTTTCCATAGATTATATCGTTGGCAGAACAGATAATCCGAATATTTCAAAATAAAAAGGTCTTTCCCGTATTAGGAAAGACCTTTTGTTTTTATCTGATTTACATTGAAAAGAGGGCGAATATGCCTACCGTTAACCCGCTGCCGCCGATTAAAACGGCAAGTATGATACAGGTTATTTTAACCCATTTTCTGTTGTTCATAGGTTATACCCCCATAAGTGCCTTTGCTTCGGCAACAAGCTCGTCTGCAAGGCTCTGTGATTTTTCCTTGCTGTCTGCAATAGCTGTGATATATGCCTTGATTTTCGGCTCTGTGCCGCTCGGTCTGATTATTACGCCGTTTCCGCCGTTTGTCTTGAATGAAAGCACATTAGATTTAGGCAGGTCGATTTTTTCCGTTTTGCCAGTTTCTGCATAAACGGCAATGCTTGACCTGTAATCTGCCATATAAACAACTTTCATACCTGCAAGCTCTTCGGGCGGATTTTCTCTGAGGTTATCCATAATCTCAGCCATCTTTTTCATTCCTGCCGCACCCTCAAACTCAAAGCTTGAAACGGTGTTGCAGTAATAGCCGAATTCGCTGTAAATATCGTCCATAACTTCAAGAAGAGATTTGCCCTGCGTCTTGTAATAAGCCGCCATTTCGCAGATGAGCATTGAGCCTACAACTGCGTCCTTATCCCTTGCGTGAGTGCCTGCAAGATAACCGTAGGACTCCTCAAAGCCCATAATAAAGTCATCTGCTCTGCCGTCTGCTTCAAGCTGAGTGATAAGCTCGCCGATATATTTAAATCCTGTGAGAAGATTTTTGAAAGTGCAGTTGTATTTCTTTGCGATTACCTCTGCAAGGTCTGTTGATACGAAAGATTTAACGGCAACAGCGTTTTCAGGAAGTGTGCCGTTTGCCTTTCTTTGAGATAAAAGGTAGTTGAGAAGCATTGCTCCTACTTCGTTGCCGCTCATAAGAACATAATTTCCGTCCTTATCGGGAACAGCAATTCCTACTCTGTCGCAGTCGGGGTCTGTTGCAAGAAGAATATCGGGCTTGATTTCGTCCGCCATTTTAAGCGCAACCTCAAAAGCCTGCTTGATTTCAGGGTTGGGGTAGGGGCAGGTCGGGAAATTTCCGTCAGGCATTTCCTGCTCTTTAACGATGTAAACCTCTTTTGCGCCTATCCTGTCAAGAATCTTTCTTACAGGCTTGTTACCCGTGCCGTTAAGCGGTGTGTATATAACTTTAAGACCTGCTTTTTCGCAGATTTTCGGATGAACACACTGCTTTTCTACCTCGTCAAGAAACGCCTCAATGGTGTCCTCTCCCATATACTCGATAAGACCCTTTTCAACAGCCTCGTCAAAGTCCATAGTCTTTATGCCTGTGAAATAGTCTACCTTTTTAATATATTCGTAAGTTTCAGCGGCTTCCTCGTCAGTCATCTGATAACCGTTGCTGTCATAGCACTTGTAGCCGTTATATTTTGCAGGGTTGTGTGAAGCAGTGAGTATAATGCCGCCCGATGTGTGATATTTTCTTATTGCATAAGAAAGGCAGGGGGTGGGTTCAAGTTCTTCGTAAATATAAACCTTTACTCCGTTTGCGGCAAGAGTTTTAGCCGCTTCTTTTGAAAAATAATCGCTCTTGATTCTTGAGTCGTAGCCGATAGCACAGCTCGGGTTTTCAAAATGCTTGTTCAAAAAATCTGCAAGTCCCTGAGTAGCGCGGCAAACGGTGTAAACATTCATTCTGTTTGAGCCTGCGCCGATAACGCCTCTAAGACCTGCTGTGCCGAATTCAAGGTCCTTATAAAATCTGTCCGCAATCTGTTCCTCGTCATTTGCAACAGCTTTGAGTTCTTCAATAAGGTCGGGGTCAAGAACAGCCTTTTCAAGCCATTCATTATATGCGGTTTTTATGTCCATAATATCGCTCCCTAATATTAATTATTTATTATGATTATATTGTAAACGCTAAGAAAAATAATGTCAATAACAGACAAATGAACAAAATTTAAATAAAATGATTTTGCAGTTATAATTCCAACTTGCCATATTATTGTTGCAGTAATACTTACAATTTAGTATAATAGTTGTATTAATTTTGATTGGCGGTGTAGCTATGTTTGCAAAGGCAAAAAGTCTCGGAGTATTCGGTATGGATGCGTTTTGTGTTGTTGTGGAGGCGGATATATCAGTATCCCTGCCGAGGTTTGATATTGTGGGTTTGCCTGATGCCGCTGTTAAAGAGAGTAAAGAGCGTGTGCGTGCGAGCATTAAAAACTGCGGATACGATTATCCCGTTTCAAAAATAACCGTAAATATTGCCCCTGCCGATATAAAAAAAGAGGGCCCCATTTATGATTTGCCAATTCTTATTGCGCTCTTAAAAGCAAGCCGACAGATTGAAGGGGATATAGACGGCTTTGCATTTGTAGGCGAACTTTCTCTTGACGGCGAGATAAGACCGTGCAACGGGATTCTGCCTATGTTATTAAAGGCGAGAGAGGAAAAATACGGTGCTGTATTCGTGCCGTTTGCAAACTCAGCCGAAGCAAGCGTAGTTGACGGCATTGATGTATTTCCCGTTAAAAATATAGGCGAGGTGATTAATCATCTTAATTCAAAACAGCTTGTTGAGCCGTGTTACAGACCGCAAACGGCTGTTTCCACATATACAAATATGCTTGATTTTGCCGATGTAAAAGGGCAGGAGGACGCAAAAAGAGCGCTTGAAATTGCGGCGGCAGGCGGGCACAACTGCATTATGGCAGGGCCTCCCGGCACAGGAAAATCAATGCTTGCAAAAAGGCTTCCGTCCATTCTGCCTGAAATGACATTTGAAGAGGAACTTGAAACAACTAAAATCTATTCAATTGCAGGCGAACTCGGCGAGGGTGTTCAGCTTATCGCAAGCAGACCGTTTCGCAGTCCTCACCACACTATTTCAGCGCAGGGTCTTGCAGGCGGCGGACAGACGCCTAGACCGGGTGAAATCAGCCTTGCGCACAACGGCGTTTTGTTTATGGATGAGTTTCCCGAATTTGACCGCAGGGCAAAGGAAGCGCTTCGCCAGCCGCTTGAAGACGGAAAGATTACTATCGCAAGAAGCAGCGGCACAGTTTCTTATCCCTCAAACATTATGCTTGTTGCCGCAATGAACCCCTGTCCGTGCGGATATTCGGGGCATCCGACAAAGGAATGCACCTGCACAGAAGCGGCAAAAAAGCGTTACCGTGACAAAATCAGCGGGCCGCTTCTTGACAGAATTGATATACATATTGAGGTTGAGCCTGTTGATTATGATAAACTCTCTTCAAAGGAGCCTGAGGAGACATCGGCAGAGATAAGAAAGAGAGTGAACAGGGCAAGAGAAATACAGAGAAAACGATTTGAGGGTACGGGAATTACCTGCAACGCAAAAATGACGCCTGAAATGACGAAACGCTGTTGTGTTTTGACAGATGACGCCTCAGAACTTCTGCGCCTCAGCTTTGAAAGGCTTGGTCTTTCCGCAAGGGCGTATGATAAAATTCTGCGCATTGCAAGAACGATTGCAGACCTTGATGAGAGTGAAAATATAGAAATGAGCCATGTTGCGCAGGCTGTTCAGTACAGAAGTCTGGACAGAAAATACAGCCTTTGATATAATATACTTATACTCAGCGAAAGAGGTGTTGTTATGGATAAAATCGTTGAAAAAACAATGGAAAATTTGAGAAAAAACAATATGGCGGCTTATTATGTTGAAACAAAGGATGAAGTTGTGCCGCTCATCAAAAAGCTTGTGCCAGACGGCAGTACTGTTGCAAACGGCGGAAGCGAAACGCTCAAGGAAACAGGCGTTATGGAACTGCTTGAAAGCGGTTGCTATGATTTTGCGGATAGAAGAGGACTTGAGGGCGATGAAATAAGAAATTGCTATATTAAGGCTTTCGGTAGCGACGCATTTTTCTGTTCATCAAACGCCGTTACTCAAAACGGCGAGCTCTATAATGTGGACGGCAATTCAAACCGTGTTGCCTGCATTGTTTACGGGCCTAAAAAGGTTATTATGGTTGTGGGCGTTAATAAGATTGTTGAAAATCTTGACGCCGCAGTTAAAAGAGTTAAGGAACTTGCCGCACCGCCGAACACCAAAAGGCTTGACAGAAATACTCCGTGCGCTGTAACAGGCAAATGTATAAGCCTTGACAGGGACGGCGCCGAAATGTGCGACGGTTGCAGGAGCGATGAAAGAATATGCTGTAACTTCGTTGTTTCCTCTTATCAGCGCCATAAGGACAGAATAAATGTTATTATCGTAAATGAAAATTTAGGATACTGATTAAAAACGCAGAAAACATCCCCCGCCAAATAAAGCAGGGGATGTTTTTATGTTTTGATTATGCGCTGTAAGCTGTTACAGCGTTCTTTTTATTCCTAGAATTTCGGAAGCTTCCATAAGTCTGTCAATATCTGATTGCTCCTGTTTTCCGTCAGTATTCGGCGCAACATTGACAACGAGAACATTTTTCTGAGCGATAAGTTTTCTGTAATGCTCGGCAATAAATTCTGCCTCTATAAGCTTTTCCGAAGTGTATTTCGGGTCCCAAAACCAGTTTTTCATATTTCTTATGCATATTGTGGCTTCAAACGGCAGGTAATACATATTTGAATTTTTCTTGTACAGTTTCGGGTCGTCATCTCTTGTAAAATAAGGGTCAAACAGCCTGAAGTCGCTCGGAAAATACTTTATCGGCATACCCTCTTTATACTTCTCCGGCAAGTATTTTGAAGAGGTGCGCTTAAACATTTCGTTGCCGATAGTGGTGTTCACGGCACATACACAGCCTGGCTGTAAGGTGTGCACCAAATCGTAAAGTTTTTCTACATTCCAATTTTTCGCACGCTTATCCCAGCCACCGTCAAACCAAACCTCAACAATTTCACCATATCTGCCGTCAAGCAATTCGGTAAGCTGATTACACATATATTCAACATATTTTTTGTGGTTTTTATAACACTTTTCGTGTCTGTCCCACAGCGAATAATAAAGCCCCAGCTTTATCCCGTATTTTTTGCAGGCTTTCGCTGTTTCTAGTACCACATCCGTTTTGTTAGGAGAGTTTTTAACGCAGTAATCTGTGTATTTTGTATCCCAAAGACAGAAACCGTCATGGTGCTTTGTAATTAGGATAACATATGTCATCCCAGCCTCGTATGCGTTTTTTACCCAGCCGTCAGCGTCAATTTCTGTGGGATTATAACTGCTTACAGGCAGTTTTCCGTCAGACCATTCGGTGTCGTTAAATGTGTTTATTCCGAAATGAATGAACATCCCGTATTTTCTATCTATTTGTGCCTGTTGGTTTTCGTTCGGCACATTTTGCGGCTTTAATGTAATCATATTTTTCCCCTTAAAATCAAAAGTGATTTATCAGCTTAATTACATCATATTAATTTTTTTATGTCAATACCCGTTTAATCAAAAATAAAAGCCTGCTTGAAGCAGGCTTTTTTATAATAAGGATATTTTATTGTTCAGTTTCTGTTTCAACAGTGAAAACGCAAGCGGCTGAATTTGAAAAATACTTTTCAACTAATGGGGTAAGTGTGTCTCCGTCGCCGTAGTCGGGTGAAAGCATTTCTGTAATAGCCTCATTGAAGCTGTCTGCATAACCTGTAGCTTTGTCAAAAGCAAATCCGTAATTAACAGTTTTGAGCGATCCGTCAAGCATGTTGTATGAACTTGAAGCGGAATTTTTGTAAAGGTCAAAATCGTTTGCAATAACTGCTCCGATTTCGCCTGCCTCAAGTGCAGCGAAAGCCTCGTCAAGATTTGCATATGTATTTACGCCTGCAAGACGGTTTTTAATAGCTGTGTTTTCGTCAAGAGCCTGAGCCGCAAGGTCTGAAACAACGCCTGCCGTTACGCCGCTGAGGTCGTTGTATGATGTAATAGCGCTGTCCTTAACAACAGTAACTACTTTGTTGCTGATAATATCATCTGTCCAGTAGTAATCCTCGTTAACAGTGCCAACATCTTTCTGCATACCTCCGCAGAAAATATCGGCAACATAGTCGTTGCCCTCGCTGTCTGTGTATGCAACATCTTCGCCGAGAACATAACCCTCTTCAACCTGAACAAATTTATAGTTGTCATAGTCGCCCTTAACGGATTCAAAAATATTAGCCACTACTTCAACATCAAAGCCTGTAAGATTACCGTTTTCATCTGTGTAGATGAAAGGAGCATTTTCCTCTGTGTAAGCTACAAGCATTGTTTTATCTGTAATTTCGTCTGCTGTTTCACTTGATGCGCAGCCTGCAAAAAGAACTCCTACAAGAGCAACGCAAAGAATGATTGCAAGAACTTTTTTAAACGATTTCAATATTGTTTATCCCCCTAATTCAGCATTAACACTCTAATTTTAAAACATATTTATAATAAAGTCAATATAAAATAGCCTGTGCCGGTATTATTTGGTATTTGTGTTTTTCCTCAGTGATTGACAAACTCAATTATAAGTATTAAAATAATTTAATTAAAATTGAAATGTTTATAACGGGAGATGTTATGATGCTCACACTTGACAGAGTATATAAAGCGGCAAGAGTTTTGAAAGAGATAATCAGGGAAACCGATATGATTTTAGCCCCGAATATCAGAAAAGGAACAAATGTGTACCTTAAAACAGAGAATCTTCAGGTTACGGGTTCATTTAAGGTTAGGGGTGCTTATTTTAAAATCAGCCAGCTTTCAGACGAGGAAAAGAAAAAGGGCGTAATAGCTTGCTCAGCAGGTAACCACGCTCAGGGTGTTGCGCTTGCGGCAACAAAAAGCGGAATTAAAAGCCTTATCTGCCTTCCAGACGGCGCTCCCATATCAAAGGTGGAGGCTACAAAGCGTTTCGGCGCAGAAGTATGTATGGTAAAGGGCGTTTATGATGACGCTTATAATAAGGCAATACAGCTCAGAGATGAAAAAGGTTACTGTTTTATTCATCCGTTTGATGACCCCGATGTTATTGCAGGTCAGGGAACAATAGGTCTTGAGATTATGGAACAGCTTCCGAATGCCGATGTAGTTATCGTTCCCATCGGCGGCGGCGGTCTTATTTCAGGCGTTGCATATACAATTAAGCAGATTAACCCGAATTGCAAGGTTTACGGTGTTCAGGCGCAGGGTGCGCCGAGTATGGAGCACTCCATAAATGACGGAAAAATAGAAACGCTTGAAAAGGTTCAGACTATTGCAGACGGTATTGCGGTTAAAACTCCCGGCGACCTTACATATGAAATGGTTCAGAAATATGTGGATGGTATCGTTACCGTTTCTGATGACGAAATAGCCCTTGCAATCTTAACATTGCTTGAACAGCAGAAACTTATTGCAGAGGGTGCTGGCGCAGTTCCCGTTGCGGCTGTTCTTGCAGGCAAAATCCCCGATATTGACGGCAAAAATGTTTGTTGCCTTGTTTCAGGCGGTAATATTGATGTTACAATTCTTTCAAGAGTTATTGAAAGAGGTCTCAAAATGAGCGGCAGAACTGCTAATATTACAATAGCGCTTTCAGATAAGCCGGGTCAGCTTTCCGATGTTTCAAAGATTATCGCTCAGACGGGCGCAAATGTAACAAGTATTAATTATGACAGCACAGACCTTGATATGAATATTACAGACTGCTATCTCAGAATAGAGGTTGAAACAAGGGACTATGCTCATGTTGTTGCAATCAAGGATGCGCTTCGTGATGCAGGATTTGAAGTTTGCGACAGATAATATTATTTGATTTAAAATGATTTTGAAAGGATGATTATAATGGATTATGTTTCAACTAAAAATGCGCCCGATGCAATCGGACCTTACAGCCAGGCAGTAAAGGCGAACGGACTTCTTTTTACAAGCGGACAGATTGCAATCAACCCCGCAACAGGCGCAGTTGAGGCGCAGACAATTGAAGCACAGACAAAGCAGGTGTGCGAAAATCTTAAAGCTGTTTGTGAAGCAGCAGGCACAAGCCTTGATAAGGCTGTTAAAACAGTGTGCTTCCTTGCTGATATAAACGATTTTGCGGCTTTTAACGCTGTTTACGGCGAGTATTTCACATCAAAGCCCGCAAGAAGCTGCGTTGCTGTAAAGGATTTGCCGAAAGGCGTTCTCTGTGAAGTAGAAGTTATAGCAGAGTTATAATATGTAATTATAATAATAAATCACGGCAGGTTCATAGCGAATCTGCCGTTTCTTATTCTTCTATAAAAGAAAACACCCCGTGAAACGATTGATTTCACGGGGTGTTTCTGTATTATATTTTGAGAACTTTTAGTTAGTTATCAGTTGCCCTTTGATTCTATGAGGGTGCAGTCAACTTCAAATGTTTTTATCTGATTATTCTCAATTCTTGCGATAGTAAGCTTTAAGGTGTCTCCAGGTTTGCTGTCTGCAAGTTTTGAGGTCATAATATCGGTGTCGGTAAGTGTTTCGCCGTTTACCGCAACAATCATATCATATGCGCGAATATCCTTGTCCGCAAGGTCGGAATCAGATGAAACTTCGCTGATTACCATTGTGCCCTGTGCATTTTCATATCCGAGTTCTGAGAGCGCATTTAAGATAGCCTCTGAATTTGAGTAGTTGGTTATTGTATTGTAGGTGACGCCTATTTTTGCTCTTCCCTCAACATAGCCTACCTTAATAAGGCTGTTTGCGGTTTCAATAGCCGTGTTGCTGGGAACAGCAAATCCGATACCCTCATACTCTGTTGCCGCAATTTTTGAGGAGTTAACGCCTATAACCTGACCCTGCATATTAAAGAGTGCGCCGCCGCTGTTGCCGGGGTTGATTGCCGCATCAATCTGAATACACTCTGTATCATAACCGATTGAGGAAGAAATAGGTCTGTCAAGCGCTGAAACATATCCGCTTGTAACGCTGTTCATAAACTCAAGACCGCCGGGGCATCCGATTGCAACAACCTGTTCGCCTACAACCGTCTGGCTTGAATCTGCAAATTCTGCAATTTTAAGACCTGTTGCGTTTATTGAAAGAACGCCTATATCTGTCTGGCTGTCATAGCCTACCATTGTGGCTTCATATTCGTCGCCGTTCTCAAGTGTAACTGTGAAAGCAGAGCCGTCGCTTATTACATGTGCGCAGGTGAGAACATAAGTTTTTGAGCCGTCCTCAAGCATAAGGATACCTGAGCCTTCTCCGGAAATTGTTTTTCCGCTTGATGACTGCTGTTCAGAGCCGTATCCGTAGCCGTAAAAATCGCTGTATGCACTTGAATCCGCATATACTGTTATACCTACGCAAGAATCAATGCAGTTTTCGGCAATGCCTGCAACGGTGTAATTGCCCTCGCCGTCCTGTTTTGCAACTTCGCCCTGTTCCTGAGTCTGCGCCTGAGCTGATGATGAGCTTGTTGTGCTCTCTTTTTCTTTTGTTGAAGTTGTTGTTGAGAAAGAAACAACAAGTCCGATTATCGCAAGCACAGCGCATATTGCAACAACTATGCCTATTGTAGCAGCTGTTTTATTCTTTTTAGGCTTAATCGGATTGCCGAATTCGTCATACTGAACAGCCTTTTGCTTTTTATGCTTGCCGCCGTTATCGGGTGCGGCGCTTTGCTTAGGAGCGCTGTAATAATTAGTTGCATTTGGGTTTGAATTACCCGCTCCCGTATAGGAATAATGATATGTTGAGCCGTTTTGGTCAGGTTCGCCGCTCGGCTCGTTATTTGTTGTTTGTTTATTGAAATCGTTTTCGTAATCGTTGTTCATAATTATCTTGTCTCCTTAATATAAACGGGGCTGTATTGCTTCGGCAGTGTAAATGAAAATTCAGCGGTGTCCTCGCTTTCGCTCTTAGCTGTTACTCTGCCTGAGTGCATTTCAATCATAAGCTTAACAAGATACAGACCGAGCCCTGCGCCTTTTGAATCGAGACTTCTGCTCTTATCCGCCTTATAAAATCTTTCAAAAACTCTTGAAAGATCCTCAGCGTTTATACCGGTTCCGCTGTTTTTGATGCTAAGCTCTATTTGAGTGCCCGTGTCTTTAAGTCTAACTTCAATGTATCCGCCGTCGTTTGTAAATTTAACGGCGTTGTCAACAAGGTTGTAGATACACTGATAAATCATATCGGGGTCCGCAACAATATATGTGGGTACAAGCTTATCAAGTCCCCGTATGTCTATATGCTTGTTCTCTATTTTCTGCTCAAATGTCAGAAGAATTTGAATAATCTGGTCTGATATATCGTATTTTGACGGTTTCATTTCAAGGTCGCCGCTTTCGATTTTACTCATATTGAGCATTGAAACAACAAGCCTTGAAAGCCTCTGCACTTCTGTGCTGACTATTTTAAGGTAATAATCCTGCTTTTCTTTCGGTATAGTGCCGTCAAGAATACCGTCGATAAATCCTGCAATAGATGTCATCGGTGTTTTAAGCTCGTGGGAAACATTTGAAACAAAGCTTCTTCTCGAGCCTTCAAGCACATCAAGCGCATCCGCCATATCGTTAAAGGCGTTTCCGAGGTCCGCCATTTCGTCCTCGCCTTCAATTTTAACTCTGCACGAAAAATCGCCTACTGCAAACTGCTTTGCTGCCTTGCTCATTTGCTGAAGCGGAGTAACCATTCTTTTCGTTAAATAGTATATACAGAGAAACGCAAAAATTAAGCAGATAAATGCGGAGATGGAAAATAATCGGAATACTGTAACAGAAAGGCTCGGCATACCTGAATTAGAAATGGCAAAAACCGTTCCTATAATTTCTCCGTTAGAATAAACGGGTCTGCCCACAACAAAACACGAAGTGCCTGAAACAACAGTTTTTTCAACAATTTCTCCCTGCTGATAAACTGCGGAAAGAATATTGCTGCTCATAACTATTTTGCCGTGGGTGCTGCAGCTCGGAAAATAACCGAGCACCGAACCGCCGTTTGTCATATCCCTGCAAAGAATAATGTTTCCGCCTGTGTCGCACACAAAAATATCTGCGTCTATTGACTGTGAAACGGTGGCGAGCGTTTGGCACAAAAGCGCTTTTTCTATAGAATAGCGTGAGTTCATCTCCTGCGTTTCGAGAGTGCCCTCAACAGTGTTCGCTATTGAATACACATTCTGCTTTAACAGCGTTGTGCGCTCGTTTATCGTGTAGTTATTCACAAGCAGAGTGAGCGTTGAGCCGAGAACAAGCAGCACTGTGAGCAGTATTGCCGCAAAGGTCAGAAAGTATTTTGTGAAAATATTCGGTTTTATATGCAAAAGCTCTGTCACTTTTATGAGCGCTTTTTCAAACTTATTTCCGATGTTTATTTTACCCGCCATACTTACAAATCCTTATCGGTTTTAACTTCCTCGTTTTAAAATTTATTCTTTAGTTTCAAATTTATAACCTACGCCCCAAACGGTTTTGAGCGACCATTTGTCTGAAACGCCCTCAAGCTTTTCACGAAGTCTTTTAACATGAACATCAACCGTTCTTGAGTCGCCGTAGTAATCAAATCCCCATACCTCGTCAAGAAGCTGGTCTCTTGTGTAAACTCTGTTGGGGTTTGAAGCAAAATGATAAATGAGTTCAAGTTCTTTCGGCGGTGTATCAACAACAACGCCGTTAACTTTCATCTCGTAGTTTTCAATATTGATTTCAAGTTTGTCGTAAACAACAACTTTCTTTTCCTGAGGCGCATTTTCATTTTCTGATTTTGCGCGGCGAAGAACGGCTTTGATTCTCGCCATAACCTCTTTTGCGTCAAACGGCTTTGTTACATAGTCGTCCGCTCCGAGTTCAAGACCGAGCACCTTGTCGAATGTTTCGCCTTTTGCTGTCAGCATGATAATCGGCACGGAAGAGGTTTTTCTGATTTCTCTGCAAACCTGCCAGCCGTCCATTTTAGGCAGCATAATGTCAAGCAAAACAAGATCGGGCTCTTTTGCCTTGAAAGTGTCAACAGCGGCCTGACCGTCATTGGCAACGAAAACGGTGTGACCCTCGTTTTCAAGATAAAGCTTAAGAAGCTCGCAGATGTTTAAATCGTCATCAACAACAAGAATTTTATTGCTCATAGTGGTTCTCCTTTCTTATGGGGAAATATTAACATTTGTTTTTGTTCATAATTTTATTTTTGCGTTAACAATTAGTGAAATTTGTAAAGAAATTATAAACAAGATATTGACTTTTTTACCATTCTTTTCCACGCTTTTCTGCGCTTTCAACAAAGTCAATAAACTGCCTTGCGCAGCGTGGAGAGCGGCCGCCCTTGCGTGAAGCCCATTGTTCCGCAACAAGGAAAAGTCTGTCTTTGTCAACATCAAGCTTTCTGTCCTGCGCAATTTTCTCAACAATATCAAGATAAGCCTTTTTGTCGGGGTTAACAAAGGTGATTGAAAGACCGAATCTGTCTGAAAGGCTCAGCTGTTCCTGCATAATGTCGTTTCTGTTTATATCGTTGTCACGGTCTGAAAAGCTCTCTTTAATAAGATGACGCCTGTTTGATGTTGCATAAATAAGCGTATTGTGCTTTCTGCCTGAGAGGCTGCCCTCAAGCGCGGCTTTAAGTTCGCCGAACGAATCGTCGTGCGAATCAAAGCACAGGTCGTCTATAAAGATGATGAATTTCATCGGTATTTCTGCAAGTATTTCTCTGATAAGAGTGAGGTCGGGAATATCACTCTTTGAAATCTCAATCATACGAAGTCCGTCTTTTGCATATGCGTTGAGAACGGCGTGAACTGTGGAGCTTTTTCCTGTACCTCTGTCGCCGTAAAGGAGCACATTGTTTGACGGATAACCGTTTACGAAACTCTCTGTGTTATCAATAACCTGCTTTCTCTGAAGTTCGTAGTTTTTCAAATCTGAAAGCAAAATCGGGTCTGTTCCCGAAAGAGGGAATAAATTGTGGTTGCGCCAAGTGAACGCCGTGTATTTTGAATACATACCGTAGCCGTTTTTCTTGTGGTATTCGATAAGGGCAGGTATACATTCTCCCCAGTTTTCTTCAAGGGGCGCAACGCCTTTTCCTGTTTCCCAGGCGGGCAGGGTTTTGAGTACATTCTGCAAATCTCCGCTTCCAACGGACATATAAATATCCTCGGGTCTTATGTTTGCAATAGCCTCCAGTTTCTGCAAGTCGCTTTTAACGCCCTCTAATACAGACGGCGCAAGCTTGTCCGCATCTGAGCTTGCCGCCGCTTTTGTGAACGGGTTATCATCTTTGAGTATGATTTTAGAAATATACTCTTTAAGTGATTTGCGCTTTGTAACCTGCCTGAAAAATTCACTCTGCTTTTCAAGTACCTTTTCGGAATTTATGCTTTGAAGCAGGTCAAGAAGGGAGGCGATAACCTCGTCTTTTTTAAGGTCGTAAACGCAAAGCGCCTCTATATAAAATCTAAGTTCCTGTGCTTTATTCATTTTATCTTGTCACTCTTTTCATTAAATATGTTCTAAATCTTTTATTTAATGTTATATTACTACTTATACGCTCATTTTACAAGTAATAATCGGCAAAAAGCCTTGACGAATTAAATGCGAAGTACTATAATAAAAATCGCTAACACATATGCACTTCAACAGATGTGCTAACAAATGTTTAAAGAATTATATGGAGGAAAACATTATGTCACAGGCAAGAATTTTTTATCAGTCAGACTGTAATCTCGACTATCTTTCAGGTAAAACCATTGCCATTATCGGCTACGGCTCACAGGGTCATGCTCATGCTCTTAACTTGAAAGAATCAGGCTGCAATGTTATCGTCGGCCTGTACGAAGGTAGCAAATCATGGAAAAAGGCAGAAGCTCAGGGCTTTGAGGTTTACACAACCGCAGAAGCTTCAAAGAAAGCAGACATTATTATGTTCCTTATCAACGATGAGCTTCAGGCAGATGTTTATAAAAGCGAAATCGAGCCCAACCTTGAAGAAGGCAATATGCTCATGTTCGCACACGGCTTCAACATTCACTTCGGCTGCATTAAGCCCCCCAAGTTTGTTGATGTTGCAATGATCGCTCCCAAGGCTCCCGGCCACACTGTTCGCAGTGAGTATCAGGCAGGCAAGGGCACACCGTGTCTTGTTGCTGTTGAGCAGGATGCAAGCGGCCACGCTCTTGATATCGCTCTTGCTTACGCTCTCGGTATCGGCGGCGCTCGTGCAGGTGTTCTTGAAACAACATTCAGAACAGAAACAGAAACAGACCTCTTCGGTGAGCAGGCAGTTCTTTGCGGCGGCGTTTGCGCACTTATGCAGGCTGGTTTTGAAACTCTTTGCGAAGCTGGTTATGACCCCAGAAACGCTTACTTTGAGTGCATTCACGAGATGAAGCTTATCGTAGACCTTATCTATCAGTCAGGTTTCGCAGGAATGAGATATTCAATTTCAAATACTGCTGAATACGGCGACTACATCACAGGTCCTAAGATCATCACAGAAGATACTAAGAAAGCTATGAAGCAGATTCTTTCCGACATTCAGGACGGTACATTTGCTAAAGAGTTCCTTCTTGATATGAGCCCTGCAGGTCGTCAGGTTCACTTCAAGGCTATGAGAAAGCTTGCTTCTGAGCATCCGTCAGAAAAGGTTGGCGAAGAAGTTCGTAAGCTTTACAGCTGGAACAACGAAGATGACAAACTCATCAACAACTAATTTTAAATACATAATCAAAACGGATACGGTTTTACCGTATCCGTTTTTTTATTACAGTTATTGAATTATTGTGAAATTGGATATTATATACATTTTTATATAATACCGATTTGATTTTCTCAAATTGCGCTTCGTTAACTTTTCCGCCGAGGGTCATTATTTTAAGCGGCATTGAATTTTTGCCTTTGGATAGCGCAGGCTGGATATAATGATAATCATTAAGGAAGAAACCGTGCCGCTCGTAAAAGCCTATTCTGCGGCGTGTTATCTCACTTTTAGGCGGTTCCACTTCAAGGCATACGGGGCAGGCGAGAGCCTTACAAAGTTCATCGAGCATTTTTCCGCCTATACCGCCGTTACGAGCGTGTTCTGAAACGGCAAAGTTTTCAAGATAAGCAAAATCGTCAAACTGCCACATCGCAATGAAGCCCACAATTTTTTCGTTATTATCTTTTTCGGTAAGTCCGTAAACACGGTATTCTTTTTTATCAAAAAGCGCTTTTTGCTCCGCTTCGTTTCTGTATTCGTCAGTGGGGAAGCTTTGCTCCATTAATTCAAACACCGCATCTGCATAATTTTTGTCAAGTTCTTTAAGCATAGTATTAACTCCGATTAAAAGTAAAAATATTAAAATTAAAGGGGAGGCGCAGGATATTCGTGCGTTTCCCCTTTGCTATGTCTAATTATTTATTGCTTATTCTGTAAACACGGCAGCCGTGCTTCTGAAGTGAAGCAGAGATTGTTTTTGTGTTAAATCTCTCGTCGCTCCAAAGCTCGTGAACACGGTAAGAATCAGCCGCAGGAGCAAATTCAAGATATTCGTCAGTAATAATGTCGCCGATGTTGAGTGATATGCCCTTAACTCTTGATGAGGGATTATAAAGACAAAGAGCAATATCACCGTTTGAAAGCGGTCTTGCAAGAATATCTATTCCGCTAATCTTCTTTATCCTTTTAGCAGGCTTGCCAAGTGTGTCCTGGTCAATAGCAATAAGGTTTCTGTTAGTTACTATTTTAAGAACAGGGCTGTCTGCGTTCGGTTCGCCGTCGCTTCCGATAAGAAGTCTTATATCGTTTCCAAGAACAAGCGGTGCAGCCATCATACACCAAAGGCTGAAATGTGTTCTGTTTTCCTCGTCAGTGAGTTTTCCGTTTCCAACCTCAAGCATATCGGGGTCGTTCCAAGCGCCCGGTCCTGCGTATTTATAAAGACCTATATTTCTTGAATAAATAAGGTGTATGCTGGGCCATTTTGCGAAAATATCGTGTGTTGTGCGCCACATATTTCCTGCTTTTGCGCCCCAATGCCACGGAAACGCTGTTCCCCATTCGCATATTGAATAGATAATCGGTTTTTCAGGCATTCCCTTTTCAAGAGCAGTCTGCTTAGCAGCATCCTTGAGCGCCTTGCCCATTCTGCTGTACTGAATAAATGAGCTGTCCGCCATTGTAACAACGGGGTTTTTGAGCACGATTTCGTTTTCGCCGTCTTTAAGTCTTACTGAAAGCTGTGTTCTGCCTGTTGGGCTGAATGCGTTTGCCTTGGGGAAGAATACTTCATAAAGTTCGCCGTTAACGATTACCTGAAGATATTTTTCGTGCCTTGAAAACTGCTTGTAAACAAGCAATGTGAGAGTGTAGTTTCCTGCCGAATTTACAACGGGGCGGAATGTTGCCGTGCCTGCCGCATGGTTGAGCATTCCGATTGCTTTTCCGCTCGGAAGTTTTTTTACATTGAATACTTTTGCCTTGCCTGAAAGCTTAGCGTCTGAAGCATAAAGCTTTACCTCTGCCTTGTTGCCGAGGGTGTTGAGTTTAATTCCCTCAATCATCGGAGCTTCGCCGCTGATATTTTTATGGTGGCAGAAATCGTATTTGAAAAATTCACAGCCCCATTCCGCAACTGTTTTTGCGTCAAGCACTTCTGTGCCGAGGCTGGCGGGCAGGTCCTCACAGGTGAGTGTTCCGTTTGAAGAGTAAAGGCCCACTTTCATTCCAAGCTGATTAATCTGTGAAATGAGGTGTGATATTCCTGATGGGAATTTTTCAAGGTCGCCCTGAAGTCTGCCGTTTTTGTCTCTCATAGAGGACTGCCAGCAGTCGTCAAGATTTATGTATTTGTAACCTGCGTCATAAAGACCTGTTTTTCTCATTGCAACTGCGGTGCTCAAAATAATTTCTTCGCTGATATTCTGTCTGAAAGTGTTCCAGCTGCTCCAGCCCATTGGGGGAGTAGCCGCCGCTCCGCTTGCATAGGGGGGCATGGACTCAATATCCATAGTAACCTTTGTGGGTTTTATGATTTTTTTAAGTGCGCACACAGGGCATTTGCCGCTTTTGATATAAGAAACAAACCAAGCGATGAATGCGCACACAAGAATTAATAATATAACAATAAGTGCTATGAGAAATTTCATATTAAACCTATCTCCTTGAAGTAATCATATTCTTGAAGAGCCTTGTCCCTAACTGCGGAATCTCCGATGTCTTTTACTTTGGCCATCATATTTTTACGCATATTTTTGTGTTTTAGATTGTAAAACAGTCTGTAAATCCACGCGATAGGGGTTAAATACGGTCTATTATCAATAAATTTTATATAAGGAAGAGTTCTCATTTTTTTATACGAAGGGAAAAGCAGATGAAATCTTTGAGAAAAGCTTTTTCCAAAGTGCCCGTTTTCCATATTGTTTCTTTCAATCAAAACGGCGCTCATTCCTTTGTCAGAATTGCCGAAAACTCCGTTATTTGCAATTAAATCTTCTGTTTTAGAAGTGTCATATCCATAATCTGTCCCGAAGCCGTACCATCTTTTGCAAACAGTTAACAATTCTTTTGCAAAGCGTCCGAGTCCTGCTGTTTCAAGATTTGAAATCACACAGGAGCAATCTATATTGTAAGATTTTAGCATAACGGCAAGGTCAAGAATATGTTTTGTTCCTGCACCGTAAGAAGTAAAATGGCTTGCGGCATGAGCAATCAGATATTCAAAATGGAGCTGAGAGGGAAGAGCGCCCTCGTATCCGCTGTATTCGGCGTCGTTAATTGCGTTTTCGAAATATTTGTTTATTTCGTCCGTTGCTCCTGCTTTCCCGTTTAGCATATTTGTGTGAATTTCAAACAAAACGCCGTTTTTCTTATAATCCCATACGGGTCCATTTGAGTTCTTGCAGGTGTAGCCGTTGCTTTCAAGAAGCTTTTTTACCCTATCTCTGTTTTCAAGGTCTATCAGAATGTCTATATCGCCCATAATACGGCTTTCCGGAATCGGATACAAAAACCTAAGCACAGCACCTTTAAACGGCACAAATCGAATTTCAGAGCGTGTGAGAAGCGATTTAAGCTCATCAAAGGTTTGCATCTGTGAATTGTTTATAAAAACTGTATCCAAGAAACGATTTTCATATCTGCGCAATTTTTGCGATAACTCTGCATCATTTTTAGCGCCGTTTTTCAAAGCGCAGTACGCAATTACGAAAAGATTGTGAGTTACCGCCGTTTTCATAAGAGATTCAATATCAACATTGCTGTTATATTCGCAGCTGCGACCGTTTATGAAATCAGAAGTCAGGGAAATCAGAAATCTCTGTTCATCGTTCATCACGGAGAAATCCTTTCACTGCCTGTAATCCGTTAAACAGGCAAAAAGTTATATATAGTTGTTTTCGTTGAGGAAGTTGTGTGCGGCTTCGATTATGCTTTTGTCATTCTCAAATTTGAGAATGCTTAAAGCCCTGTCGTAAGTCAGCCATATATAGTCCTCAATTTCCTCAGGCTGTATAGAGGTAGAGGTGTCCGTAGTAGTGCCGACGAATATGGAAACCTGTTTTTCTATCTTGTTTTGAATTTTATACTTTGAAACACTTTCAAAGCCGTCAAGAATTTTAACATGGATTCCTGTTTCTTCAAGCACCTCACGGCGAGCAGTTTCTTTCTTTGTTTCGCCGGGCTCAATGTGCCCTTTAGGAAAGCCCCAGTGAGCGGAGCGTTTGTTTTTTATAAGCAGATAGCGCACTTCGCCTTTAATATCTCTGTATACAACAGCGCCGCAGCTGCTTTCATAAAGACATTCAAGCTTGTACTGAGGAAAATCCTTTTCAACATCAATGTGTTTAATAATATCGTTAACAATAAAGCGGGTGCTTTTGGGAGCAACAATAATTATTTGTTTTCCTCCTGCTTTCGGATTAAGCACGGCTATAACCCTGCCGTCAAAATTACGAACGGGATGGTCTATCCCCATAATAAAAGCATTTAAATCTTCGTAGTCATATACGCTTCCGTAATTGAGAGGGTAGGTATAGCCCGTACTGTCATCAACCGAGCCTATAGGCTTAACCACCTTGACTCTGACATATTTGCCGAGCATTTTTTCACCACCGAGTAATAAGATACAATATAGATTATTATACTAAAAAAGCCAGAAATATACAAGTATTATTTAACATCGGAAATCCCGGAAGCGGTTATATTTAAAAGCGCAAACAGTGAAATTGAATAATACACAAAAAATAAGGGGCGTCTCACTAAGAGACGCCCCTCTCGGGTTTTGCTTATTAACTTAAATCAATTAATGATTAAGCAAGAGTCTGAAGCAATCCGCAAAGTTCTGAAATAACTTCGTCAGTATCGCCTGCAAGCATTCCGAGTACCTGATCGATAACGCCTGAAATGCTGTCGTCTGCACCGCCGATCAAGCCGCCGATGAGTGAGCTGATTACTGAGTAGTTATCCTTGTAGTTTATAGTTTCAATGAGATAACGAAGAACTGCAATAAGAACTTCATTCGGGTCAGACTTAACATAAACTCTTGCGCCGAATGTTGAAGCCTGAGAAGCTTCGTTTGTGATTACTTCACCGTGTGAAGCAAGCTGATACCAGTCGATAGGCATAAGCTCAATGCCGAGCGGCTTGCCATCTATCTTGATAAGACCGAGAACAGTGTTAAGAAGACTAACAATGTTTTCAGAACCGATGAGAGGTTTGAGTGAGCCTGCAAGGTCATAAATATCGAACTTATAACCACTGCCTACAAGACCAAGCTTGCTGAGTTCTTTTTCGATGTCGAGGCCAACAGCGTTAAGAATATCGTTTACATCTGCTACCGGGCTTACTGCGTCAAGCAGTGCGTTGATAGGTGTAAGAAGATTTTCAATAAGCTGAAGAAGTCCGTCGTTAGCGAAGAAGAGTGCAAGGTTCGGAAGCATATCTGCAAGTGTCTGGATAGGAGCATTGAGAATGTCTTCTACCTTGTCAAGAAGAGGATTGAGGATGTCAAGAAGAATAGCATCGTATTCCTTAGACATATCCTGTCTGTACTGATACTGAGTCTTTATGTTGTAAAGACCGAATGCTTCCATAAGCGGAACGATTGCTGATGTGTAACCGTCTGAGCCAGGAAGATAGATAAGGTTGAACAATCCGAGTGAGCCGTCGTTAAGAAGAACATCAAGTACGCCGTAAATCGGACGAAGAACTGCGCAAAGAGCATGAACGAAGCTGTCTCTGTCTGTTACGCCCCATGAAAGTTTAGAAGCGTCAACCTTGCTCCATGAGCCTGCGTTCTTAATAACTTTTGCTACGCTCTCATAAGTCTTGCCGTATTCTTTATCAACAAGGAGATTTGCAACATTTGTAGTTGTAAAGTCAATACCTGTCTTAGCAAGGAGAGTTGTAAGGCTCATTGAGCCAACCTTTACCTTTTCAACAGCGCCATAAAGACCTGTTGCAAGAGATGTGATGATGTCATCTTTATAGATGAGGTTTGCAACTGTAGCGTTAAGTCCGCCGGTAACAAGGCCGCCTACGAGACCGTCAAGCATCGGGGCAATGTTCTTAAGGAATTCAATGTCTACTGTTGAGGGATAAGAGAATTCGTAATCTTTGTACTGGAATCCTCTGTAATCGAAGAATGTGTTTGTCGGGTCGCCGCAAAGGAGATAGAACACTGCAAGAACAATGTCGTCATCGTTTGCTGTTGCGATCTGTGCGAATACGCTGTCAAGAATGTTAACTATTGTCTTGTTTGAAGAAATCTTTTCAATGCCAAGAAGAAGTTTGCTGATTGAAGCAGCGTTGTCAATAAGAGCGCGTTCAATGTAACGAAGAACAGTTACAAGAACCTGACCCTGGTTAGCTGTGATCTGTTTTGTTGTGCCGCCTGCAGCGCTTGAAACAGTATTGAGTGTTCCGAGACTAGCAAGTTTGCCCCAATCAATGTCTTTAAGAGTAATGTTGATGCCATTGTTCTTAAGAAGGGCATTAACAATCGGAATTACGAATTCCTGAATGTTGCAGCTGTTAAGATCTGTAAGTTTAAGATTTAATCCGCTGATGTTTGCGCCAAGCTCATCGTTGATAAGGTCTTCAACGATACCTGCAAGAGACTTGCCTGCGATGCTGCTGATAAGCTGATCAACATCAAGTCCGTTCTTATCCATAACTGTGATAATCTGAGTGAGCGGAGCAAGAAGGTTGTTGAGAAGCTGACCAATACCATTGTTGTCAATGAAGTAAGCAACATTCGGAAGTACTGCAGAAAGAGTATCGAACGGAGCCTCAAGAACATCATTTACAAAGCCCATAATCGGGTTGAGGATGTTGATAAGGAGGTTATCCTTTGCGTTGCGATAATCCTTAATGTACTCATCATAAGTCTTGATGTCGTCGCACATAAATGCCTCAAGAAGAGGAATGATTGCGCTTTCATAGCCGTTTCTGCCTGTGATAGCAAGACCGCTGAGTTCATTGATAATCGGAACAAGATTTACAACGATTGTGTTAGTCTTGGAGCCTTCAGCTGTGCTGTTGATTATTACTGTAAGTTTAGAATTCTTGATTTCAAGAGTTACACCGTCTGCAAGGTTTACAGAGATGTTCAAATCTTTAAGTACGCCTGCAACGAGTTCAGCAAAGTTAACTTCGCCGCCTGCAAGGAATCCTGCAAGAACATCATTTACAGGTCTGCAAAGTGCTACAAGAGCATTTACAAAGCCCTGCTGAGCTTTTGCGGAGCCGTCTGTGAAGCCCCAGTTTACATTTTTAACATTCTTCCAGCTTGAAGCCTTGCTGAGTGTGCTTGCTGCTGATGAGAATGTTGTGCCGTAGCTTGAATCTGTAAGATATGCTGCAAACTGTTTCGGTGAGAATGAGAAGTTGCCGTTTGCTTTTTCTTCAATAGCACCGTAAACGCCTGTTGCAATCTTTGTGATGTTTTCGTTGGTGAAGAGAAGTCCTGAAACAAGTTCGGGAAGGCTGCCCTGATCAACTACATCGAAGCTCTGGAGAAGCGGGAAGAGGTTCTTAACAAGCTCGTCAAGGCTGTCAACAGCGTCATCTGCTTCTTCAGCTGTGATTCCCTTAGGATAAGAGAATGTGTTTGTTTCTTTTGCTGCGTATTTTGAGAATGTCCAGTAAATCTCTGTCGGATCCTGAGTTGAATTGATTATCTCTTTAAGCATATAGAATACCTTAACAGCATCAAGCTTGCCGAGCATCTCAACAAGAGAACCAACATCTACACCTGAGATGAGAGAAAGGATGGACTGAAGTGTTGTATTGTTTGTAAGAACATCAAGTGCTACTGTGTAAAGAGCAATAAGTAATGTTCCGTTGTCAAATGATGCTAATGTGGGAAGAAGACTTCCGATTCCTGAAATTTCAAGATCTGTGCCTGCTATCATGTTGATGATGCCGATGATAATGTCTTTTTCAGGAATTACTGCAGATATTGAAGTATCAATTGTATCAACAAATCCGAGAACAGTATCAGCAAGTGAAGGTGAAAGTTTACCAACTACTATGCTGAGTCCTTCAATTTCGTTGTAAAGCGGCTCAAGAGCGTTATCAAGGATAGTTTTAATTGAACTATCAGAAACAACTATTGCTAAGCCCTTAACGATACCGAGGATTGAAGAAAGAGGAGCGTCAAGGAATCTGTTGAGAAGCTTTGAAACTGTGTCGATAACTGCAAATACAGCTTCATTTCCTGTTGCGTCTGCGGGGATTGAATCAATGTAATCCTTTACACCCATCTTATCGCAAAGAGGAGAAAGAACTTCCATTAATACATTGTTGTAATAACCTGTTGATGAAAGAAGTGTGCCTGCGATTGCCGGAATGATACCGAGTGAAGCAATAAGGTCTTCATAGAATACTTCCTTATCGCCGTTCTTGAGATTGTCATAGCCGAGGTCTGTTGCGTACTTTGTACCTGCAACATCAGCCCATGTCAACTCAGAAACGATATCCTGGTCAATAACCAAATCGCCGTCAGCGTTCTTTGAACGGATTGCGATTGCACCGGGTGAAATTACGCCCTTGATTGCGCTGTTGATAAGTTTATTATCATCGCCCTTGATTACATCAGTAAGAGCAGTATCAACAATCTTTTCAAGAAGTGCGTATGTCTGTGTAACAAGTGTTGAAAGGTTTTCTTTTGAATAAACCTTGTCTGCGTCAACGCTGCCGTCGGAGTTAGCGTTTTGGCCGTCCTCTGTTGTGCTTGCTGCGTTGATTACTCTGAGATACTCAATAACGAGATCCAAAATTTCATTTGCAGTTTCAGTTCCGAAATAGTTTGTAAGGAATGTAACTACAGCTGAAAGAATACCGTCAACTTCATCAACGGAATATCCGTCAACAAGAATATTTGAAAGGAGAGTTGAAAGAAGCGAGTCAACTGAATCTATAAGTTCCTGTGCTACTTTAATGTTTTCTGTTTTAGCAAGTTCTCCAAGGTCTGTGATGATTTGATTAATATCGTAACCAATTTGGATTGAAGATCCGCTCTGGCTGTCATCAGTTACAACGGGAGAATTGCCTGAAGTAGTGTCAACTCCTGCGTCTCCGTCAGCAGATTTGTTAGCTTCAATAATATTTGTAACAAATTCGATAATAGGTTTGATATTTGAAAGAAGGAAGTATGCATTGAGAGTGCTGAGACCTACATAGCCGTTTTCCTGTTCTTCAAATGTGAATGAGTTCGGATGATCTCTTGTAACAAGGAAGAATCCGTTGAATATATCTGTTAATACACTGTTTTCGCCGAATATATCAACAGAATTGAGAAGTGATGCAACAATCGGAAGATTGCCTGTAATATCATTGTCAGGATCTGCAACAACACTGTTGAGCAAATCAGTGATTGAGTTGAACCAGTTGTTGATGAATATGTCAACAAATGTTCCCATAATATCTTCAGCAGAAGCGCTGTCAGCTGCAAGCTGCTTGAAGTTCTGAAGAGCTACATTATATCTAATGCCTGCATCGTCAACATCGAATGTGCCGAAATACCAGTCTGAATCTACATTGTAGAGATCAAGGAACTTCTGACCGATGTCATTGATAAGAGAAGGAAGTGAAACAAATATGTTATTTATACCTTTATTAATGGTGCAAAGTTTACCACCGTACATTGTTTCACCCTTAATGTCATTGCCGTGTTCTGCAACATAGGTGTCAATAACATCCTGTGCGATAAGAGCAAGGTTTGAAACAAGTTCTTTTACTTCAGCGCCTTCAAGGTCAGCGATTGAAGCTCCGGCAAGTGCCTTATCAACAAGGTAAATATTAAGAATAACGGGGATGTTGCCTGTTGCTTTACCGTCGTTATCATATTTTGTTCCGTTTGCGCCAGTTGTTGTTTCGCCGTATTCAACGAATACAACTTCACCTGTTTCTTCGTCAACGGTTTCTTTAACATTATAATAGGTATATGTATAATCGTTATCGCCGTTGAGCCAGTGAAGAAGTGTGGGAAGAACTTTGTTAAGATCCCAACGAAGTGACTTGATACCTACAGGGCTTCCTGCTGACTGTAAGTTATCACTGAATCCGGGGATAAGATTGAGTGCCCAGTCAATGATAGTCTGTGTATCGTTATAATAAGCATCGCCTTCACCGTTGAAGAGAAGAGGAATGAGAAGTTCGTCAACTGCAACAATAAGAATCGGCATTAATTCAAAGATTGTTTCAACAGGGGCTTCAGCTATTCTCTTATAAATATCTTTAAGAGCGCTGTACAAGTCGATCTTTGTTTCAAGAAGTGTATCAAGTATACCTGAAACAGCCTCGCCTATTTGAGTGTCGGGATCAAGGAAGTCGTTTATATAACCATTAATAAGCTGGTTTACGATTTCGATGAAGCTGTCTGAGTTGAAGATATCAGCGTTTGTTTCAGCAAGCTGATCCCAACTATACGGATTGCCGAGCTGTTTGCTCAAAGCTCCATTATAATAGATGAAATCATCTATGTATTCGTCGCCTTCACCATAAATCAGATTAAAGGTCCACTTTGAACTGCCTGAACCACTGTCAGTAGTTGAGCTGTTGTAGAAGTTAACCCAAATCTGATATGAGTAGAAATAGGGTTTTACATCGTCAACAAAAGCCTGAAGTGCGGGAGTTAATTCGCCGCCGTCCCAAGCAAGGAGCTCATCGCGGAAAGTGGTGTAGTTTTTATTGATGTAAGAGTTATTAAGCCAAGAAGCGTTGTTCTTTGAGAAATAAACATAGAAAGAAATTATAGGATCGATTACAGTGTCTGTTAAGATTGTGCCTACATCAAGTGTGGTACCACTGTAGTCAACACCGTTTTGGAATTCAGCCAAAGTGGGTTTTGTATCTCTTTCCTTGTTTGCCTCTTTACTCTTGGTGATCTGGTTCATTCTGTTTCTTATAGCAAGAAGATCTTCAGATGTAACAGAAAATTCATTAGCAGCCTGATCAACAGCTTCATAGCTGTCATAATACTTTGTATTTACAAGAATTGTAGATACAGCGTCTTTATAATACTGCTCTGTTACATTTTTACCTGAAACAGAAGTAACATTTGAGAAATCAGCACCGAACATTGGCCAAATCAAGCATTCCAATTCATCGCATTTTTCAAGATTGGGGAACATTGATGCAAATGAATCCATTATGTAGTCTACAGTATAATATCCTTCACAAACATCAAGAATTGATTGATTCGGCTGAATTGTGAGTTCAACACCATTCATTGAGGTTTTAAATGTGTATGGATTTCCTCTTGATACAAAAAGAGCATACATATTTGCATAGCTTGAACTACCAAGCATGGTGATAGTGAAGTTAAAATAGTAGTAAATAGCTTGTGCAAGTGTAAGGGTCTCGTCATCACCGATGAAATTACCGAAACGAGCATAAGAACTTACATATTCGATAAATGGAGTGAAATCAACTGTTTTCTCACTAAGACCGTCTTTGTATACGATAACATTGGGAATGTCACCGATTCTGATATTGGTTTCACTGGGGTTAACATTTCCGTCTTGAGTAACAAGGGTAATGTCACCGTCACAGATTACCTTATCAATAAAGTTACGGCTGGCAACGAAAGCGGTTTCATTCATACCTGCAGTTTTGAACTGCTCAATGGCATTTTTATACGCTTCGCTTGAATAATCGTTATAAATAATGCGTTCTTTACCGCCGGCTGTCATACTTGCTGTGTAAGCAGAACCTATGATATTCTGAATAACTGTTATAGACTCGTTGATCGCTGCTTGGTTAGCACTACGAGTGTTTTCATAAAGTTCAAACATAGGAGTAAGAGTTTCGTAAATTGTATTTGCGAACTCTTTAACCGTAGCGTTTGAGTTCTTTAAATTGTCTTTACAGAACTGATAAAGGGACCAGAAGTCCATGACTGCACCGTCATCATCCAAATATGAATAGTGAAGTCTGTCCATCGCCGTGTATGAGCCGATAATCGCTTCGGGATCTCCCGAACCGCCAATTAGCTTCAAAAGAACCGGCGATACCTGTCCGACAAGTTCATGGATAGGCTCTTCGTTTGCAATTACAGCGTCAACATCAACGCCTATACCCTCGAGGGTACTTCTCAGAGCCTCAATGATTGTCGGAGCATATGTGTTAACGAGATCTTCAAGGCTTTCGTATGTGATTTCGACTGCCTCGCCCTCGTCATTGATATAGGTGAATACGCTGTCTTCAGGCGGATCAGCGGCGAAAGCTGTCAATCCGACAGAGCAAGTCGTAATCACCATTACTACAGCTAAGAAAAAGCTGAGTAATCGTTTGCTCGTTTTCATAATCATCTCTCCTTCTTCTTATGATTTGGCATAGCCTTTTTACGCTGATAATATGTGTCCGTAATTAGTAAATTATTAAATAAGTTTTACTAATTTTGGGCGCAAAATATCCACGCGTACGAACAATACAATATATTTATACCAAATATACAAAAATAAGTCAACAGTTTTTTGACTTATATGTGAACATCGATAATAATTGTTCACATTTTATCTTTAATTTTTCATAACATTATCGTTAAGTTTGATTCACAATGATGACGAAGAATGCAAAATTGGTGTAATGGCATAGCACTTTACATTAAACGCTATAAAATGTAGAAAACGGTCAAAAATATGTCGATATATTGTTGTGTAATGCTCAAAAGCTTTACAAAATCGGATTGAAAATGAATCTAAACACGGATAAAATTGTAAATTTTTTGTAAACATTTTTTGAAATGTATTTCTAAAAATCACTGTAAAAAATGAACAAACTGAGCTCGTCAAATTCGGCACTTGCCACAAAAATTACATTTCTGTTTCGGCATTATTGACATTTTATTACTAATGTGCGACAATGGAAACCAAATGGAGTAGTATAAAATATTCTATATAAAGGCCGCGTGCGAGACACATTTTAGACAAAACTGAGTGTGTCGAATCACTCTAATTCGGATTGCCCGGTGGTCAGAGAGGGTAGCAAACGGTTATATGAATTTAAACTTCATTGGCAAAAAATTTAAACGGAGGTAAAATTTGTGAAAACAAAATTTAGTAAAAAATTACTTGCTTTGTTTCTCGCGGTCGTAATGGCGCTCACAGCTTTTTCGGGCACGCTTTCAGCATTTGCTGCAACGGCAGATCCTGATTATCACGATGATAATATCACTGCTAACCCGCTCGGCTGGATTGAGCTTCAGGACGAACAGACTTGCGCAGCTGTTCTTGATTACATAGATCAAATGCTTGCTGGTATGGACCAGGAAATAGTTATCTATTTCAACGCTACTGTTCTTGTAATCAATATTCAGGGTAGACTTGACAGCGTCAGCGGTCTCCTTGACATCGTAGATCAGTTTGATCAGCTTATAGATGACAACGGCTCAGTTCTCGGTATGGCTGGCGACCTCGGCAGTGTAGATCTCAGTGCTTTGGGTGATCTTCCTTACAACTCAAACTACAACGAGTCTCAGTGCGGTAAGGCTTACAGAGAAAGAAACAGCGCAAAAGAAATTCTTACTGCATTGTTCAAAACTCTTTACGGACTTGCAGGCCCCGGTTCAAGCGATCCGATTCTAAAGAAGTTTGTTGCAGGTACACTTGATCTTGGAATCGTAGGTAGTTTCCTTGATGTATACTCAACACTCAATAATGAATTATTCGCTGGTATGCTTAACGGTCCTCTTAAGGATGGTTACCAGAATGATTTAGTATATAACATCGTTGTAAGACTTATTACTGATCTTACCGATTGGTATACTGAAGATGAAAAAACCAATATGATAAACGGTGTTGACGGTTATGAACTCGATACAATGCTTTTCAAGGCTCTTCAGGATAACCTTCTTAAGCAGATCAATGTAACAGTTACATATCCGGACGGCACAAATTCAGTTGAGAGATATAAGAAGGGTCAGAAAGATCCTAACCTTATGTATACTCCTGATGGAAATGTTTATCTTTTCCAGTATGACGCAGACGGCAACGGCGTTGATGACGCTAAGCTTTCACTTACTAAGGATACAACACTTTCTTCATTTGCTTATGATGCATTCAGCCTTGCTTGGAAGACAGTTCTTGCTCCTACACTCGGACTTGTAAACTCTGCTGTTAAGGATTACGACTGGAATTATACTCAGTGGTATCTTGGCAAGGGTTATACATGGAACTACGATGATGTTGCAAGCAACTATAATTCTTCACATGTACAGGCATGGGCATCAGAAGAGGGCGTTGACCTTGAGACTGTTAAAGCTGATCTCACTTATGACAGATCAGTAGTTGAAAACGCTAAATACAACTGGAGCGATCTTGATACAACAAAGCTCTTCAATGAGCTTCGCAGAAGTCCTTTGATGGTTTACTATTTCAAGGCTGAAACAGGTCCTTTGAATACAAACCTTCAGTGCACCGGCACTCCTAACATTTCTGCATTTATGGAAAATAATTATAATCAGTATGGCTCAATGCTTGCTGGTTTGAACGATTTCCTTATTGCAGCTGTTAAGGACTTCCTTCCTGAGTATGATGCTTCTCAGTTGACAACTATCAACACAACAGACGAAGCAACTGTTGCTTCAACACTTGTTGCAAACGCTCTTAAAGTAGTTCAGTATGTAATGGACGAGACAGATGAAAACATCCTTTCATCTTTCTATCATACATATGGTGACGGCGCATTCCTTACAGAGACTAACTTTGAAGAAGCTATGGTTCCGTTCCTTATTGCTTGTCTTGAAAACAATATCGGCGGTATCATCAGCAGAATTCACAAAGATAAGTGGGACGCTTGTAAAGATGCAGAAGGCGTTGCTGTTGTAGTTCTTGAAGAGTATCTTTCATTCATTCTTCCTAACAGAGATTACTCATCTCTTATTACTAAGGATGAAGAAGGATATTATAATGTAACACTTGAGGGCGCAATCATTCCTATGGCTCGTGATGCTGTCGGCTATGTTATGATGCAGTTTGTTCCCGTTGAAGACGGAAACGGCGATCCTTGGGTAATCTATGACGAAGGCGATACAGTTACAACATATGAGCAGCAGATTGAAAACGGAACTGATATATTCACTCTCCTCAATTCAGTTGTTGTTTACTATGCTAATGACACAGGTATCGGTAACCTTCTCGGCTTAACTGACCAGAATGGTACTTGCACAATCACTCACAGCAATACTATTTGGCAGAACATTGACCTTGTTGCAAACGCTCTTCTCCCCGTTCTCGGCGAACTTCAGTATGGTGATGCCGGTAAACGCGGTCATTTTGATTCTTACGATCTTATCTGGAACGATATCGTAAGCGGAGTTCTCAATATCGGAGATTCTTCAAACCACACTGAAACAAATGCAGGTGGCATTACAAACTTCATTTACAGATTTGCAACAATCATCAACGCTCCCGCTATCAGCGAGACAGGCGTAGACGCAACTGCTTACGGTTTTGTAAGAGACTTACTTAACGGTCTCCTTGGCGGCAGATATTCAGGTCAGGTTGAAACAATCGTTCCTGAAATCTCAGCTCTTCCAGATCCTGCAAATCCGTTTGACAGCGTAATCCGCAGAGATATTATTGCTGGTGTTCCCGGAAATGCTTCAGACCTTGGTCTTCTTCGTGCACTTTCAAATCTTATTGAGTTCACAGGTACTACAGGTCAGCCGGATACATTCTGGGATGGCGCAATGTATATCGTTCAGGGCGTTAACTCATTCATCAACTTCCTTCCTCAGATAGGCAACTATCAGGCAGGCAGAGCTGGTGTTTCACTTTCACAGGATTCAATTACAAGCTATACAGCAGGTCAGCCGATTTCAGGTAATGTAATTGTTGACAATACAAGTATCGGTGTCAACAGATATGTTGCAAACGCTGATAAGACATCTACTCAGCTTAGCCGTACATATCTTAAAGTTGAAAGCATTACACCTGATGTTTCCGGTGTAACAGTTGCTGTTAGACAGGATCTTATTGCTCCTGAGCAGAAAGCTGAATTCGAAATCAGCGGTTCTTTGAGCGAAGGCGATCTTGGCTCTGAGATGGAAAAACTTGTTACTTATACAGTAGTATATGATATCGTTGACAAGGACGGTGAAGTTCTTTACGAAGATATCTCAACAGATGTTTACCAGTATGTATCTGCACAGGCAGACTGGAGAGCTCTCACTTACTCCAGTGCTACAGAGAGTGGATTTACTGAGTCATTTGTTCCCGCAAGCGGTATGCAGCAAGGTAAATATTCATCTATGTCTGGTGAACTTTGGAACAGCTGGTGGATGTTTAAGTATAATTATTGCGGAATCCAGTTCCCGAATACAACAATAATCAAGACTTCAGAGCTCGACCAACTTGATAAGACAACATTATATTTCTATAATGATTCATCTACCTCGGCTTCAGTTGACGGTATTGTTGCTTATGATGATGAGTACGGCGGAGCTAATTATTTTGCCGTAACTTGTGACCCTGTTACAGGTGCAATTACAAATACAAATTTCTACGATTATTACCAGTACGACTACACAACCAAGATGGTTGAAGGTCCTGACGGTGAAATGGTAGAAGTTAGAGAGTTTGTTTACGATGAACACGGAAACAAGACCGGTAAATGGATTACTGACGATCCTAAGACAAGAACAGATGTTCTTACTCTTGTTGAACAGGATGAATTTGTTGCTGACTACAGATTCCATCAGGTAGCAACACTTGATGATTTGAGAAACGGCACTAAGTTCACATCCGACTTCCAGGTTAAGACAGGAGAAGACGGTAACTATGAGGCAATTTACCTCAGAAGAACCGGCGATGATTCAACAGGATACAAGACATGGTTTGACTACAGCAAAACTGATGCAAACGATGTATCACTTTCAACAGGTATCCCCGGAATCACACTTTCATTTGAAAAGCTCAGCAATGTTGCTGCAAACTACAAATCTAAGTATCCGTTCCTTACTTGGGACCAGGAAACTGATGTTAAGGCAGACGATGTAACAATTAATTTCACAATCGTTTGCGGTAACTCAAAAGACTTCAGCATGAGACTCATGGTTTGCGATGACAGTGAGGCTGCTGAAATTACAGAAACATTTGACAATGGTATGTATATCATTGACAACTACGAACCCAGCCACTTCACAGATTATGAAGGCGGTTCATCAAAGATTTATGATTACTTCAAGCAGACTCTTAAAGATGCTCTTGAAGCTAAATCAATCCCTGTTGACACAGGTAACGCAACCACGCTTGGCTCAGACAAGGCTTATTTTGCAGTTGAGCAGACAACTACAAGTCAGGTAGGCGATATTGCTTATAAGCCCGCAACTCAGGAGCTTATAAACAGCGAAGCATTTGCTTCACTTAAAGCAGAGGTTTATCTCAACGAGGGCGTATACTATCAGACATTCTACACAGATACTGATGGCGTTATGCACTATGAGAACCCTGTATACGGCAATGTTGAATTGACCGATGATGATGTTACTAATAAGTCAACAATTATGATTGGCGAAGAATCATATGAATGCGGTGAAGACGCATTGGGTAACAAGGTTGTTAAGATCAGACTTAACGGTGTAGACACAGAAGAACATTGGAGACTCATTAATGATACTCAGTATGTTCAGGAGTGGGTAGATCTTGGAGTATCTGACGGCAACCTTTACAGCGAACCTTTCTTACAGACTACTGAAGTTCAGGATACAGACGCTGAAGGCAACAAGCTTTACAAGGCAACAAGCTTTGTTTACAGAGATGCTTACGGTATCAAGTGTACTTCTAAGGACCAGTGGGTAGTTAAGATTGCAGAAACCGAATACACAATCGTTCCTAACGATCCTGATGCACGCGGTTACTTCGCAGTTGCAAACGATAAGCTTCAGTATGCTTATGAGCTTGCATTTGATTCAATCAATGTAACAGACGGTGAGCAGATTTATGACAATGTTCTTACTCTTAGATCAGGCCTTAACAATGTTAACTTCAATGTAATCACATATGAAGCAATGGCTGATTACGGTAGAGAAGCTGAATCACTCATCAGCGTTGATTATTACAACGATTACTTCTTGTCAGCTGACGACGAAGCTCCGCTCTTCTCTTGCTATGCATCAGAAGCTGAGGAGAAACTCGAAGCTTACAACTCTTCAAACCACACAGCTTATGCACTCAGCAGCCTTGTTGTTGTAACAGATGAGGAAACAAGACCTCAGATTTCTTCAACAGCAACTCCGTTCCAGATTGCAGAAGCTCAGCGTTTGTTCAACATCTATCTTGCAAATGTTATCGAGCGCGGATATATCGGCGACAAACTTGAAGAAGAAATTTCTTGCGCAGTTAACGGTAAGACTTGCGAAGGTAAGGATGATAAGACAACTCCTTACACAAGCGTAACAGTTAATGTTGCAGAAGCTTCTTACTCAGTAGATGGTCAGACATATACTGCTGATAACAATAAAGATGGTGTTACTTACACAGCTGAAAGCTGGGCAACATTCATTAATGCTCTTGATGCAGCAGTTAAAGCTGCTAATGCTTCAGAAACATACCTTCACGCTCAGGAAGGTCCGTATGTAGCAACAGATAAGGATAACTATACTCTTCAGGTATCTAATGTAGATAGCTTGAGAGGAGACCTTATGCATGCTGAAAACGGTCTTACCGAGGCTGGTGAAGTTGCTCCTGAAGGTTACACAGTAACAGCTTATGTTGGCGCACTTGCAGATCCCTCTGATGAGTACGGCACATATGCAACAACAGGCGCAACCGTAACAATTACAACTGACGCTGGTGAAATCAGTGCAGTAACTGATGAAACCGGTAAGTTCGTACTTGAAAATGTTCCTAACGGCGAATATACCGCAACCATTACTTATAAGTACGGTTTCGACAGAACATTCAAGATCATTGTTAATGGTGCAGATGTTACATCTGAAACAAAAGTTGGTATTGTTGGATGTAACTGGAATAGCGACGGTGCTGTTAACTCTAATGACTATATGACATATGTAGGCTTTATTGGAGCAGAAAGTGGCAGCGATAGCTATGATGTAGGTATCGATATCAACAGAGATAATGCAATCAATTCAAATGACTATATGGTATATCAGAAGTTCATTGGTAGTGAAAGTGCAAGCTTTGTTTGCTTCGATACAACTATTCAGTAATTAAATTGATAAGCACTCCGGCGGGAAACCGCCGGCAGTGCGATCCCTAATGTAAAATATCGGAAATTCAACGGAGATTCACACTATGCATAATAAAAGCAAAAAAAGAATCTGTGTTGCCATGGTTTCCGTTCTGATTTGCGCAATGTTATCAATCGGCGCTGTTTCTGTTAACGCCGCTGAAAGCACACTCGGAACGCAGACACCGGCAATCACTGCCACATATACTGACGCAAACGGCGAAGCCGCAGACGGTAACGCTCTTGCTTCGGGAACTTATGAAATGGCAATAGTCGTTTCGGACCTTGCCGCTCTTTCTCAAATGGAAATTACGGCTTCTTATGATTCGACGGTCCTTTCATTCGGCAGAGCCGTAACTGCTGCTGAGGAGTATCCGTCACTTACTGATTTCGGTCCACAGACTGTTAACTCAAGGTTTGTTTACGGACTTACTTCAGCCGACAAAGCAGAAACCGTATTCGCTGATAACAGCGCGGTTTTATTGACTATTCAAATCACTGTTACAACGGATACTACCGTTGATATGTCAGAGGTTATGACAGTCAACGAAGACCCCAACTTCACTTTCATTGAAGTCAGCTTTGATGACAGAGTACCGACGGGGGATTCATACATTTATAACTGCTATGCACTCGGCACAGCAGAAAATTTCCCCGGAGAGACATATCCGATGACTTGCGATTTGTCACCCGAGGTTTCCACAGGCTATACAGTATCTGCGTATGTAGGCGCTCTTGCTTCTCCCGAAGATGAGTACGGCTCCTATGCAACAACAGGAGCAATTGTAACAATAACAACTGAAGATGGCGAAATCAGTGCTGTTACTGATAATGAAGGTAGATTCGTTCTTGAAAATGTGCCGAACGGAGAGTATACCGCAACTATTACTTATAAGTACGGTTTTGACAGAACATTCCAAATTATTGTTAACGGTGCAGATATAACTTCTGACACAAAGGTTGGTATTATTGGATGCAACTGGGATGGCGATGGCGCTGTTAATTCAAATGACTATATGATATATAAATCTTATTTGGGTTTAGAAGCATCACAAGCCAACTATGATGTTGGAATTGATATTAATCGTGATAACGCCATTAATTCAAATGACTATAATATATACACAATGTTTGTTGGTATTGAAGGAAATACTACTAATGCATATACTGAAATAAGCTAATTTAGGAGGTAAATTTAATGAAAAGCTTTAGAAAAGCTTTGGCTGTTTTACTTTCCGTTTTGATGGTGGTTTTGAGCTTCCCGCTTTCAGCATTAGCTCTTGAAAACCCTAATCAGACAGAGGATGGAATGTATGCAGACGACTATGATGTAGTTGTTCATACATATGTTATGGACTATGACGGACAGGATGCATATGCTTATTATTCTTATGAATATTTAGACAATGGAAATCTTAATTTCTATGATCCTACAAATCTCGTTAAAGAAGATCTTGCATCACCAGATGGTACTTTCTGTGTAGTATTTACAGTTACAGGACTTGATCAGGCTGAAAACGGATTTCAGTTCATGCTTGACTATACTGAAATGCCAGGCGTTGAACTTCAGCCGGCAAGCTATGGCAGAAGAGATGCGTTGACAACAGGAGAAGCTGCAGCAACAGATGCAGTTCTCGAAACAATGAAAACATATAAATCAGATGTAGATGATACGGGATGTACTACTATGATGTATGTTCCTAGCGAAGGCAGAACTGGCTGGTTTTCATATATTTTCGGTGGAACACCAGGAATTTCATTTGATGAAACCACTCAAATGGACTCAGAAAATCCTGATTCCATTTTCGAAGGTCAGATCTTTGCTGTTTACGGTTACCAGATGTGTACAGACACACTCGATCTTACACAGGCTTTGAAGGTAAGAGCTAGAGACTCTTCAACATATTTTATGCAGATAGCTGATAAAGATGTTGTTGTTCAAAATAACCACGCTATCGTTGCGTACAATTCAATTGACCACGAGACAGGAGAAATCTCAAAGAAAACAATGTTCACAATGCCCGAATGGGGTATTGCTCCTGAAGAAACAGGTCCCGAAGAGGTAACTTATACTTACACATTTGCTGATAAGCATACAGAGCAGGTAACTGCTGCTGCAGGCGAGGCTCCCGTAGCTCCTGCAAACACAGCAACAACTGATTGGGAATCAGTTGGTGATGGCAACCACAAAAGAACTTCTTACTCATGGCCTGAGTGGCAGGACGGCGTAACCGAATATACTGAGGTTGCTACTCCTGAAACTGCAGCTTGTGAGATGGTAGAGAAGGAAGCTCAGGTAGATCCTACTCATACAACTCCCGGTAAGACAGCAGTTATGGAATGCTCAGTTTGTGGTTATACAACAGGCGGCGAGGAAATTCCTGCTGACGCAGATGCTCACTCATACACAGAAGTTGAGAGAGTTGAATCAACATGTAAGACTCAGGGTCATGTTAAGTATGAATGCGAATGCGGCGATACTTATACAGAGACATTAGAGCTCGACCCGAGCAACCATGAGAATGTTGTAACAGATCCAGCTGTTGCTGCTGATTGTGTAACAACAGGTCTTACAGAAGGTTCTCACTGCGAAGCTTGCGGTGAAACAATCGTTGAGCAGAAAGTTATTGAAGCTCTCGGCCACGATTATCAGGTAACATCTTCAACAGACGCAACATGCTGCGTTGAAGGTACAGTAACATCTACATGCACAAGATGTAAAGATACTAAAGTAGAGACAGGCGTTCTTGACCCGACTAACCATGCTGATTACGGCACAAAGGTAGAACACGCTAAGGAAGCTACTCGTGGTGAAGACGGTTACACAGGCGACACAGTATGTAACGGCTGCGGCGCAACAATCACTAAGGGTGAAGTTATCCCCGCACTCGGCGTACAGATCACTGTAACTGCTAACGAACTTGGCTCAACAACAATCAACGGCGAAGCTACAACAGGCGCAGCTCAGAAAGTTGCTTATGCTAAGGATTACACTCTTGCTGCAACAGCAAACGAAGGCGCAGAATTCGTTGGTTGGTCAGTAGCAGGCAAGATCGTTTCAACAAGCGCTACTTACACAACAACTGCTTATGCAGACACAACTTATGTTCCCGTATTCGCAGAAGCTGAGGCTGAAGCATTTACAGTAACATTCGTTGACCAGTTCAACAAGGTTGTTGATACAATCGACAGCACAGAGCTTGCATCACTTGAAGCTCTTCCGGATGCTCCCGCATATATGGGTTACACATTCGACAGCTGGAGCCTCACACTTGATGAAGTTAAGGCTCTTGAAGAAGCAACAGTTGTAACAGCTTCTTACACAAAGGATGATCTTTCATACACAGTTTCTGCTCCTAACTGCACAATCACAGTTGACGGTCAGGCTTATGAAGACACTGCTACAGTTGGCTTCGACGCTAAGGTAACAGTTGCTCCTAAGGCTGATACAGCAACATCATGGACAGTTAACGGCGCAACAGCTGCATATGGTGAGTCTTACACATTCTATGTAACAGCTGATGTTAATGTTGCTTACGGCACAGACAGCGTAACAGCTGCTCCCACAGTATCTAATGTATCTGCTGAACTCGTTTCTGCTGATTCACATCAGGTAAGATTCCTTGCTACTCGTTCTGTTCCCGAGGGTTACACTCTCGTTGAATCAGGTTTCGTTTACGGTAAGGGCATGGCTCAGGATGACCTCGTTCTTGAGAATGTAGGTACAGTTCAGGGCGATGCAGACGGTACAGTTAAACTTGCTAAGAACAGCAACACTGCAGGCGACGGTCAGTTTGCACTTACTTATGGTGTAACTGCTAAGAATGCAACTGCTTGTGCTCGTGCTTACATCATCGTTAAGGATGCTGAAGGCGTAGCAACAGTTTACTATGCAGACGCACAGATTTTCGATTACCAGGCTTAATTGAAATCTGAAACTAATTAAAGCTTATATACTCTCGGGGCTTGTCCCCGAGGGTCTATATAACAGGCTTAAAGAAGGAGGTCTTTCTCAAATGAAAGAGATTTACTCAAAGCCCGTTGTAGAAGTTGAAAAGTTTCAGACAGTTGAAATTCTTACTGTTTCAGGTACAGAAGAGAATATCGGTCAGGACGACTAATTAATTTCTACGACGCAGGGAGATACCGCAACAGATTCTCCCTAACCTGAAAAACAAAGAGCTAACGCTCATTTGCCGAAAACCTCTTGCATTTTGATTTTCGGTTAAATATACAGTTTTATGAGGGCGCGCAAGACGCCCTCTTTTTTTATGCTTAATTGTATTTAAACAGTTGACCCAATTTGTTAATTATGCTACAATTTAGCATAGGTGATGATTATGGCAGAAAACAAAAAAAATACTAATATATCTGAAACTTCAAATATAATTAAAAACACAGTTTCAGAAATGAAAAATAAAAACAAAAAGGCGTTTAAGGCGTGTATTGCGTTAATAGTTCTTTTGGCCGTTGTTATCTGTGGCTCAATTGTTACAAGTGTTGATTCTGTAAAGGCTCAGATAGTTAATGCAATTATTCCGAATGAGATGGAAATTGATCAAACAGATCTTATTTTCTATTCCGAGCCTGATCCTGATTATGATTCAGAAACATCTCAAAACGCAACTTTTGATATGTTTAGATGTTATTACTATCCAGATAACGATAAATCCCAGGAAAAGGTTTATCTTGAAAAGGACGGTATTTATCATTATCCGGACGGACAAACTACAAAAAATGTTGCGCTTGTATTTGTTATAGCTGCAATGGTTTATATGAGCAAAATTATGGCGGCATTCAAAATAGCAATCGCAATAATAGTTGTTGCACTTGTTGTTCTTGCAATATATATGTGGTACAGAGCGGATGAAAAACGATACAAAGCCGCTCAGGAAAAAATAAAGAAAATAAAAAAGAGAAGCCATTGATTATTAAGGCAAAAAAATTAAGGCTCTGAAATCATTTGATTTCAGAGCCTTTTTGTCTGTTTTTTCAGTTTTAATAAATGTTATACAAGCACTCTGCCCATAAGCACTCCGTGAACAGAAGCCATCATAAGACCTCTCGTCCAGCCGCTTGAATCACCAAGACAGTGAAGTCCCTCAATATTCGTGCTAAAATCAGTATCCATTTTAACCTTGTTAGAGTAGAATTTAAGTTCGGGGCTGTAAAGCAGTGTTTCAGGGCCTGCAAAACCGGGAACAACATGGTCCATAGCGTGAATGAAATTAATAATATTTGTCATTGCTCTGTAAGGCATTGCGGCGGTAATGTCACCTGCTACCGCATCTGGAAGAGTGGGTCGCAGATTGCTTCTTGAAAGCTCTTTTTGCCAAGTGCGCTTGCCCTCAAGAATATCGCCGAAACGCTGAACAAGAATATGACCGTCACCAAGCATATTAGTAAGCTCGCCCACTTTCTGAGCATAAGCTATCGGCTGATTAAATGGAACAGAAAAGTTGTGGGAACAAAGAATTGCAAGGTTTGTGTTCTGGCTTTTAAGTTCCTTGTATGAATGTCCGTTTACAACGGCAAGGTCGTTGTCGTAATTCTCCTGAGCGACAAATCCGCCCGGATTCTGACAGAATGTGCGTACCTTGTTTTTAAACGGCTTGGGGTAACCTACAAGCTTTGATTCATAAAGCACATCGTTGATAGTTTCAATAATCTCGTTTCTTACTTCAACACGCACACCAATGTCAACCGTGCCTGGCTGGTGAGCAATTCCGTGGTCTGCGCAAAGCTTTTCAAGCCAGTCAGCGCCTCGTCTGCCCGTTGCAACAACAGTATGGTCTGCATAAATCTGCTCGCCGTTTTCAAGCTGAACACCAAGACATTTTTCGCCGTCAAGAATAAGGTCGTTGCACTGGCTGTCAAACATAATGTCAACGCCTTTTGAAATGAGATATTTTTCAATCTCGAAATAAAGTTCGTGCGCTTTTTCCGTGCCGAGGTGGCGTATCGGGCAGTCAACAAGTTTTAATCCTGCCTGAATAGCACGCTTTCTGATTTCCTTAACTTCTTCTGTGTTTCCGATACCCTCAATATGAGTGTCAGCGCCGAATTCAAGATAGATTTTATCAGTGTAATCTATCGTTTCCTGAGCAACATCTTCTCCGATAAGTTCGGGAAGGCTTCCGCCTACTTCGTAAGAGAGTGAAAGCTTACCGTCTGAAAAAGCGCCTGCCCCTGAAAAGCCTGTTGTTATATGGCAATACGGCTTGCATTTCATACATTTGCCCGTAACTGCCTTGGGGCATTTTCTCTTTTCAACTGATTTTCCTTTTTCAATAATAACAATACTTTTTTTAGTGCCTTTTTTAATCATCTCAATGGCGGTGAAAATACCCGCCGGACCTGCGCCTACAATTGCAACATCGTATTTTTTCATAATTAGAATACTCCTGTAATTAAAGCGTAATTAAGCATAAAATAAGCCGCCGGTGTTTCCATTGGACTGAGGAATACTGGCAGCTTTTATTTCGTCTTTATAATAGCATATCCTATTTTGCTTGTCAAATTAATTGTGGTGTGTTATTATTGTTTTATTCAAAACGGCTTAAATTACTAAGGAGACAGATTATGAAAGAATATAATGTTTTGCAATATGGCGCAACAGGCGACGGCGTAACTAATGACGCTTTTGCAATTCAGCACGCGATAGATGACTGCGCAAAAAACGGAGGAGGACAGGTTGTTCTCCAGAGCGGCTATGTTTTTTACAGCGATTCTATCAGACTTAAGAAAAATGTTGACCTTCATATTCAAAAGGGCGCAACAATTAAGGCAACTTCAAATATTGACGGCTATATCCGCCCAAATAAGCTTATCAATGACCCTAAAACTGCGCTCATCGGCAACCCTGTAACGGGCAAACCCAGCTTTGTGTTTATCTACGGCTTTGAGGCTGACCACTGCACAATCAGCGGCGAGGGTACTATTGACGCAAACGGCCACGCTTTTGTTCAGAGAAAAGACCAGTACTATGTAACGGGTGATTTTTATCCCCGTCCGACAGTTATTTACATAGAAAAAAGCAATCATATCAGCTTTAGAGATTTTACTGTTGTTGACGCACCTTTCTGGACGCTTCATCCCGCAGGCTGTGACGATGTGCTTATCGACAAAATAAGAATCCTCAACGACCTCGATGTTGCAAACAGCGACGGTATTGACCCCGACCACTGTTCTAATGTGCGTATTCTCGGTTGCCATGTAACATGCGCCGATGACTGCATATGCCTTAAAACATCAAAGGGCAACAGCGAATACGGCCCTACCGAAAATGTTATCATTGACGGCTGTACTCTTGTTTCAACCTCTGCCGCAATCAAAATAGGCACAGAGGGCGTGGGCGATTTCAGAAATGTTATAGTATCTAACTGCACAATCAGCAGGTCTAACAGAGGCCTTTCAATTCAGATTCGTGACGGCGGAAATGTAGAAAATGTTTCCTATTCAAATATTATCATCGAAACACGCCGTTTCTGCCCCGACTGGTGGGGAACGGCTGAGCCGATTACGATTACAACCTTTAACCGTGATGAAAATACAAAGAGCGGTAAGATTAAGAATATTCGCTTTTATAATGTTACGGCAAAGGGTGAAAACGGTGTTCTTATCCACGGCAACGCTGAAAATGTTATTGAGGATGTTACATTTGAAAACTGCCGTGTAGAGCTCACAAAAACAAGCAAATGGCCCTGCGGTCTTTATGATTTGAGACCCTGCCTTGACTGGGGCGTTGAAAAATACAGTAACTCCGCTTTCTTTATCAGAAACGCCAAGGATGTTACGATCATGAAAACTAAAACATCATGGGGCAATCTCTGCGATGATTACAAGCACGCTATTGACGCAAAGGATGTTGAAAATCTTGAACTTGTAAGATTTGAGGGCAAGGCAGTTTCATCAGATGTTGACGATTTGAAGCTTGAAAATGTAAGGCTTGTTAAATAAAAGTTGATAAAATATGAAAGCGCACGGTGGGCAATGCCAAAACCGTGCGCTTTTTTTGCCGCTGTTCTTGATTTATCAATATTTATATATTATTATATAATAGATTAAATTTGTATTTATGAAAGTGCTAAACAAATGAAAATTTTAGTTGCAGGCTTAGGTCTTATAGGCGCAAGTATCGCCAAAACCCTTAAAAAGAACACAAACCACTATGTAATGGGCTGGAACAGAACAAAATCTGTGTGCGAAAAAGCGCTGTCTGACGGAGCGATAGATGAAACGGGCGAGCTTTCAGAGCTTATTCCCAAAGCAGATATAACAATAGTAAACTTTTATACAGAGGCGATTGTACCTTTTGTTCTTGAACACAGGGACGAATTTAAGGACGGCTCAATCGTTACTGACAGCTGCGGTATCAAAACTAAAATCTGCCGTCAGCTTGAAAAAGAAGATTTTAAATTTACTTTTATCGGCTCACACCCAATGGCAGGGCGAGAAGTTTCGGGTTATGACAACAGTCTGCCCACTCTTTTTGACAACGCTTCGTTCATCTGTACCCCCACAAACGCTCCCAAGGCGAAAACGGATACTTTGATTGAACTTGCAAAGGAAATGGGTTTTGCCCGCACGGTTGTAACAACTCCTGAGCACCACGATGAAATGATAGCCTTTACATCGCAGATTGCGCATGTTTTGGCTTGTTCATATGTTTTAAGCCCTCTTGCGCCTATGCACACGGGATTTTCCGCAGGTTCATACAGAGATGTTTCAAGAGTTGCGAGAATTAACGGCGAAATGTGGAGCGAGCTTTTCATTGCAAACAAGGAGCCGCTCATCAGAGAGATTGACGACCTTGTTCAAAACCTTGAAAAGTTTAAAAAGGCGATAGATAAAGAAGACACGCAGACGCTTGAAGACCTTATGGCACAGGCAAATAAGATTAAAGAGGAAATCGGCTGATGAAAAAATTATATGTTAACGCAGGCGCAGGATACGAAATTCTTATTGAAAGAGGTCTTGTTTCACGAGCAGGCGAATTTGTTGCAAATGCCGTTTCGGCTGAAAAAATTGCCGTGATAAGCGACAGTAATGTTGCCCCTCTGTATCTTGAAACGGTTGAAAACAGTCTTAAAAAATCAGGTTTTGAAACGGTTTCATATGTTTTTGAAGCAGGCGAAGGCTCAAAAAACACAAAAACACTTGTTGAAATTGTTGAATTTCTCGCTCAGAGCGAACTTACAAGAAATGACGCCGTTGTCGCTCTCGGCGGCGGTGTGTGCGGAGATATGGCAGGCTTTGCGGCTGCTGTTTATCTTCGTGGTATTAAATATATTCAAATTCCCACAACCCTTTTGTCTCAGGTGGATTCTTCCGTAGGCGGAAAAACTGCAGTTGATTTGCCGCAGGGCAAAAACCTCTGCGGAGCGTTTCATCAGCCGTCACTCGTGCTGATTGACGCAGATGTTTTGAATACATTACCGCCCCACTATTTCAGCGACGGAATGGGCGAGGTTATAAAATATGGCTGTATAAAATCTGCCCCTCTTTTTGACAAAATAGAAAAAGAAAACGCTTCAGATTGCATTGAAGATATTATCTTTGAATGTGTTGATATAAAAAGAGGCGTTGTTGAGCGTGACGAAAAAGAAGCAGGCGAAAGAGCGCTTCTCAATTTCGGTCATACGGCAGGTCACGCAATAGAAAAGCTTCATAATTTCAGCGGAGTATCGCACGGCGAAGCTGTCGGCATAGGTATGGTTATGATAAGCGCAGTCGGCGAAAATCTCGGCATAACAAAGGCAGGCACGGCAGACAGAATTGCCGCTGTGTTGAAAAAATACGGTCTTAAAACAGACGATGAAAATAATGTTGACGATATAGTTGCCCAGATGGCGTTCGATAAAAAAAGAACGGGCAAGGGCGTAAAACTCATTATGCTTTCCGAAATAGGGGAAAGCTTTATAAGACCCACTCAGTTTTCGGAAATTTCCGAAATGTTCGGGTGCTTGAAATAACTTTTGCGGCAAAGGATAATTTATGAAAACAGCGGTTTTAGAAAACTCAAAACTGTGCGGCAGTGTTGCCGTGCCCCCGAGCAAATCGGCGGCGCACAGGGCGCTTATCTGCTCGTTTCTTGCAGGCGGCGGAACTGTTAATCCGATTATAGATTCTAAGGATATGAAAGCAACGCTCAGTGTGCTTAATGCTCTTAGGAACGGCGAGGAAATGCTTGACTGCATTGAAAGCGGCTCAACTCTGCGCTTTGCAATTCCCCTTGCGGCGGCGCTCGGAAAAAGCGTAACCTTTGTGGGTTCGGGCAGACTTCCCGAAAGACCGCTCGGCGAATATTTAGAACTTTTGCCAAAGCACGGTGTTTCCTGCGAAAGCGGCGGCGGACTTCCGCTCAAAATAAGCGGAAAGCTTGAAAGCGGCGTTTATGAAATCAGGGGCGATGTAAGCTCGCAGTATATCACGGGGCTTCTTCTTTCTCTCCCGATACTTGACGGCGATTCCGAAATCCGCCTTCTTACAAAGCTTGAATCAAAGCCTTATGTTGATATGACGGTTAAAGTCCTTGCCGATTACGGCGTAGATATAAAAGAGACGGAAAACGGCTATTTTATTAAAGGTAATCAGAAATTTAAAACTCTTGATTACACCGTTGAGGGCGACTGGAGTCAGGCGGCATTTTTTATGAGTGCGGCGGCTGTCGGCGGCGATGTCACGATAACAGGGCTTGATATGAATTCCACACAGGGCGATAAAGCCGTTGTTGATGTTATGCGCCGTTTCGGTGCTGAGATAACCGTTGCGGATAACAGCGTAAGATGCAGAAAAGGCGACCTCTGCGGAATAGAGATAGACTGCACGGATATTCCCGATATGGTGCCTGCAATCGCAGTTACTGCGGCGTTTGTAAAGGGCAAAACGGTTATCAAAGGGGCAGAAAGGCTCCACTATAAGGAATGTGATAGGATTGAGGCTGTAGCTTCAAATCTTGAAAAAATGGGAGCAGGCGTTACCGTTATGCAGGACGGAATGATTATCACTCCGCCCGATGAATTAAGGGGCGCAGAGCTTCTCGGATATAATGACCACAGAATAGTTATGGCGTTTTCCGTTGCGGCGCTTTTCGCAAACGGTAAAACGGTTATTACGGACGCTGAGAGTATAAATAAATCATACCCTGCGTTTTTTGAAGATTACAACAGACTTGGAGGTAAAGCAAATGTCCTCTGTAATGGGTGATAAAATAAAAATATCCGTTTTCGGCGAAAGCCACGGCGAGGCAATAGGCTGTGTTATAGACGGCTTGCCTGCAGGCATTGAGCTTGATATGGATGAGATTTCAAAGGATATGAAAAGGCGTGCCCCCGGCAGGGACAGAAGCACAACTTCACGCAAGGAGGCTGACGAGCCGCATATTTTAAGCGGCGTTCTCAAAGGAGTAACAACGGGCGCACCCCTTGCAATGATTATTCAAAATACAAATACTAAAAGCGCAGACTATGAAAATGTTGCGCTTGTGCCTAGACCGGGCCACAGTGATTACCCGGCATATGTAAAATACGGCGGAAACAACGATATAAGGGGCGGCGGCCATTTCAGCGGCAGACTTACAGCGCCCATAGTTTTCGCAGGCGCAGTAGCAAAGCAGATTTTAAAGAAAAAGGGTGTTACAATCGGCGCTCACATTCTTAAAATCGGCGAGGTGTGCGACACTCCGTTTGATAAAAATAATATTTCTGCCGAACAGCTTGAGGAACTGTCCGCAGATTATTTTTCAACTATCAGCACGGAAAAGGAAATAGAAATGCGTGCAGTTATTGAAAATGCCCGCCTTAAAGCAGATTCTGTCGGCGGAATTATCGAGTGTGCGGCAGTCGGCTTGCCCGTTGGAGTAGGCTCAAATATCTTCTCAACGGTTGAGGGCAAACTTTCATATGCGCTTTTCGCAATTCCCGCAGTTAAGGGCGTTCAGTTCGGCGCAGGATTCGGCTTTGCCGATATGCTCGGCAGTCAGGCTAATGACGCTTATGAGATTAAGGATGGAAAAGTTGCCCTGAAATCAAATAATAACGGCGGAGTGCTCGGCGGTATGACCTCGGGCGCACCGATAGTTTTCTCCGTTGCCGTAAAGCCCACGGCTTCAATCGGCACGGCGCAAAGCAGTGTAAATCTTGAAACTATGGAAAATGAAACCCTTGTTGTGCAGGGCAGACACGACCCTTGCATTGTGCCCCGTGCAGTACCTGTTGTTGAAGCGGTCACAGCGCTTGCACTGCTTGATTTGATGATGTAAAAAGGATATATGTATAAATGGATTTACTTGATTTAAGAAAAGAGATAGACGAGATAGACGACAGCCTTATACCCCTGCTCCTCAAAAGAATGGACCTTTCAAGGCAGGTTGCAGAATATAAGGTGAAAAACGGTATCCCCGTTTTAAATGAGCAGAGGGAAAAGGAAATACTTCAGGATGTTCAGGAAAAATGCGGCGAGCAGGGTGACACTATCGCAACAGTATTTGCCGCTACAATGGATGCTTCAAGAGCGCTTCAGCACAAGATAATCGGCGGCGGAAAAGAACTTCGTGAGCTTGTTGAAAAATCAGTTGCCGACGGCAGTGTGTTCAAAGAAAAAACAACTGTTGCCTGCGCAGGAATAGAGGGAAGCTATGCTGATAAAACAGCGCTTTCTCTGTTTAGTGACGCAGAGATAAAGCATTATAAAATGTTTGAGGATGTTTTTGAGGCGGTAAATAAGGGCGAGGCGCCGTTCGGCGTTATTCCCGTTGAAAATTCAACGGCTGGCTCTGTTCACGAGGCGTACGACCTTATTATAAAATACAGATTTTATGTTGTCGGCTCATATTCGCTTGAGGTAAATCATTGCCTTTGCGCAAAAGATAATACTAATTATGAAGATATAAATGATGTTTACAGCCATCCTCAGGCGCTTTCACAGTGCTCCGAATTTCTGAAAAATTTCGATTTCACAGGCGTAAACTATACAAATACCGCAGCGGCGGCAAAGTTTGTTGCGGACAGCGACAGAAAAGATGTGGGCGTAATCTGTTCTGCGGACGCCGCAAAAAAATACGGCTTAAAGATAATAAAAGCAAATATTCAGAATATCAGTAATAACAGAACAAGATTTATTGTAATTTCTAAAAAGCTGATTATAGAGAAAAACGCTGATAAAATTTCGCTCATTTTCTCACTTCCCCATACAACGGGCTCGCTTTACAGAGTGCTCGGCAGATTTTCAATGGCGGGGCTCAACCTTACAAAGCTTGAGTCAAGACCTATGGAAAACGGCGATTTCAGCTATTATTTTTACACAGACCTTTTGGGCAATATAAGAGATGAAAAAACGCTTGACCTTATGTGCGCTCTTTCTTCCGAACTGCCCGATTTCAACTTCCTCGGAAACTATCACGAGTATTAATTTCAGGGGGTGCTCCCTTGCGAAAAAGCAAACGGCATCAAACAAATTTAATATCAACAGTCATTGTGCTTGTAACGCTTACCTGCGTAATATTTTTAAGCATATGCCTTTATAATCAGGCAAGCCTTGAAGTTAGGTTTGACGCTATAATAAACTGGCTTTCAAATGTTGAAAAAGCGGTGGCGGGGCTTGATACGCATATAGAAATTTTGATATGCGTTTTTGCTCTGTGGTTTGCAAAATGCCAGCTTCCGCTCCCCACAAGCGTATTGTGCGTTATTGCGGGTATGGTTTTTTCACTTCAAACGGCGCTTGTTATAAATGTGGCTTGCTCTATAATGTATTTTGTTATAAAATATACTGAGGGACGCTTTATGGGCGGCGGCTGGGCAATGATGATTTTAAATATCAAGCGTGCCAAATTTTTGAAAAACTGGGTGCAGTTTAAAGGCTCGGGAAATCCGTACATTCTAGCCATATCAAGATTTGTGCCCACAATTCCGCTTGGAATGGTGTCAAAGCTTTACGGCTCAATGCGTTATGATTTTGTTTACTATGTGTGTCTGAGTGTTCTCGGATTTTTCCCAAGAATATTTATTTACACACGAATAGGCGCTGAACTTTATAACCCGTTTTCAAGGGAATTTATTATACTTGCGCTTATCATAGTTTTGTTTACGGGCATAACAAGCCTTGTTTTCAATGTCTTTTACGGCATTAAATCACGCCAGATGAATCAGACTCTTCTGATTTATTCACAAAAAGAAAAATATAAAATTGTTTTATAAAATAGTTCTTAAATGAACGGATTGGAGAAAATTATGAAGCCACAGGAACTTATTAATGAGATTGCCTCAGGCAGAGCGGACGAAAAATTGAAGGCAGTTTATGTAACTGACGAGGCGGTTGAAGCGCAGAAACCGCGTTACATAAAACTTGTTGAGGAATTTATTTCTCTTTTCGGCGAGGACAGAGATGTTATCGTAACCTCCGCCCCCGGCAGAACAGAGGTTTGCGGCAACCATACTGACCACAATAACGGCAAGGTGCTTGCTGCGTCTATAAATCTTGATGCTATTGCAGTTTGCGCTAAAAATGATGACAATACAGTTCGTGTTAAGTCATCAGGCCACGCAATGAATGTTGTTGATATTTCAGAGCTTCTTCCCGATGAAAACGAATTCGGTCATTCAACTGCAATGGTTCGCGGCGTTGTTGCAAAAATTCAGGGAATGGGATTTAAAGTAGGCGGCTTTGACGCCGTAACAACATCAGATGTTATGGGCGGCAGCGGACTTTCATCTTCCGCAGCTTTTGAGGTGCTTCTCGGCACAACTGTTTCTTATCTTTACAATGACGGCGTTATCGGCGCAGTTGATATTGCAAAGGTTGCGCAGTATGCTGAAAATGTTTTCTTCGGCAAGCCGTGCGGACTTCTTGACCAGATGGCGTCTTCAGTAGGTACTTTTGTAACTATTGATTTTGAATCAACAGAAAACCCGAAAATCAAAAAAGTTGATTTTGATTTCTCAAAGAGCGGCCATTCTCTTTGCATTGTTGATACGGGCGGAAACCACAGCGACCTTACAGACGATTATGCCGCTGTAAGGGGTGAAATGGAAAGTGTTGCAGAGGCGCTCGGAAAGAAAGTGCTTCGTGAAATTGATTTTGCTGATTTCAAAAAGGCGCTTCCGTCTATTGTAAATAAAGTTAACGACAGAGCTATTCTCAGAGCGTTCCATTTTTATAAGGAAAATATGAGAGTTGAAAACGCTGTTTCAGCGCTTGAAACAGGCAATTTTGAAACATTTAAGGATATTATTACAGAGAGCGGCTATTCCTCTTATATGTATAATCAGAATGTATATACTCCCAAGAATCCCACAGAGCAGAAACTTTCCCTTGCGCTTTGCGTAACAGAGGATATGCTTAAGGGCAAGGGTGCTTACCGTGTTCACGGCGGCGGTTTTGCAGGCACTATTCAGGCATTTGTTCCGAATGAACTCCTTGCAGATTATAAAAAGGCAATGGAGAGCATTTTCGGCGAGGGCAACTGCCATGTGCTTATTATCCGTCCTGTTGGCGGCACAAGAGTAATCTGATTTTGCAGTGAAGAGAGATAGATGAAATGAAGTATGTATTTATTGAAAATCCGATAGCGGGAAATAAAAACAGGCAGATGCTGTTTCGCCAGGTTCAGTCATCTTTTCGTCTTGTAGATGATGAAATGATTATTGAGGAAACGAAATACAGAGGTCACGCCAAGGAACTTGCTACAAAGTATGCCGCAGAGTATGGCGAAGACTGTGTTATCGTATCCTGCGGCGGTGACGGCACTGTGCACGAAATCGCAAACGGAATAGCGCATACTGATACGCCGCTTATGATTCTTCCGCTTGGCACGGGAAATGATTTTGCTAAAAAGATTTACGGAACTAAAAAAATAGATTCTCTTAATGTTGTTAAGGCGTTCGGGCTTCACAACGGAAAACCGAAATATAAGCTGATGCCCATAGACCTTATTGATTACAACGGTGAAAAATGTATAAATGTAATGAGTTTCGGTCTCGATACAAAGGTTGAAACGATAGGCAGAAAAATTGCAGGAAAGGTTAAATTCCTCGGCAAGCAGGCTTATAATATTGCCGTTGTTCCGTCTATATTGCAGTCAATGCATTATCAGATTAATTATGAGATTGACTGCTTAGACGATGCAGGCAGACCATATAAATGGACTGCTCAGCCTGCCGATTACACACTTTTTGCAATCTGCAACGCAAGCTATTACGGCGGCGGTTTTTGTCCTGCTCCCAATTCCAAACTCGATGACGGACTTTTGGATTATTGTATCGTAGATGCCATAAATGTGGCTAAAGCATTACCGCTTATTCCAAAATACAGCGCGGGCACGGCTACTCCCGAGGTTTCTCCGTATATACATATGGGCTATCTTACGGGCGGCAGAATTTGGTCTGTTGACGGATCAGGTCTTTTAGGAAACTGTGACGGCGAAAACTTCGACTATTCAGAAGTTGTTTTCAAGGTTGAACCTAAGGCGGTTAAAATTTGTCTTCCTCTTATTTAATTAAAAGTAATTAATACACTATAAAAGGCAGCATTCGGCTATTTGCACAGTCGAATTGCTGTCTTTTTGTGATTTATAAACAAAATTTGAAAAAATGTTGACTTTTTTCAACTGATATGGTATTAATATGGTGTGAAGTGTATTATGTGTTGTAGTACAGTAAATACAACAAGGAGGGATGAAATTGCAGACGAATGAAGCTCTTATTCAAACTGAAGACCTTAAAAAAATATTTGTTTTGGGCTCCGATAAAGTCTATGCGCTTAACGGCGTAAATCTTTCAATTAAAAAGGGTGATATTTGTGCCGTTTTAGGCACTTCCGGCTCAGGTAAGTCCACGCTGCTCAATATGCTTGCCGGGCTTGATAAACCGAGCGGCGGAAAAATTATCATAGGCGGCCACAGAATAGATGAAATGAATGAAAAACAGCTTGTTGCGTTCAGACAGAAATACACGGGCTTTGTTTTTCAGTCCTACAATCTTATCCCGTCAATGACGGCGCTTGAAAATGTGGCAATGCCGCTTATGTTCAGGGGCGTTGATAAGAAAGAAAGGGAAGAACGGGCGCTTGAAATGTTAAGGCTTGTAGGTCTTGAAAACAGAAAGAACCATAAACCTGCCGAAATGAGCGGCGGACAGCAGCAAAGAGTTGGCATTGCAAGGGCGTTCGTGTCAAATCCAAGAATTATTTTTGCGGATGAGCCCACGGGTAATCTTGACAGTAAAACAACAGCTCAGGTTATGAATCTCATAAAAGAACTTGTGCACGAAAATCATCAAACAATGGTGCTTGTTACTCACGATGAAAGCGTTGCAAAGTATGCCGATTGCGTTATAAGAATGATGGACGGCGAAATAACAGATATAACAAATTAACTATTATAAGAATAATGCCCCTTACCCGCACGGGGCGAAATGAAAAACAGCGGGGGAAAGGTACAATTATGAAAAGCAAAAAGAATTTTTTAGCCGCAGTTTTGGCTATATTACTTATATTATCAATTCAAATTCCTGCTTTTGCGGCAGAGGGCGGTTCACAGTCGTTAAGTCCGTCGCTTATATCATCGGGGTATTCAGTAAGCAAAAGCAGTGTTTCTGCAGGTGAAACATTTACACTTAAATTCACTCTTAAAAACACAAGCAAGACGATAGATATAAGAAATGTAAACATCCGTCTTGCGGGCGGTGAAGTGTTCTCAGTAAATAATGATTCAGACACTATTTATGCCGACACTATATCTAAAAATTCTTCAAACAATTTTTCAAAAAGCTTTTACTGCAATGCGGCTGAAAGCGGCGTTTATCCTATAACAGTTTCTGCAACTTATGAATACTTTGATGATTCTGAAAAGGTGTCAGCAAGTACCGAATTTAATTATACTGTAAAAGTTTCGGGCGGTGACAACACTCAGGCACAGGCACAGCCGCTCACTCCTCAGCTTATAGTATCCGATTTTTCATATTCGGGCGATAATATTGAGGCACAGAAAAATTTTGAACTTAAATTCAATATTAAAAACACATCAAAAACAACAGCAGTTCAAAATGTTATCGTAAAACTCTCGGGCGGCGAAGCTTTTGTTGTGGCAGAGGGTACTGATACAGTTGTAGTTGATACTATTTCAGCAGGAAAGACAACTACAATCAGCAAAAATTTCCTTTGCGCAAATGCCGAATCATCGGGCATTTATCCCATAACCGCAACGGTTACTTATGAATATTACGAAAACGGACAGAGGGTTTCACAGTCTGCCGACCTTTCAATGAGCATACCTGTTGTTCAGCCTGACAGAGTTGAGTTCGGACTTATAGACCTCTCCGAAAAGAGCGTTACAGTAGACCAGGAAACAGACTGCGCATTTACAGTAATCAACAGCGGCCGTACAAGAGTAGCAACTGCGTCTGTAAAACTTTATGACGAGGCAGGCACGCTCCTTTCAAGCGCTTATGTAGGCAATATAGAAGCAGGCGAGCAGTTTTCAAGTAACTACACACTGCCTGTAACATTCAAGGAAATCGGCGCAAAACAGCTTAAACTTGTGCTTGAATATGACAGTGAAAACTTTGAGAGAAAAACTGTTGAAACACAGTTTAATGTTACTGTTGAAGAAAAATTTGACCCTTACGCAGAGGCTTTGGAAACACAGCAGGATGAGACTGAAAACGGCGGAATGAATTATACAGCAGTTATTATAATCGCCGTTGTTGTGGTTGTTATTGCGGCAGTGGCTATTCCGGTTGCCGTTAAGGTTTCCAAAAAGAAAAAATCACGAAAGGGCAGTGATGAATTCGATGAAGAAATCTGATATATTTTTCATGGCTCTTGAAAACCTTAAAAACAGGAAATCAAGAACAAAATTAACAGTTATCGGCGTTGTTATCGGCACCTGTGCAATTGTTATCATGGTTTCAATCGGCGTTGGTATAAACAATATGGTAACTTCGCAGTTCAGCACATCGTCTGCAAATCAGATTACCGTTATGCAGAGTATGATCCCGGTTGATGATACAGTAAAAGATGAGGGGCAAACACCCCCACCGCTTGATGACAACGCAGTTGAATATATCTCAAAATTAAATCATGTTAAAGCTGTTGTGCCCATATACAATATCTCTCAGAATGTAAAAATAACAAGAGGTCAGTATTCCTTTTCAGGCTACAAAGTAACAGGCGTAGATTTTGATAAATTTGAACAGCTTGGCATAAAGGTTGTTGACGGAGATTCCCAAATCACATCAAAAAATAACACAATATACTTTGGCGACAGAGCAAATATTGCTTTTGTAGACAGACAGGGAAATTCCGTTAAATATAAAATCGGCCAAAACAATGAAATTCAGGACTGTGAAATTGATTTGATGAAAGATTCATTTTATATCAACACAGTTGTAAACAATACTGAAAATCAGGCGCCTGCAACGAGTACGAACAGCCAGAAACTCAGAGTGGGCGGAATCGTAAAAAGCGAATCGGCGGCAGGTATTGATGTTTCAAACTCGGCGTTTATTGATATTGACACGGCAAAAAAATATATTAACGAATACAACAAACTCAATAAAGGTCAGAAGATAAGCACTGATTATTCTGAAATTTATGTTTATGTGGATGATATAAATAATATAAAAGCTGTGCAGGAAAAACTCACCGCCGTTGGACTTCAAAGCTATTCAGACCAGGACAGCCTTGAATATACTAAGAAGATAATGATGGTTGTTCAGCTTGTTCTCGGTGCAATTGGTGCTGTTTCCATGTTCGTTGCGGCTTTCGGTATCAGCAATACAATGGTTATGGCAGTATACGAGCGTACAAAAGAAATAGGCGTTATGAAGGTTATAGGATGCAGTATTTCGGACATAAAAGCACTTTTTTTGTACGAAGCGGGAATTATAGGCTTCCTTGGAGGCGCAATTGGTGTTATAATAAGCTGGGTTGTTTCTTTGTTAGCAAACTTTGTAGCCACAATGGTTGTATCCAACATGGGTGCGGCTGAGGAACTCCAAGTAACAGTTTCATCTGTTCCGCTGTGGCTTGCCCTTTTAGGTGTGGGCTTTGCAACGCTGATAGGCATTATTTCAGGTGCTTCTCCTGCAAGCCGCGCAGTTAAGGTAAGTGCGCTAAAAGCAATCCATAACGAATAGTAGGTGTATTGATGTTTTCATTAGATGTCAGAAGCAGAGAACCAATTTATCTTCAACTTGAAAAAACAATAATAAAATATATCAATTTAGGTATATATGAAAAAGACAGCCCTCTCCCTTCCGTGAGGGCTTTAGCCTGTGAGTTGGGTATAAATCCAAACACTGTTTCAAAAGCCTATAAAGAGCTTGAAATGAGGGGCATTATTTATACCGTAGCCGGTAAAGGCGCTTTTGTAAGCGCAACGGATTTAACGGGTATTCATGATGCGGTGACAAAAAAACTTGAAGCCACGCTTCAGGAGGTCAAAAATTTCGGCATCGAAAAAGAAGATGTTATAAGCACTGTAAACACCGTTTGGGAGGCCTCAAATGATAGAGATTAAACAGCTTACTAAGCGTTTCGGAGAGCTCAATGCGCTCGACGGAATATCCTTTAATATTTCCGACGGTTCTGTTTTCGGACTTGTAGGTTCAAACGGCGCGGGAAAAAGCACGCTTTTAAGGGTGCTTGCAGGCGTGTATCAGCCTGACGGCGGACAGGTGCTGATGAACGGTGAAGAACCGTTTGAAAATGTGAAAATAAAAGAACAGACAGCTTTTGTATCCGATTTTCCGTATTTTCTTCCCGGAAGTTCAATGAATACAATGGCGGCGCATTACGCCAAGGTATATCCTCAGTGGAGCGTAGAGCGTTATTGTTCTCTCTCGTCTGTTTTTCCTATCGACCCTAATCAGAAAATTTCAACAATGAGTAAGGGTATGCAAAGGCAAACGGCTATAATTCTTGAGCTTTCTCATAATCCTGCATTTATAATGTTTGACGAAATATTTGACGGACTTGACCCCGTTATAAGAGAACTCGTTAAAAAAATACTTATAGAATATGTATCTGAAATGAATGCCACAATAGTTATCGCAAGCCACAATCTGCGTGAACTTGAGGGCTTTTGCGACCATATAGGTTTACTTCACAGAGGCGGCATTCTGCTTGAAAAGGATATTGACGGCGAATCTGTCGGAGTTTACAAAGTTCAGTTTGTTATGGATGACGATGACTTGAACAGTATACGAAATGAACTCAATATAGTTAAAGAAAGCCGCCAGGGAAAAATTGTCCAGCTGACCGTCAAGGGCAGAGGGGAAGAAATTGAAGCGGTTATTAATTCTAAAAATCCCGTGTTCTATGAATCCCTGCCGCTCACGCTGGAGGAATTATTTATCAGTGAAATGGAGGCGGTCGGTTATGACATCAACAAATTCTTCATATAAGCCTAAAAGCAAATTGGGAATACAGCTTGCCGAAACCGCAAAACGCCATTTTCCAGGTGCGGCTGCGGCATTTGTAATTGCTCTTATAGCTTGCCTTTATACATATATTGTAAATGATATTACATATGTGCAAGATCAGGGAGACATTGATTTAACATCGTCTGTTCTCCTCTTATCTGTTTTCATGTTTTTCGGCGTAGCGCTTTATAATTTGATTGCGGTATTAAGAATGTATTCGGAAATATTCAGCAAACAGGCAAGCGATTATTATTTTGCACGCCCTGTCAGCAGAATGGATATTTTCAATGCCAACTTCATATTCGGCTCAATTTCAACAGTTGTGATTTTGGCTGTGCCGCTTCTGTTATATTATTTTGTATCTAAAGCCCCGGGCTCAGAAAATATTAATTTTGTAATTAACAGCAGTTTGTTTTTTAATCAGCTTGCTGTTATCATTTGCTCATCTTTAGCCATTTTTGCGGTGTTTACGCTTTGCGCTGTTGCGTCGGGTAAAAAAATTCAGTATTTTCTTCTTGCGTTTATTGCGCTTGTTTCAACTGCTGTTGCGGCAGTCGGTGCGGCTGAGAAAATAGGAAATATCTGGGGAATCAGAATAAACAGCGCGCAGCCGCCCGTTGTTTCTCCTCTCTATAATTATTCACAGACTGTAACGGGCGATTATTCTTCAGTTATTCTTGCAATTGTTGAACTCGTTATTCTTTATATTGCAGGAACTGTTGTTTTCAAGAAAAGAAAAGCGGAGTGTGCACAGGTAAGTCTTGCAGGCGATGTTTTTCCGTGCATTGTGCTTGCCGTGTTTATACTTTCTGGCTTTATGCTCCCTGCATTTTACGGCAGTTTTATTAAAAATGCCGTAGTAGGGCTTATGGTTGCTTTTGTATTTATGATAATATACAATGCCGTTTTTTATAAAAAGGCATTCACTAAAAAAAGCACCATAACATTCGGGGCAGTCAGCGCAGTTTCTCTTTTGTTTTTCGCATCAGTATTCATCCCTTCATATGACGGCTATATTTCATATGTGCCTGAAAAAGATGAAGTTGAAAGCGTTGAGTATATTTGCAATGAATATAGTTATTATTATATGGACTTTTACAGCCTTTTAGACAGCTCATTATATGCAGAGGAACCGACTGTTATTGAGTTTAAGGATGCGCAGAATATAGATAAAATTCTTGATTTTCATAAGAAAATGGTTTCGCAAAACACAATAATTCAGTCCACAGCCGTAAACGGTATTTTTGAAACTTCTTCAGAAATGAATGTTTGCTTATGCACGCTTGTATATCATTTGAAAGACGGCTCAACTGTTAAAAGAAGTTATGACGCCAACGCTGATTGCGTAATGCAGGAATATATTAATCTTATCAGAAGTGAAGAGACTCTCAGTCAGCTTGAGCCTTTTAACTATGGTGATGATATAGCTTTTATTCAGTATGAAGAGTATTCATATTATGAAGATTATAACGGTGACACATACACATCTGATTCAGCAAATATTATCAATATTCCTGAGGATAAATGGGATGATGTTTTGCAGGCGCTTATGCAGGACAGACTTGCAGAGTCGGACGAAGAACTTCTCTACACTCAAAGTTTTTCTTATCTAATGGGATATGACGATGTGAATGTTCCTGATACGAAGGGCTATATAAGTTTTGCTTTGTATTCCGATGAAATAAGCGAAGAAGAAAAAGAAAAAATCAAAGCAATGACTCCCGAACAGAGAGTTAATTATTATAATTACGCTATGAGTAATGATGATATTTTGGAAATTCCGTTTGAATTCAATTCCAGCAAATTTTTCGAATCTGATAAAAATGTGCTGGGAGTAATAGCGTCTTTGGAAGAGCAATAATAAAAATAAAAAGACCCGAAAGCAAAAACTTTCGGGTCTTTGTTAATACAAAGCGCAATATTCCGTATGTAAGGCGGAATTATATTAAAATATTTATAATTTAAAACTATCTTAAAAGAGAAAAACCGATGTCAATTGCACCGCTGAGAAGCCTTGATGTTTTTTTCATTCCGATTGTTTCGGTTATCCAAAGAATTATAAGCGCAACAAGAATTGCAATTATAAGTGTTTCCTTTTTCATAAGAATGCCTTTCGTAAACAGTTTGTGTTTTTTTGATTAAATAGCTAATAATATTATAAACGATTTTGAAAATAAATCAATAGTTATATAAAATTTAGCGCTCTATGATAAAATTTTGACAATATGTATAAATTTTGAGATTTACGGTTGAAAATAAAGGTCAACTGTTTTATAATACTACTAATTTCGATTATTTTAATGTAACGGAGGAAAAATATGTTTGATATTCTTAAGGGAATAGCTCCCATTACCGCAGAGTCTTATGTTGACTGGACTCTGACTTCAACGGTTGTTATTGCAGGCATCGGCATAGTAATGGCTGTGCTTATATTATTGATTTTCATTTTCAAAATTTTCGGTTTAACTGTATCAAAAACAGAAAATGCGGCTAAGCACGGCAAAAAATCTGCTAAGGCAGAAAAGGCTGCTGCACCCGCACCGGCTCCGGCTCCCAAGGCTGCTCCTGCTGCAGCTCCCGCTCCCGTTGTTCAAAACGGTATAAGCGGTGAAATTGTTGCTGCAATTACAGCGGCAATCACGGCAAGCGAGGGCAATTCAAACTTTACCGTTCGTTCAATCAGAGTTAAAAATGTTCGTTCAAGAAATCCGTGGGCTTCAGCTGCTATTGCAGATAATGTAAGACCATTCTGATTATTTAGTATTTACGGAGGACTTTATTGTGGAAATTTTACAAGGCGTTTGGGGCGCTATTGTCGATATATTGAGGGACAGCGGCTACGCTTATTTCTTTACGGCAGACGGCGGTTACCTCAATCTCATAATGATTTGTGTATCATTCTTTTTACTGTATCTCGGTATCAAAAAAGGCTTTGAGCCGCTTCTTATGATTCCCATTGCATTCGGTATGCTTCTTGCAAATATTCCGGGCGCAAATCTTGCGGTTCAGTATCACGATTTGCAGGGATTTATAGACCTTGTTGCAGGCAGAATGACAGACCCTGTTACGGGCGCTGTATGTACTCCAGGTTTGCTTGACTTCCTTTATTTCGGTGTAAAAGCAGGTGTTTATCCGCCGCTTATCTTCCTTGGAATCGGCGCTATGACAGACTTTTCACCCCTTATCGCAAACCCGTCAAGCTTTATTCTCGGTGCTGCTGCACAGCTTGGTATTTTCTTTACCTATGTCGGCGCTGTTCTTCTCAAGTTCACTCCTCAGGAGGCAGGTTCAATCGCTATCATCGGCGGCGCGGACGGTCCTACCGCTATTTTCGTAACTTCACAGTTAGCGCCGCATTTGCTAGGTACTATCGCCGTAGCGGCGTACTCGTATATGGCGCTTGTTCCCGTTATTCAGCCGCCTATTATGCGTGCTCTTACAACTAAAAAGGAAAGAAGCGTTGTAATGGGCAATCTTCGTCCCGTTTCAAAGCTTGAAAAAATTCTGTTCCCCATCATGGTAACAGTAATCGTTTCACTTCTTCTTCCAGATGCTGCTTCACTTGTTGGTATGCTTATGTTCGGTAACCTTCTTAAGGAGAGCGGCAGAACAGAGCGTATTGCAAAGGCTGCACAAAACGAGCTTATGAACATCATTACAATTATGCTCGGTCTTTCTGTTGGTGCAACAACAAGCGCACAGAGCTTCCTTAAGTGGGAATCTGTATTCATTATCATTCTCGGTCTTGTTGCTTTCTCAGTTGGCACAGCAGGCGGTGTTCTCTTTGGTAAACTTATGTATATTCTTACCAAGGGCAAAGTTAATCCGCTCATCGGCTCAGCAGGTGTATCCGCTGTTCCTATGGCTGCCCGTGTTAGCCAGAAAGAGGGTCAGAGAGAAAATCCGACCAACTTCCTTCTTATGCACGCTATGGGTCCGAATGTATCAGGCGTTATCGGCTCAGCAGTTGCCGCAGGTGTTCTTCTTACACTCCTCGGCAAATAATATGGCTTGTTCAGTTCAAGTCAAAAATTTATCCGAATTATTTTCGGCAATCAATAAAATTTCAAAAGGGCGCAAACGCGCCCTTTTTTCTGCTCAAATTTAAATTTTTGTATTTTTATTACGAGGTGTTTTATGGCGTTAAATGAAATGCAGCAAAAGGCTGTTGACTGTACAGAGGGTCCGCTTCTCATCCTTGCAGGAGCAGGCTCAGGCAAAACAACCGTGCTTGTAAACCGTGTTCAGCATATTATTAGCGAGGGGCTTGCACAGCCGTGGCAGGTGCTTGCAATAACCTTTACAAACAAAGCCGCAGGCGAAATCAGAGAAAGACTTGTGAGAACAATAGGCCCTGAGGCAAATGATATATGGGCGCATACTTTCCATTCCTGCTGTGCAAGAATTTTAAGACGCTTTGGCGACAGAATAGGTTACAGCGGCCATTTTACAATTTATGATACGGACGACCAAAAGCGTGTTATGAAACACTGCCAAAAGTCGCTCGGTTTAACTGATAAAATCATTCATCACAAATCAATCCTGTCTGCAATCAGCGGCGCAAAGGACAGCCTTATCGGTTGGGAAGAATATAAAACTTTTGCTCAAAATGATTTCAGAAAGGCTAAAATTGCCGATTGTTACGAGCTTTATCAGAAAGAATTGCTCAAATCCGACGCAATGGATTTTGACGATATTATATTCAATACCGTAAAACTCCTTCGTGAGAATGATGATGTCAGAGAGCTTTATCAAAAGCAGTTTAAATATGTTATGGTGGACGAGTATCAGGATACTTCCCACGCTCAGTATGTGCTTGTTTCCCTGCTTGCAGGCGGTTATGAAAACATCTGCGTAGTGGGTGATGACGACCAGAGTATTTATCGTTTCAGAGGCGCTACTATAGAGAACATTCTTTCATTTGAAAATCAGTATAAAAATGCGCAGGTTATAAGACTTGAGCAGAATTACCGCTCAACTCAGAACATTCTTGATGCCGCAAACTCTGTTATTTCAAACAATAAAAACCGCAAGGGCAAAAACCTTTGGACAAGTGCGGGCGCAGGCGATAAAATCATTTTCAACACGCTTGAAGATGAGGCGGAGGAGTCCTCATACATAGCTCAGGAAATTCTAAAAAATGTTAAAAACGGCAGAAAAATGAGCGACCACGCAATTCTCTACCGTATGAATGCGCAGTCACGAAACATAGAAATTACGCTTGCAAAGAGCGGTATTCCGCATAAGGTAATAGGCGGAAACAGATTCTTTGACCGCAAGGAAATTAAGGATATTATTTCGTATTTTGCCGTAATCAATAACCCGTCTGATAATGTAAGACTTCAGAGAATTATTAATGTTCCCAAGAGGGGGATAGGCGAAACGATGTTCGCAAATGTGCTTGAAATAGCAACAGGTCTCGGAATTTCCGCTTTTGAGGTGTGCGAAAAGAGCGATGAATTTCAGAAAACTCTGCGTTCTGCGCAGAAGCTCAAAGCGTTTACAGCTATGATAACTCATTTTCAGCATTGCCTTGAAAACGGAATGAAGCTTTCAGACCTTTTGCAGGAAATTCTGAACGAAACAAAGTATTTTGATTATCTTGACGAAGACCCCGAAACTGCTGAGGACAGAAAAAACAACATAAACGAACTTTCATCAATGTTTATTAAATATCAGGAAGAGGACGAGGAGTTCGACCTCTCCGCATTCCTTGAGGATGTTGCGCTTGTGTCCGATATTGATTCTTATAACGAGGACGAAGACGCCGTTGTGCTTATGACTCTTCATTCGGCAAAGGGTCTTGAATTTCCTATTGTCTTTATCCCAGGCATGGAAGAGGGAATATTCCCCGGCAATCAGTCTGTATACAGCGATGAAGATTTGGAAGAGGAACGCCGCCTTGCCTATGTAGGAATTACAAGAGCAAAGGAAAAACTCTATCTTCTCAACTCTCGTCGCCGTATGCTTTACGGCACAACAAACAGAAATATGGCGTCACGCTTTTTGAGAGAAATCCCCGTAAGCGTGACAAACGATGTAACTGTTGAGCCGTTTACCCCGAGAGGAGCATATACAAGAGGCTCATTTTCAACTGCCGCTCATACTCAGAATTCTTCTGCGGCACGCAAATTCGGTCAGGTAGGCGGAGCGGTATCAACAGGTTCGGCTCAAAACTTCTCCGTGGGAGATACCGTTCGTCACAAGACTTTCGGAACGGGAGTTGTTCTTTCCTCAACGCCTATGGGCAACGATGTTCTGCTTGAAATCGCCTTTGATAAAGCAGGCACCAAAAAGCTTATGGCTAATTTCGCAAAACTTGAAAAAGAGTGATAAAAATTGCAAAACCGCTGTGCTTTGTGCACGGCGGTTTGTTGTTTTAATGATTCAAAAAGAAAGCGCAGCTTCCGAAGAAGCCGCGCTTTTTTTGTCAGGCGTTTTTTCGCCCTTAATCAGAATTATTGCTGATGATTGGTCAGTCGTCGCACTTTTCTTCCTTGTCACAACAGCCGCAGCCACAGTTGTTTTCCTTTTCGGGAGGGAAGAACTCATCAACGGGGAAGTCGATGTTCTGGAATGTGTCGCAAGGATTCTGAGTGTTGCACTCGCATTCTCTCTGCGGAATGCAGTAATCATAAGCGGGAATGAGAATCTGAACATCTCTCTGCATCTGAACAATGCTGAAAAGACCGAGCGTTACAAGAACTGCTTTAGCTGCGCCTGCGCTGGGAACAGTGTCCTGTGAATTTCTGAGAACACACTGCGGGAAAGATGTGCAAAGGGGAATACAGCAGTCGCAGAGGTCTACAACATCGCAGGAAAGAATAACGGGGTCAACAGCCTGAACTTTGCAGGTCGGATTTGAATACTGCGGTGCTTCGGGGCAGTCGCTCAGGTCGTAGGACGGGCTTGATGTGAAAATCTTAACTCTGCCGTCTGAGCCGTAAAGAATGCATTTCTTTGTGAACTGAGCATAGCCTACCGCAACTTCAGGAGTGGTGCAGGGTGCTGAATAAGTATCAAATTCAAGGCGGAAATAAAATGTGATGTCAACGCCGTAATATCCTCTGTTGAAGGGAACTTCTTCAACATCTATTGATACGCACGCAAGCTCACACTCACGGCATTTAACCGTAACTGCCTCGTCTATAAGCCTTTGGCTTCTTGAAAAAAATGTAACTCTTAAATCCTCGAGGCAATCCTTTGAAACGCAGCTGTCGTAAATCCTTTTTGTGTCGATGCAAACGGCTTCTTTAATTCTTTTGTCGCCTGCGTCAATAATGGGATTGTTTGCCATAAAAAAACTCCTTTTCAGAATATTTGAAGCTAACTTCATATCATTCTATGCAGGAGTTTTCTTGTTGACAATATTTAATTAAATTTTTTATCACTTTTCAAAAACGGGATACATTCTGCGGTATAAAGCGCTTATATGCCTGAAATAATCGCTGTCTATGCTGTCTACCGTTTCTGCGGTGGTGCGAAAACGCCAGTTCTTTTCGGGCACGCCTGGTATATTCATTCTTGCGTCTGCGCCAAAACCGCACATATCCTGAAAGGCTATTATCGCCACATTTGAAGCGCTTTTCCAAACACTCTCTATAATACTGCGGCAAGACGGACTTCTGTATCCGCCCTCGCCCCAGTTGTCGCCCTTAAACCCGCAGTAATCAAGGGCGAAACGACGCTCTCTTTCATTTGCTTCCCAAAGCCAGCCGAGAAGCGTGTTGTTGTCGTGTGTGCCAACATAGTTTATGCTGTTTTGAACTGCGTTATGAGGAAGATGGCTTGAATCGGAATCAGGGTCAAAACCAAACTGAACAACTTTCATTCCGGGGAATCCCGTGTCTTTGAGCAGTTCAACAACATCTTCGCCGAAAATTCCAAGGTCCTCGGCAATTATGGGAGCGTTTTTCTTTACTTTAAATACCTCGTTAAAGAGGTCCATTCCGGGGCCTTTTTTCCACTCTCCGTTTTTAGCGGTGTCGGAATCTGCGTTAACCTCCCAGTAGCTTGCAAACGCCCTGAAATGGTCTATTCTAACAACATCGTATACTTTTAGAGCGTGCTCAATGCGAGAAATCCACCAACGGTAGCCGTCACTTTTCATAGCTTTCCAATCGTAAATCGGGTTGCCCCAAAGCTGTCCGTCCTCGCTGAAATAATCGGGCGGCACGCCTGCAACTTTCTTTGCCGTCAGCGTTTTTTTATCTATTTTAAACAGTGAAAGGTCTGCCCACACATCAACGCTGTCCATCGCCACATAAATGGGCATATCGCCTATAACGGCAATACCTTTTTCATTTGCGTATTTTTTGATTTCAAACCATTGTGTGAAAAATATGTACTGAACAAATTTCCAAAACGCCGCACTTTCCTCATATGAATAAATATTTTCAATGCAGGAGAAATATTTTGCTTCGTTTTTGCTCCATTTCCACCACGGCAGACCGCCGTTTTTTTCTTTTGCCGCCATATAAACGGCATAGTCGGTAAGCCACGGGTTTTCAATTTCAAACTGTTTTATTTTTTCGGCAAGCGCTTTGTCAACATTCAAAAAAGCCTTTTTCAGCAGCTCAAGCCTTTTTTCAGCCGCAAAAGAATAATCGGCTGTGTACGGAGTGCCGTGATAGATATTTTCTTCAACATCTGCTTCGCTTACAAGTCCGTCTTTGAGCAGTCCTCTCGGGTTTATGAAAAGATAATTCCCTGCAAAAGCGCTCGGCGAGCAGTACGGGCTGTTTGCACCGTCAATCGGGTTGAACGGCAAAACCTGCCAGTATGTAAAGCCCATTTCGCTTATTTTATCTATAAAATGCCTGTCTCTTATACACATCTCCGAGCCCACGAGACCGAGGCTGATCTCG
>UQFL01000002.1 GCA_900540305.1 uncultured Oscillospiraceae bacterium | reverse complement strand
GGAGAAATTCGGACTGGCTGATACCATAGGGCGCAAGCCGCGCTGTGAAGTCGGCATACTCATCTTCGGACAGCCGGGTTTTCACAACGCGGCTGCGGTGGGGCGTGTTGTATTTCTTTCGCATGGTGTGACCTCCTTTCTCGCCCGTAAGGGCGCATGAGCAGGGTTTGGGGAAGGCACTCCCCAACAAGTTTCCCGCGAGGGGCAAAACTGTAGAATTGCGGATTTTGGCACCGTGGTAGAAACTTGCTCTCCGTGACTGCAAACTTTCTCTCACTTCCGTCCGCCACTTTTTTGGAAAACTGCAACCACAAAAGTTTGTTTCTCTTTTTCTGCTACTACTAATCCTGTAAAGGGCATTCCTGCCCGCTTTCGCTAAAATGACACCGGACGCAGTGGTTTCTACCCGGTGTTGGAGAAATCCTTTCTCTTTGCCCTCTACTACGGGTAAATGCTCCAAATGCCAAACACCAGGGCAGAAAAATTCCCTCCTCGCTTACTACTACAACCGGCAGGGGGCAAAATGGCCGGGAGCGGAGCCGGACAACAAAAAAAGCAGTAAATCTTTTTCAAGACTTACTGCTTTCGCTGGCCGCGTCGGTGGCGGCTGGTATTCAGTTTTTATGACTTGTCCGGTGGTTCGTCAAGCCGGAACTTGAATTGACAGTCAATTAACCGCTGCTTTACATAGTCCTCCACCTCGGCGTTGACCTGCCCGTTCACTTTTGAGAAATAGCGGATATATCCGGCGTAGTGGAGCAGGACAGCGTTCACGGCTTCTGGGTCGCCCTCACGGGCTTTGAGGATTGTTTCATAGGGGAGAAGTCTACTCATACCGGCTCACCCCCATTTCTTCGCGTAGCCGCTGCAAGGCAAGCTGGATATGCCGCCCCGCTGTGCTGCGTGACCGGCCAATACACGCGCCGATCACGCGCTGCGGCTGGCGCAGAAAGTAATAGCGCAGGATTTCTTCCCGCGTCTGCTCCGGCAAAACAGAGATCGCGTCGGCAAGGGCGGCGTTGCAGAGCAGGACGGTCTGACCGCAGACGGTAAATGGGTATTCCTCGTCCGGCTCCGACGCGGCAAACTGGACAAACTTCTCGTTCATCAGATAGTCAAGGGAAACTTGCCGTTCCCATTGCCGTTTAAGCTTCAAAATCTTGTCCAAGGCGGCACAGCGGATAACAGTCTTGCAAAAGGCGTTGTACCTGCGCTGGATATATTCTTGATAGGCTATCTGGTCGGTCATGGAAATTCCCCTTTCTGAATAATAGTGCGGGGCGGTGGCACTTCTTGCTGTCGCCCCTTGATTGCCTACCAGCAAAGGCGGGCGGGGCTGTCAACGGCTGCGCATATGCGCCGTTCATCTTGACCGTTGACTGGCTCGGCTGGGTTTGCTATTTACCCGACAAACTTGAATTTATTTTAAGCTATCACGTTTTACCTTCTTAAGCCTTACTATCATTACCATAGGAATTTCTTTGTTGGTTTTAAAACATTCTTCATAAAATCCATCAATGACAAATCCAGCTCTAAAACAAAGGTTAAAAATATCTTGTATGGAACGATGATAATAAATCTGCTCTTTCGGTTGCCCTTCAATCGCTATATCATAGTAACTGTGCGGTGTCATATATTTTTCAGTCAACGTGACAAAACAAGGGTGTTGCGTTGCAAAGACAAAAATTCCGCTTTCCTGCAACAGTTCATAAACAGCCATAAGAAGTGGTTCAATATCCGTAATATCCATAATTGCCATATTAGAAACTGCTTTCGTAAAGGCTCGATTTCTTTTTAATTCTAATATACTTTTTCTATCGGTCGCATCCGCCACACAAAATTCAATTTGTTTTGCATATTGTGATTGCCGTCTTTTAGCCAATTCTATCATTTTTTTGCTGTAATCAAAAGCGACAACCGAAGCGCCTCTTTGTGCAAGATACGAAGAATAATTTCCATTGCCACACGCAATATCCAAAATGTAATCCGCAGGATTAGGAGATAGAAGTTCCGTTACTTTGGGACGCACTACCTCTCTGTGAAATTCATTAGATTCGTCACCCATTGCATTATCCCAAAATTGTGCGTTCTCCTCCCAGATTTTTTTACTTTCCTCTGTTCCCATGTTCTCTCCCACTCCCCAAATTTGCTTTTTTGCTTCCATTAAATCTTCCTTACTATATTCCATTGTTACCCTCCATAACTTCTGATTGTTGCCGTCTTGACGATTATGTATCTTTACATTACCTTCTGAAACATATGGCGCACCTTGTCCAGGCGGCTGTTTGGACGGCGGGGCTGGATGACCGGCTGACCGACAGCGGCCTGATATCCTTTCAGCTCTGTAAGGCATACGCTCCGCCCGTTGGTGTAAAAGGCCAGATCAGTACGGTATGCCTGTATACAGCGGGCGGGAATCTCGCCAGTAAAGACAACTTCATCCTTTTTTACCTGGGCCGTTTCGATAGCGGCACAGTATTTTGGCGCATCGTGATAAGCCCTGGAAAGGTATTCCTGGGGCGCATAGAGGGTGAACGAGAGATAAGGTTCCAGCAGCTGCGTCCCCGATTCCTTCAATGCCTGTTCCAATACAATCGGGGCCAATGAGCGGAAGTCCGCCGGCGTGCTGACCGGACTGTAATAAAGCCCGTATTCAAAGCAAATCTTACAGTCCGTTACGTTCCAGCCGAACAAGCCCTGCTCCAGCCCGTAACGGATACCATCCCTGACAGCGTTTTGAAAACTCTGGTTCAAGTATCCCAGCGAAACCCGGCTCTCGTATTGTACACCGGAGCCAAGCGAGAGTGGTGTAACAGACAGTCCTATGGATGCCCAAAACGGGTTGGGCGGCACCTCGATATGGATGGTGTGGCTGGCTGCTTTGAGCGGCCGCTCCATATAAATGACGGAGGGTTCCTTTACCACTGTTTCAAGCTTGTATTTTTCCGACAGCAAAGCGGAAACAACCTCCAACTGCACCCGGCCCAAAAAAGAAAGAATGATCTCATGGGTGATGGAATCCACTTCGCAACGCAAAAGCGGGTCAGTATCCGCAAGTTGCGTAAGAGCGTCCAGCAGCCGTTCTCTTTGCGCTGCCGTTTTCGGCGCAATCGTCGTCCGCAGCATGGGGAGGGGGTCCTCGCGCCACCTTTTACGAGGGAGCCGGGTTTGGTCCCCTAATACATCGTTTAACCTCACGCTGTCGCTGGGAAGGATAACAATTTCACCCTGATAAGCGGTGTCTGTCCGAACAATTTCCCCTTTGGATGGAATACGCATCTCTGTGATTTTCAGCTTTTCTCTCCCGGCCAGGGCCACCGTATCCCGCAGGCGCAGCGTTCCGCTGTATAACCGTAGATAGACACGCCGCTGGCCGCAATCGGTGTACTCAACCTTGAAAACGCTGCCGCATAGGGCGGCGCCCCCCTGTTCCCCAATCGGTTGGAACAGCCCTGTCACCGCATCCATCAACGGTTGAATGCCAAGGCCATTTTTGGCGCTGCCATGATAGACTGGGAACAGGGAGGCGTCTTGAACCCGCTGCTGTTCCTCCCGCGCAAGTTTTTCCCGGCTGATTGGTTCTCCTGCGATATACTTTTCCAATAATTCATCGTTATTTTCGATGACCGCATCCCATGCTTCTATGTCGGTATTTTCCTCCAGGACTATTTCCGGGGACAGCGACACCGTCTGCTTGATGATAATATCGGCGGAGAGCTTATCCCGAACAGACTGAACCACGCTCTGCAAATCAACGCCAGCCTGGTCGATCTTGTTGATAAAGATAACGGTGGGAATGTTCATTTTCCGCAGGGCATGGAACAGAATACGGGTCTGGGCCTGCACGCCATCTTTAGCGGAGATCACCAAGATGGCCCCATCTAAAACAGCCAAAGAGCGGTACACCTCCGCCAAAAAATCCATGTGGCCGGGCGTATCCACAATGTTAACTTTACATCTGTGCCACTGGAAGGAAGTGACTGCCGCTTGAATGGTAATCCCACGCTGCCGCTCCAAAAACATGGTGTCCGTCCTCGTTGTCCCTTTTTCGACGCTCCCCGGTTCTGAAATGGCTCCGCTGGCATATAGCAGGCTCTCCGTCAAGGTCGTCTTTCCAGCGTCTACATGGGCAAGAATTCCAATATTGATTATTTTCATGTGATTGTCCTCCCTTTACAGCCCCAAAGGGCATAAAAATCCCCAGCAGTAAAATACTTTTACCACTGGGGATTATAAGTTGCGGACATACACATATACAGCATACACCTGTTTGTGATTGCTGTTTTTGGGGATATGTCAAAATTGATAAGGCAAAAGTATTCTTAAATTGGGTACAAAAAACTAAGCCCCTACAAAAGGAGCTATCATAATCCTTTGTTCCCACTATTTGATTATAGTTTTATTTAAGAATACCTTGCCGCATATTTTTTACTCCTTTTCTAGATTAAATCATTGTATCACATCAGTTTTAGGAAAGCAAGTACCTAAAAGAAATTTTTCTTCCCCTTATATGTAACAATCATACCGGCTTCCTAGCGTTCAGAATGTTTTCTGCTGTCTGCTGTGGTGTTTGGTTGGAATTGTCCAACCAAAAGCCGATCCGTGGTGTTGTCTGCATTTTACTAAATACAAATTCAATGTATACAGAAAGATATAAGGAGTGGGAGGGATTCCGCCGTAGTTGGCATTGTAGGAAAATCCAAAAGTTTAGATTTTCCCACAATGCTTATCTTTTGGTCTTTGGTTCGGAATAGTGTAGTGCTGGCGGTCTATCTCTTGTTTTCGGTTGCTTGCTTCCTTACCGTACATGAGCATTTGCTCCCGGTAATAATGACGGGCAGCAGGACGGCTCAAACGAAGACCTTATTGCTTATATGATGCAGTATCCTAATTTCATCTGCGGCAATGAAGAGGGTATTGACGGTTCAATGCAGTTTTTCATTGACCTAACTCAAAACGGGAGCACCGTTCATTCCATAGCGGTTATGGATTCGCTTTCCCTAAATAACAGCGGAAGCTATGATTACATAAAGGAAAGCCAAATCAACTGGCTGCTTGATGAAATAGACGCAAGAAAAGTTAAAACAAGCGTATTTTTCCATATGCCAACCCCTGCTTTCAAAACGGCTTATGAAAACGGGGTGCCGTATGAAAATTTCCCGTTTTCAGATGAATATGCTGTTGACGATATAAAGGATAATCAGCTTTTTGACTCAATGACGCAGGATAATGAATATATAACCCTTATTTCCACCGCCCATGTTCACAGCGATAATATCGCATATTATTACAATAACAGATATTATCAGCTCAGCAGTCTCGGCGGATATAATGCGGCAGGGTCGAATAATACAAAACCCTCCTGCACTTTGACTACAATCAATGTAAACGAAACCGATACACAAAAAATGTATACATTTGAAAAAATATCAGCTGAATAAAATAAGACCTCCGTTTTATGCGGAGGTCTTTAATATTATATTAATTTGTGAAATCGCTGAGAACTGTTACATTGTCGTCTTCATTCCAGCTTGTGTCCAATGCAGGAGTAAATTGTTCTCCGTTGGCATTTGTATAGTTTGCATTTTGGTCAATCTTAATTTCGGAATCGTTTATCACGAGCCAGCCGTCTTTATCTATAAAGCACTTTTCATGTGGGTAGATATTTCCCTTGCTATCCCTGAGGCAGTATTTTTTCATTTCATCTTCGTTTTTCTCATTTTCGTCTATGTAAGTATAATAGCGGTAAGTATTGCCGTCTTTTGAGTAGTACCGCACTTTTTCCGCCTCGTTATAGAAAAGTCCTTTTTTGTCAAAATAACCGCCGTTTATTTCAATTTTGCTGAATTCGCCGTATTCGGTTTGGCTGTATATCGGGTTTCCGTTTAAGTCGGTTTGATTAACATAAAAATCCCTTGGTTCGCTGATAAAACTTATAATATCGAAATTGTTATTAAAAACAACAAAGTTATATTTATCATATCTGAAAAGGAAAAGTACCAGTCATCATAAATATGATATTTGCGAAAAGAAGGATATAAAGCTTTTATAAAGTCTGTAAACTCACTGCTTTCGGTATCAACACTAAGATAATTATTATCGGTAAGGCTGTCTACAAACAAAATATATTCTTCTTCAGTAAATTCAGGGTCAATGGCTGTTGTGCCTGTGATTTTTGCAATTTCCTTAGGGTCTGTTGAATTGTTTTTTTTTAATATTTGAGTGATTTCTTTTTCCCGCTTTTTGAAGTCGAGTAACGGCTGTGTTTCCGTAGAGAATTCAAAGTAGTTAGTGTCTTTCAGTTCTCCTGAACCCTCAATATACCTGAATTCAAATTTGCTTTCTACAAGTTCACGGCAGCATTTTGTGCAGCTGAATTCAGTCGGCATATATTTTTTATAGTATTCATATCGCTCAACATTTGTGTGTTCATAAGGTCTGAAACTATACAGTGTTTCTAATTTTTCCTCATCAGCCTTGAGAGTACTCAGAGTGAGAGAATCATATCCCTTATCAAAGTAATTGTTGTTTGTTGTAAGGTTTATTGAATAAACATACCTGCCAGCATAATCGCTTTTTTCGTAATAATCATTTAATAATTTCTCTATTCCGACTGCATCTTCATTCGTCTCTTCGGGCTCATAAAGTTCTACGGTTAAATTTACAAGATTATTTGAATAAGTGTAATATTTATCGTTTTCGATATCCACATCTCCGAAATTGTATTCCGAATTTTTTAGATATTCACCGATTTCTTCCTGAGTTGAACAGCTTTTTTCTGCTTCTATAACAAAATCAAAAGCGTTTTTGTATTCGCTTTTCAACAATTCAATTTGCCTAAAAGTGTTTATTCCGAAGCCTCCAGCCGCAACAGTTAAGCAAATAAATATTATAATAAATATTACTGTAGTTGCACGGTTTGCACGGTTGTCAAAGGAACTGTTGCAACACATTTTTTCTTTATTGAGTATATCAAAACAGTAATAACAGCAATTGTAAAAACAATTCCTAAAATACACAGAATTGTTATTAAAAGCTTGTTGTTATATTGATTTGTATCATAATATATCTTATTGTTTGTGATGAAATTTATAAGATTTTTGAACTCTCCGTCAGTAAGTTCGCTGAGTTCTTTTGCCATAAAATATTGATATATTAAATCTATTACTCCCGCTGCAAATGCGCATATGCCTGCCGCAGGGTGCTTTTTAGATGATGAATAAGCGGCGTAGAGGAAAAATGATGCTGCGCCTGCTATTATTCCGCATACAAGCATTGACAATGCGCCGGGGTCTCCGAAAATAAACCTTTTTTCAAGAAAGTAAGCGCAGTAAAGTACAGCAGAAAAAGCTGCTAAAACAATTAAGTCAGGAACAACATTATAGGCTTGATGAAGTTCTCCGAGCGTTTCTGCTATGTCTTGAGCGTCGCCCATTTCTTCAATGCTTTTTCTCTCAGAATCTTCTTCAGAGTATCCCATTTCTTTGAAACGGTTTTCTTTGAGCAAAATGTGGTCATGGAGTTCACTTGCAACTTTGTTTTTCTTTTTTAAATTATATATTTTGGAAGTTGCCTGTACCAAGAATTCCTGTTCGTTCATTACGCATAATTAAGCACTTTGGAAACGGATACGCTGAATTCTTTGAATTCTTCTTCCTTCTCCTCAAGACGCTTTGCTCCTTTCTTAGTAATATGGTAGTATTTTCTTTTTCTTCCGTCTGCCGTAACCCAATAGCTTTCAACAAGGCGCTCTTTTTCAAGTGCGTGTAAAATGGGGTAAAGCGTACCCTCTTTAAATGAAAAAGCGTATTCGCTTCTCACCTCAAGCTCACGGATGATTTTGTATCCGTACATATCCTCATTTTTTATAACGGACAGCACAAGCATTGTGGTGCTTCCGCTAATAAGTTCCTTACTGATTTTCAAAGCAAAGCCTCCTTTACATTTTTGTTAGATATTAAATAAGATTTACATAGAAGCTCGATACATAGAGCCTCTATGTATATGTTATCATTGCAGTTAACAGTTGTCAATATTAGAATGATGAAAGTACAATTATTATGCAGGCATAATAAAAAACAGCCGCACTTTTGTGCAGCTGTTACAATTTGATTTGATTTATTTTATTTTATTTTGTTTGCAAAATATCAGTCTTCAAAAAGCTTTGTGCTGAAATATCTTTCGCCTGTGTCGGGAAGAACGGTTACAACCGTTTTGCCCTTGCCAAGTCTTTTTGCAAGTTTAATTGCTGCGGCAACATTTGAACCGCTTGAAATTCCGCACATAATTCCTTCTTCTGATGCAAGTTTTTTTGCCGTTTCAATAGCTTCCTCATCAGAAATAACGCAGATATGCTCATAAATAGTTGTGTTGAGATTTTCGGGAATAAGTCCGTCGCCTATACCCATCTGAAGATGAGTGCCTACGGAGCCGCCGCTCAGAATTGCTGCGTTTTCAGGCTCAACAGCCCAAATTTTGATTGAGGGATTTTGCCTTTTGAGCACTTCGCCTATACCGCTGATTGTGCCGCCTGTGCCGACGCCGCTGCAAAATCCGTCAATATCTCCGCTGACCTGCTCAAGAATTTCCGTTGCTGTGTGGTAAATATGAGCCTTGGGATTGTCGGGGTTTTCAAACTGACCGGGGATATAAACATTCGGGTTTTCCTTTGCCATTTGCTTAGCTGTTTCCATACACTCTTCAATACATTTTCCTATATTGCCGTCGTCATGAATAAGAATTACTTCAGCGCCGTAATTCTGAACAAGCTTTCTTCTTTCCTCAGAAACGGAATCGGGCATAATGATTTTTATTTTGTAGCCCTTAACAGCACCAACAAGCGCAAGACCGATACCCTGATTTCCGCTAGTGGGCTCAACTATAATTGTGTCCTTATTAATAAGACCCTTTTCCTCAGCGCATTTAAGCATATTGTATGCCGTTCTTGTTTTTATTGAGCCGCCGATGTTAACGCCCTCATATTTAACAAGAATCTGAGCGTCCTCAGGGTTTGAAAGTCTGTTTAATTTTATCATCGGTGTGTGGCCGATTGCATCAAGTATAGTATTGTAAACCATTAATAATCTCCTCTTAAAACAAAGCTGAATACAATGTTGGAAAATATTATACCATTAGGGCAAATGATTTTCAACAAATAAATATAATATGGAAATTTTATTGCTCTTGTGTTACAATTACTCGGTAAACAATTTTAAATATAAAAGGATAATTTTATGAATCAGTTTTCAAGAACGGAGTTTTTGCTCGGTGAAAATTCCTCCTCTGTGTTGAAAAATTCAACCGTTGCCGTTTTCGGCATCGGCGGGGTAGGCGGTTATGTTGTAGAGGCGCTTGTAAGAGCAGGCGTAGGAACGCTTCATCTTATTGATAACGACAGCGTCAGCCTTACTAATCTAAACCGCCAGATTATAGCAACGCATAAAACCATAGGTATGGCGAAGGTTGACGCAGCAGCTCAGCGTGCTATTGAGATTAACCCTGAAATAAACATCATAACGCATAATATATTCTATTCGCCTGACAGTGCAAATGATTTTGATTTTTCAGAATTTGATTATATTGTTGACGCGATTGACAATGTAACAGGTAAAATATCCCTTGCGCAAAAGGCTCAAGAGTATGATGTAAAAATTATCAGCTCAATGGGTACGGGAAATAAGGTGCACCCCGAACTGTTTGAGGTTGCGGATATTTATAAAACTTCAGTATGTCCTCTTGCTCGTGTTATGAGAACAGAGCTTAGAAAAAGGGGCGTGAAATCGCTTAAAGTTGTTTATTCAAAAGAAAAACCGTTAACTCCCGTTGTCCCGAGTAACTGTACAGAAGATTTCGGGCAGAGAAGAAGTGTTCCCGGCAGTACTCCTTTTGTTCCGCCCGTTGCTGGACTAATAATAGCAGGCGAAGTAATAAAGGATTTGCTTGATTATAAAGATTAATAATTTAGAAAGCGAGCGTAACTTTGGTTACGCTCGCTTTTTTGTCTGTATTTTTTGATTATCTTATTTTTGCGTTAATGCAAACTATTCCTGCGTCTGTTATGTCAATAATTCCGTAATTACCGTCCTCAACTGCACCGGGGTTGAAATAGTGAATGCCGTCAATATATTCGTGATACGGAATATGCGTGTGGCCAAAAAGGGCAATATCGGCTTTTCTGTCCCTTGCAGTTTCAATAAGCCTTTCAATTCCGTGCTTTACATAATATGTGTGACCGTGGCAGAAAAATATTGTTTTACCGCCTGCCTTTAATATTTTTTCAGTAGGCAGTGTACTGCTCCAGTCACAGTTTCCAGCTACGCACTCAAGATGAAGCTTGCTTTTGTAGTAAAGCTTGGCGTTTTCAAGGTCGTCACCCGAATTACTGTCGCCGAGGTTTATGAAGTATTCCGCCTCTTCAATATGTTTTTCAACAATGTTGAAAAATGACGAATCTCTTGAATGACTGTCTGAAGTTACGATTATTCTCATTCATAACTCTCCTTTTGGTTTCATAAATATTATTATACTTTATTTAAGGGGGGATTACAATGAGCGATTTTAATTTGAGCGACAAAGAAGTTGAAAAACTTATCAGCCATGCACAAAAAAAGTCGGGCATTGATATAGGCAAAATGAAATCAGCAGCGGAAAAGGGAAAGCTTGAGGATTTTATAGGACAAAATGTTTCTCCCGAGACGGGGAAAAAGATAAAGCAAGTTCTCTCCGATAAGGAAGCCGTTAAAAAAATGCTCGGCTCCAAGGAAGCGCAGGATCTGCTGAAAAAATTTATGAAGGAATAGCGTATGGATAATTTAAATGATATAATTTCAAATCTTTCTGCTGACGATATAAGTATGCTCAAGGGCGTTGCAGCTTCCATTCTCGGCGATGAGGGCAAAGAAGAACCGCAAGCGAGAAATGAGGGAGGGGGTAAAAACTCCTCCCAGTTGAGCAAGGCAATGCAAAATCCGCTCGGACTTAATGCAGACGATTTTAATATGATGATGAAAGCTAAATCGATTTTTGATAAAATGAATTCCGCATCAAACAAGAATACAGATTTAATAATGGCGTTAAAGCCGCATCTCTCTCCCGAAAACAGAAATAAGGCGGACACGGCAATCAAAATTCTTAAACTTTTTGATGTTCTTCCGCTTTTAAAGGATTTGTTTTAAACGCCGCAGTTTACTCCCAATGATATAGAGGACGCTAAAAGACGGGTAAGAGAAATGCAGAAAAGAGCTTCGTCATATATAAATCAAGCTCAGGACAACGGCAGGTCGGGGCAGACTGCGCATAACAGCACAGAACAGCGCCGCAGGGCTGAAAAGAATTTTTTTGCAGGCAGTGAAAGCCATGCTCAAAAACAGGAAGATGAAAAATCAGAAAATCAAATGGATGAAAAACAGGATTCAACATTTATACTGCTGATACTGATGATATTGCTTTCACAGGGTGAAACCGACGATAAATTGCTGCTTGCTTTGCTTTATTTGCTCCTTTAGCAGGCGGCAATTTTTTTTATTACCCTTAAAAATTTGTTAAATAAATATATTATGGAAATAATTGTAATATTGTGTTATTATATTTAAGACAAAATTATATAATCCTTTTAGAAACGGAGTAATAAAATGTCAGACTTTGAAAAACTGACTGTCGGCGACGGAGTGGAAATCATTTCCGTATTTGCAGATAGGTTTAAAACTAACGAATTGTCATTGTCCTTTCTTGTGCCTCTTTCGGCTGAAACGGCATCGGTGAACGCAATTGTTCCGATGCTACTTTCAAGATGCTCAAGAGAGTACCCCACAATTTTAAATCTCAACAGGCGTCTTGCTTCGCTTTACGGTGCGGAGATAGTGCCTGAAATTACAAAGGTAGGCGAAATGCAGCAGCTCAAAATAGGTATGACCTGCCTTGATGACCGCTTTTCTCTTGACGGCGAGAAAATAACATCGGACTGCATTAAGCTTTTGCTCTCTCTTGCGTTTGATCCCGTTCTTGATGAAAACGGACTTTTCATTGAGGAGAATGTTGAGCGTGAAAAAAGAGTTCTCACAGAAAAAATAGAGAGCGAGGAAAACGAAAAACGCCTTTATGTTCTCAGAAAAGCAGAAGAGGTTATGTTTGAAGGTGAGGCATACGCCGTAAACAGATACGGCACTATGTCTGATGTTGCGGCAATAACCTGCAAAAGCGCAGCTGACGCTTGGAAAAACATTTTAAAAACTGCAAAAATCGTTTTGACTATTGTGGGCAGCGCAGACGCCGAAGAAGTAAAAACACTTACTCAGGATATGCTTTCAAAAATTGAAAGAGCATATTGCGAGCCGAAAAAAGCCGTAATTAAAACGGATGTTGATTCTGTTAAGGATGTAACGGAGCGTATAAATGTTAAGCAGGGTAAGCTTGTAATGGGATTTAGAGTTGATTCTGACCCCGAAAACATAAAGCAATCAGTTGCAATGCGCTCTTTTACTGATATTTTCGGCGGCGGCCCTTATTCAAAACTTTTTGCAAATGTAAGAGAAAAAATGAGTCTTTGCTATTACTGCTCAGCAATATTTACAAAGCAGAAAAGCTTTATTATGGTGCAAAGCGGATGCGAAGAAGAAAATATGGACAAGGCTCGAGCAGAGATTTTAAATCAGCTTGAGGAGATTAAAAAAGGCAATTTTGAATATGAGTTTAACTCTTCAAAAATTGCTCTTGCAGACGCTCTCAACTCAGTTTATGACGCCCCTGAATCCATAGAGGGGTGGTATACGGCGCAGGCGTGCGGCTCTAATTATATAACGCCGTCTGAAAGCGCAAAGCTTAATAACGCCGTAACTAAAGAAGATATTATCGACTGCGCAAACAGAGTTAAGCTTGATACCGTTTACAGGCTTGCAGGCGAAAAGGAGGGCGAATGATGAAAAAAATAACATCTCCCCGTCTTAAAGAGGAATATTACGAGATTGACCATAAATCAGGGCTTAAGCTTTTTGTTATGCCGAAAGAAAATTATAAATCGGCATATGCTGTTTTCGGCACAAAGTACGGCTCAATAGATACAAGATTTAAGAGAAGCGACAGGGACGAATTTATTCAGGTGCCTGAGGGAATTGCTCATTTCCTTGAGCATAAGCTTTTTGAAAGCGAGGAACTTGACGCATTTACAAGATATGCCGCAACGGGCGCTTCTGCCAATGCATACACTTCGTTTGATAAAACCTGCTATCTTTTTCAGTGCACTGATAAATTTGAGGAAAGTCTTGAAATTCTTCTCGATTTTGTTACCCACCCCTATTTCACAAAAGAAACTGTTGAAAAGGAGCAGGGCATAATCGGCCAGGAGATTACAATGTACTATGATGTTCCTGGTTGGATGAGCACATTTAATCTTCTCAAATGCCTTTATAAGAATCACCCCGTAAGAATTGATATTGCGGGCACAGTTGAATCTATTGCTCAGATTACGGACAAACTTCTTTACGACTGCTACAACACATTTTATAATCTCAACAATATGGCGCTTGCCGTTGTCGGCAATGTTGATGTTGAAAAAGTACTTGCCGTGTGTGACAAATATCTGAAAAAATCAGAAGATGTTACTGTTGAAAGAGCGTTTGAGGAAGAACCGAGGGAAATAGTATCTTCGTACAGTGAATATAATCTTTCTGTGGGCGTTCCTGTTTTTTCATTCGGATATAAAGAGGCTTGCAAAAATAAAGAACAGAGCGTAGAAGATATTGTAAAAATGAACATTCTGCTTGAAATTCTTGCGGGTGAGACATCGGTTCTTTACAGCAGACTGTTTGAGCAAGGTCTTATTAACACCTCTTTTTCAAAGGAATATTTTGTCGGCAGCGGCTACGAAGCTGTTATTTTTGACGGCGAAAGCACTGATGCAAAGGCTGTTTGCGACGCTATTAAAGCAGAGGTTGCAAGGCTCAAAAAGGAGGGCATAGGCGACAGACAGTTTGAAGCGGCAAGAAGAAGTCTTTACGGCAAGGAAATAATGTCGTATAATGTTACGGACACCGTTGCAAATGGTATGATAGCAAGCTACTTTGCAGGGTTCGGAATTTTTGACAGCCTTAAAGCTTATGAAAGAGTTACGAAAGAGGATGTTGAAAAAATACTTGCAGAAAAGCTTGATGAAAAATACAGTGCCCTTTCAGTGGTGAAATCAGAGGAATAAGGATATTAAAACTATGAGTAACTATACTGAAGTTTTTTTTGACGGACTGGGAATAAGTTTCAATATTCCGTCTGTTGCGTTTACCGTGGGCAGCTATGAAGTTCACTGGTACGGAATTATTATCGCTTTCGGATTTGCGCTTGCCGTGCTTTACGGCGGCGTAACCGCAAAAAAATGGAAAATGAGCCTTGACGGTATGACAGATGTTCTCATTTGGGGAACACTTTTCGGAATTATAGGCGCAAGGCTTTACTATGTTGTTTTTGAATGGGATTATTTTGCCGCTCATCCCGAAGAGATAATAGCGATATGGCATGGCGGTATTGCGATCTACGGCGGTATAATCGGCGCAATAATCGGCGCATGGATAGGCGCTAAAATCGGAAAGATTGATTTTCAAAATCTTCTCGATGTCGGAGCACTCGGTCTTTTGATTGGTCAGGGAATAGGCCGCTGGGGCAATTTCTTCAATCAGGAAGCCTTCGGCGCAAATACGGATACTGCTTTATTCCGTATGTGGTCTACTAAAATCAGAGATGAACTTGCGGCAAATCAGTATGAATTGCTCCAAAAAGGTATGGAAGTTAACCCTGCCGAAGCCGTTCACCCCACTTTCCTTTATGAGAGTGTATGGTGTCTCGGACTGTTTTTGATTCTTCATTTTCTTGTTAAAAAACGCCGCAAATTTAAAGGCGAAATCTTTTTGCTTTACGGTATCGGCTACGGACTTGAAAGAATGGTAGTTGAGGGGCTCAGAACAGACAGCCTTTATATCGGCTCAACAACTATTCGTGTAAGCCAGCTTCTCTCCGCTGTTATAGTGGTTGTTTTCGCAGTTTGGCTTATCATAATGCTTCAGAAACTCAAAAAGGGCACTCTCTCAAGAAAATATCTTATCAATCCGCCTGTGTTAACGCCTGTTTACGATTTGGTGGATAGCCCTTACAAATATTCTGTAAGCAAAAACAATAATTCTCAAAACCCCGATTTCTTTTTTAGAACAGTGATTGATTAAGGAGATTTTATATGGCAGTAATAGACGGAAAAGCGGTGTCAAAAGCCGTTCGTGAAAGAGTAAAAGCAGAAACGGCAAAATTAAAGGAGCAGGGTATTGTTCCCGGGCTTGCCGTAATCATTGTGGGCGATGATTCTGCTTCTCAGGTTTATGTTAGAAATAAGGAAAAGGCTTGTGAAGAGGTCGGTTTTTACAGCGAAAAGTTTGCCCTTCCTGCAAGCACAACACAGGAAGAACTCAATGCGCTTGTTAAAGAACTTAACGAGAGAAAAGATATAAACGGCATTCTTTGCCAGCTTCCTCTTCCGTCCCACCTTGATGATAAAGAAGTTATAAATATGATTAACCCGATTAAGGATGTGGACGCTTTTCATCCCGTAAATGTGGGTGCAATTATGATAGGCGATTATAATTTCCTTCCATGTACACCTGCGGGCATTATGGAACTTATCCATTCAGCAGGCGTTGATGTATCGGGTAAAAAGGCTGTTGTTATGGGCAGAAGCAATATTGTGGGCAAACCTATGGCAATGCTTCTTCTTCACGAAAACGCAACTGTTGAGATAACACATTCAAAAACTCAGAATTTGAAAGAGATTACAAGTTCTGCCGATATTCTTGTTGCCGCTATCGGCAAGCCCAAATTCGTTACGGCTGATATGGTAAAAGAGGGCGCAGTTGTCATTGATGTTGGAATTGACAGAGATGAAAACGGCAAACTCTGCGGCGATGTTGATTTTGACAGTGTTGCTCCTAAATGTTCGTATATCACACCCGTTCCCGGCGGCGTAGGCCCTATGACTATTTCAATGCTTATGCAGAATACTCTCACTGCCGCTAAACTTCAGAATAATATTTGACTTTGATTTTTCATAAAATAAAACAAATCATAATTTGTATGTGATATTTTATGATGAAAAGTGTTGCAGGGAGTTTTTCTATGGACTTTATTGAAATTTTAAAAGCTATAATACTCGGAATTGTAGAGGGAATAACGGAGTGGCTTCCGATTAGTTCAACAGGGCATATGATTCTTGTTGATGAATTTCTCAAAATGAATGTTTCAGAGGAATTTAAGAATATGTTCCTTGTTGTTATTCAGCTCGGAGCAATTCTCGCCGTTGTTGTTCTCTATTTCAAAAAGCTTATTCCGCTTGAAATTAATCAGTCAAAAAAGCTTGTGTGGAAAAAAGATACCCTTTCAATGTGGGTAAAAATTATTGTTTCATGCGTTCCCGCCGCTGTTGTGGGTGTTCTTTTTGACGATAAACTTGAAGAGATTTTCTATAATTGGCAGACTGTTGCTGCCATGCTGATAATTTTCGGTATCCTGTTTATTGTTATCGAAAAGCTTAATAAAGGCAAACAGTCCAAAATCAATTCAATCAGCGAGTTTACTTATCAGACTGCAATCATCATCGGTCTGTTTCAGCTTATAGCCGCAGTATTCCCAGGCACATCAAGAAGCGGCGCAACTATTGTGGGTGCACTTTTGATAGGCGTTTCAAGGTCGGTTGCGGCGGAATATACATTCTTTCTCGCCGTTCCCGTTATGTTCGGCGCAAGCGCATTAAAGCTTGTTAAATTCGGATTTAATTTTACTGCCGAGGAACTTGTTATTCTCGCTGCGGGAATGATATTTGCATTTGCAGTTTCTATTCTCGCAATTAAATTCCTTATGGGATATATCAAAAAGCACGATTTTACGGTGTTTGGCTGGTACAGAATAATTCTCGGTATTGCGGTGTTTATCTATTTTGCGCTTGCGGCGTAAAAGAGTTAATATTTTAATAAGCAATAGTTTCGGCACGCTTTTGCGTGCCGTTATTTTTTGCAAATCATTATTGTATATTTATTATTATTATGTTATTATGTAAGAGTATAATTTTCTGAAAAGGAGAACTTAATATGTATTCTGATTACTACGATTCAATCGCAAAAGTCGCTGAAACGGACAAAGAGGTTGCAGACGCAATGGCTCTTGAGCTTAAACGCCAGAGAGAGAATATTGAGCTTATCGCTTCTGAAAACCTTGTATCTCCGCAGGTTATGGCTGCTATGGGAAGCGTTCTTACAAATAAGTACGCAGAAGGTCTTCCGGGCAAGCGTTATTACGGCGGCTGTCAGTATGTTGACATCGTTGAGGAAATAGCTATCAAAAGAGCGTGCGAACTTTTCGGCGCTTCTTATGCAAATGTTCAAGCTCATTCAGGCGCACAGGCAAACACAGCAGTTTATCTTGCTCTTCTTAAACCAGGTGATACCGTTATGGGTATGAGCCTTGATAACGGCGGTCACCTTACACACGGTTCTCCCGTAAATATCAGCGGTAAGTACTTTAATTTCGTGCCTTACGGTGTTAATGATGACGGATTTATTGATATTGATGCTTTTGCAAAGCAGGTTAATAAAGTTAAACCCAAACTTATCGTAGCAGGCGCATCTGCATATCCCAGAGCAATAGATTTCAAAACAATGGCTGATATTGCTCATGCAAACGGCGCAATGTTTATGGTTGATATGGCACATATCGCAGGTCTTGTTGCGGCAGGTCTTCATCAGAGCCCTGTTCCGTATGCAGATGTTGTTACCACAACAACTCATAAGACTTTGAGAGGCCCCAGAGGCGGTCTTATCCTCTGCAACAACCCCTATCTTATCAAAAAGCTTAACTCAGCAGTATTCCCCGGCACGCAGGGCGGCCCGCTTATGCATGTTATCGCAGGTAAGGCTGTTTGCTTCGGCGAGGCTCTCAAACCTGAGTTCAAGGAATATCAGCAGCGTGTAATCAACAACGCTCAGGCGCTTGCAAAGGGACTTATCTCAAGAGGTCTCAATCTTGTTTCAGGCGGCACAGATAACCACCTTGTTCTTCTTTCTCTTATCGGCACAGGCGTTACGGGTAAAGAACTTGAAGCAAGACTTGACGAAGTACATATTACTCTTAATAAGAATACTGTTCCCAACGAACCTCTTTCACCGTTTGTTACATCGGGCGTTCGTATCGGCACACCTGCCGCTACAACAAGAGGTCTTAATGAGGATGGTTTTGAAAAGATTGCCAAATTCATCAGCCTTGCTGTTACTGATTTTGACAATCAGAAAGATTATATTCTCAAAGGCGTAGCTGAAATCTGCGCTAAATATCCGCTTTACGAATAATATAACTATAACGCACAGGAGGTGATGATGTGATTAAGATTTTCGCAAAGCTTTTCGGAGCTGTTATGAGCTTTTTCTATTCTTTTTATAAAAAGCGTAAAACTGAAAATAAAATCGCATTCATCTCCCGTCAGAGCGAAACTCCGTCGCTTGACTTTCGTTATCTGATAAACGAGATTAAAACTGTTTATCCGCAGTATGAAGTTGTTGTGCTGTGTAAAATGATTCCCGATTCAATAGGCGGTAAAATTAAATATATAGGCGAAATGTTCCGTCAGATGAAAGCGCTTGCCACCTCAAAGGTGGTAGTGCTTGACGGATACTGCATTCTCGCTTCAATGTTAAATCATAAACCTGAACTCAAAATAATTCAGTTATGGCATGCTCTCGGCGCATTTAAGCGTTTCGGAAAATCAATTCTTGATAAAGAGGGCGGCAAGTCCTCCGAAACTGCCGAAGCTTTCAAAATGCACAATAATTACAGCCTTATCGCCGCAAGCGGTGACAAATGCGTACCGCATTTTGCAGAGGCTTTCGGTCAGCCTGAGGAGAAATTTATCCCCATTGGTATTCCGAGAATGGATTATCTTACTGATGAGAGCGAAACAGAAAGACTTAAAAATAATGTTCTCGCTAAATATCCCATTCTTGATAACGGTAAAAAGAATATTCTTTATGTGCCCACATTCAGGGATACTCAAGAGGATACGGATGCTCTCAGAAAGGCGGAGCAGGAGCTTGTAAACCGTGTGAATTATTCGGAATACAACCTCATTGTAAAGCGCCATGTGGTAGATACCAATAAGGAGCTTATTTATGTTGACTCCAGAATGAATTGCACAGAGAGCGAGAATTTCACGGGAATGGATTTTATGTCCGTTGCGGACTTTGTTGTAACCGATTACAGTTCTGTGATTTATGAGGCGCTTCTTAAAAATCTGCCTGTATATATTTACTGTTTTGACAGCGATAAATATATAGACGAGCGTGGATTTTATATTGATTTCTGGCGTGATATTCCTGCTTTGTATTCAAAAAATGCAAAGGGAATATGCGATTTTATTTCAGGCTCTGCAAGAGCGTCAGCAGAAAAAGTAGAGGCGTTCAAAAAAGATTATGTTAACAAACGCTTTTCAAGCGTAACCCGTGTTTACGGAGAAATTATTGACGAACTTATGCGCGGCGTTTATGACGGGCGCTATAATTACGGAAAAACTGAAAATGAATAAGTTATTATCAGCCGCATATCCCATTCTCCAAAAAGCAAAATTCGCAAAATTTATAAAGCTTTTTGAGGATGCGAAGCGTCTGCCTATGAAGGATAATAAAATTCTTATGTTTACCACTTCAAAGGGCAGGCTCGGCGGCAATCTTCTTGCAATAAAAAATTATATAGAAAAAAATGCTCTCAATTTTGAAATCAGGGTTATAACAAGCCTTGATTTGCCGTCAGAAGCAGAAATTGCCCGTGAGATGGCGCAGAGTAAATTTATACTTGTTGACGATTACGAGCCAAGAGTGTATGTGCTCAAACTGCGTCAAAATCAGCACCTTATTCAGGTGTGGCACGCTATGGGCGCATTCAAGCGTTTCGGATACGGCAGAGCGTCGGCGGAGAAAAATTCTCTAACACATAAAAATTATACCGAGGCTATTGTTTCATCAGAGGAAATTATCCCGATATATGCCGAGGCTTTTGGTATTGACGAAAGCCGTGTAAAAGCTGTCGGCACTCCGAGAACGGACTGCTTTTTTGACAGCGAATATGTGAACGCCGCAAAAGAAAGACTATATGAAAAAGAGCCTCTTTTAAAGGGTAAAAAGATTTGCCTTTTTGCGCCCACATTCAGAGGCGGAAATGTTCATAATGCTTATTATCCGCCAGAGTTTTTTGATGTTGAAAAATTCGTAAATGAACTCGGCGGCGAATGGGCTGTTATTTTGAAAATGCACCCGTTTATAAAAGATAAGTTAGAAATTCCACCATCAGTTAAAGACAGAGTTTTTGATTTTTCAGACGAGCGTGAAATCAACGATATTCTGTTTATTACAGATGTTCTTGTAACGGATTATTCGTCCGTTATATTTGAAAATGCCATAATCGGAAATCCCGCCGTTTTGTATGCTCCCGATTTGGGCGATTATGACAGCGGAAGAGGATTTTATTTTGATTATGAAGATTATTCCTGCGGCGCAGTTGTAAAAAGTTTTGACGAGCTTGCAAAAGCCGTTAAGGAAACTCGCAGGGATAATGAAAAACTTGAAAATTTCAAAAAGCGTTTTGTGTCTTTGTGTGACGGTAATTCGTCAGAACGCTTTGTTAAAAATATATTGAAGTGATTTAAATGAGTTATACTTTATCAAAAAAATTTGCTAATTTAAAACCATCAGCGGTAAGGGAAATACTGAAAGTAACCAACGAGCCGGGAATGATTGCGTTTGCAGGCGGCTCGCCCGATACAGACGCTTTCCCGTGTGAAGAGGTTAAGAAAATCACCGCTGAAATTCTTAACGAAAACCCTGTTTCGGCGCTCGTTTACGGAGTGTCAGAGGGATATGAGCCATTGAGAAAAACAGTTGCCGAGTGGCTCAAAAAGAGAGAAAATGTGAGCTCTGAGGAAGATACGGTAATCATAACCGCAGGCGCAACACAGATTATGGATATAACAACCCGTGTGCTTTGCTCAGAGGGCGACACCGTTATATGTGAAGAACCGTCATTTATAGGTTCTCTTAACTGTTTTCGTTCTCACGGCTGTAAACTTGCAGGCGTTCCGATTGATGATGACGGAATGAATATGCAGGCGCTTGAAAGAGTTATAAAAGAAAATCCAAGCGCAAAGTTCATCTACACTATTCCTAATTTCCAAAATCCCGGCGGAACAACGCTCAGCCTTGAAAAAAGAAAAGAGATGTACCGCCTTGCAAAAGAAAATAATCTCGTTATTCTTGAGGATAACCCTTACGGTAATCTCCGAGTAGAGGGCGAGGATGTTCCTGCAATAAAGAGTTTTGATACGGACGGTATTGTTGTTTACGCAGGCTCGTTTTCAAAAATTCTTGCACCCGGTATTAGAGTTGCCTATGCCGTTGTTCCGAATAGAATCGCTCCAGCATTCACAATTGGAAAGCAGGTTTCCGATGTCCACACAGGCGTGTTAAACCAAATGATAGTTTCACGATGGTTTGATGAATACGATGTCAATAAACACATAGAGAATATCAGAAAAATTTATCGCAGAAAGCTCAGCCTTATGTGCGACTGCCTTGATAAATACTGCTCAGGTTTTATTAGTTATGTAAAACCACAGGGCGGATTGTTTATCTGGGCAAAGCTGCCCGATGATGTTGATATGCTTGATTATGTTGGAAAACTCCTTGAGAGAAAGGTTGCCGTTGTACCCGGCAGCGCATTTATGACTGACGACACTAAACCGTGCTCATATATCCGCCTTAATTTTTCAACGCCGAGCGACGAAAATATTATTGACGGCGTTAAAATTATGGGCGAGGTTGCAAAGGAATTTATAAAATAATTTCTGTTTAAATAAATTTATAGGAAGACGATAATTATGGAAGAAATTAAAGAACAAACTCAGAAAAGAAAAAGAAGCCTGTCACTTATTCAGCCTACATCTGTTCCCACTTTGGGTAACTACCTCGGCGCAATGAAGGGCTGGCCGTCTTTTCAGAATGAATTTGATACGATTTACGGCGTTGCCGATCTTCATTCAATAACAGTAAGGCAGGATCCGCAGAAGCTTAGAAAGCAGACAAATGAGCTTTTCGCAATGCTTCTTGCGCTCGGACTTGACCCTGAAAAGGGCATAGTTTTCATTCAGTCTCAGGTTTCTGCTCATTCACAGCTTGCGTGGATTTTAAATTGCTATACTCAGTTCGGCGAGCTTTCAAGAATGACGCAGTTTAAGGATAAATCCGCTCAGCACAGCGATAATATCAATGCAGGACTTTTCACTTATCCCTGCCTTATGGCGGCTGATATTCTTCTTTATAAGGCTGATATTGTTCCCGTAGGCGCAGACCAGAAACAGCACCTTGAAATAACAAGGGATATTGCAGAGCGTTTCAATGGAATTTACGGCAATGTATTCACAGTGCCAGAGGCATATATTCCGAAAAGCGGCGCAAGAGTTATGAGCCTTCAGGACCCCACAAGAAAGATGAGTAAATCAGACCCGAATCCCAAGGGTACTATTTATCTTACTGACACACCTGAAACAATAATGAAAAAGTTCAAGTCTGCCGTAACGGACAGCGAAATGTGCGTTCGCTATGCTGACGGCAAGGACGGAATTAATAACCTTATGACAATCTATTCTGCCGTTACAGGGAGAACATTTGACGAAATTGAAACTGAATTTTCAGGCAAAGGCTACGGCGACTTTAAAAAGGCAGTCGGTGAGGCTGTTGTTGCAGAACTTGAGCCTGTTCAAAAGAGATTTTCAGAGCTTATGGCTGATAAGGCATATCTCAAGGAATGTCAGCAAAAAGGCGCTCAGAGGGCAATGGCTGTTTCCTCAAGAACGCTTGAAAAGGTTATGAAAAAGGTCGGCTTTTTACAGGGCTGAAAAAATCATTAACAAATAAAAATGCGCAGACAATAAGTCTGCGCATTTTTAATATTTTTTGGGTATAATCAGTATAGTTTAAATATATAAATAATCAGACCGTAAATAAATGACGAGCCTACGCCGTAAACTATAACAGGCCCAGCAATCGTGAACATCTGTGCGGCAGTTCCCAAAATCATACCCTCCTGCTTGAATTCAAGGGCGGGGGATACAACGGAGTTTGCAAAGCCTGTAATCGGAACGATAGTTCCTGCGCCTGCGTGGCGTGCTATTCTGTCAAACACGCCTATTCCCGTCAAAATTGCCGTGATTACGATAATAACGCTCGGAGTGGCAATTTTGATATCATCGGCGCTCAATCCCATATTTCTGAAAACTGTGTTTAAAACCTCACCGAAACAGCAGATAGTTCCGCCAATCAAAAATGCTTTTACGCAGTTTAAAACTTTAGGGGAATTCGGGCTTGCCTTGTCGGTCATTTTACTGTATTCATCTTTGCTGATAGACATATAATCACCTTTTTTTAAAATACTATTAAATATTGTTTAACATTTTTAAATAATTATGCAAATCACTTGACAAATTATATAATTATCTGTAATATCTTAATATACAAATTGTAAAGGGTGAATATTGTGCATCTTATTGAAGTAAGAGACGTATATAAAATTTATAATCCCGGTGAAAACCAGGTTAATGCGCTTGACGGTGTATCTATAACTATCGATGAGGGCGAATTTGTAGCAATCATTGGTCAGTCAGGTTCAGGTAAATCAACTCTTATGAATATGCTCGGCTTGCTTGATACCCCCACAAAAGGCGAGTACTATATCAACGGCAAACTTGTAGACGATTTAACAGACGATGAAATGAGTGAGATAAGAAATAAGCAGATAGGCTTTATTTTCCAGGGCTTTAACCTTATTTCTTCGCTCAATGCTATTGAAAATGTTGAGCTTCCTCTTGTTTACAGAGGTGTTCCCAAGGCTGAAAGGCACGAGCTTTCAAAAGCAGCGCTTGAAAAAGTAGGTCTCGGAACAAGAATGCATCATCTTCCTGCAGCACTTTCAGGCGGTCAGCAGCAGAGAGTTGCCGTTGCAAGAGCTATTGCCGCAGCGCCGCCCGTAATCCTTGCCGATGAGCCAACAGGAAACCTTGATACACGCTCAACCAAAGATGTTATGCAGATTCTCCACAATCTTAAAGACGAGGGCAGAACGGTTATCGTAATTACCCACGATAATGAGATTGCAGAACAGGCGGAAAGAGTTATCCGTATTAGGGACGGTAAAGTTGTAGAGGACTATATCAATCCAGGTTTTGAAGAGAAATACGGCAGAGAATCTAAAAAGGATAACAGAAATCCCATCGACCTCGGTTAAAATTTAATATTTAATGGTATAAATCACCCGATATGGCAAAAAACTATATCAGGTGATTTTTTATGATATTTCTTAAAGCTTTTATAGTCGGCGGTCTTATCTGTGTTATAGGTCAGCTTCTTATAGATGTAACAAAGCTGACACCTGCAAGAATTCTTGTAACTTTTGTTTGTCTCGGCGTTTTGCTCGGCGGTCTCGGCATTTACGATAAGCTTGTAGAATTTGCAGGGGCAGGCGCTACAATTCCTCTTACAGGTTTCGGAAATACGCTTGCAAACGGAGTTAAAGAGGCTGTGCGTGAAAACGGATTTATCGGCATTATAACTGGCGGACTGTCAGCCTGCGCAGGCGGTGTAACAGTTGCAATGATGTCGGGACTGATTGTGTCTATGATTGCGCGTTCAAAAGATAAGTAAAAATTTTGTATCTATTACACAATTGAAAATGTGTCTGCCGTATGCTAAAATTTATTTATAAAGCATAGGAGGAATGATTATGGCAGCAGCTTTAACTTATGAGAAAATTGTGGAGGCAGTAAGAGATAAGTTCTCAGATACTGATGTCAGCGATGTAAAGGGAACGCTTGCGTTTCAGTTTAATGTTGAGGGCGACCCGCACGGTATTTTCTATGTTGAACTTAAAGACGGTCAGGTTCATGTTGAGCCTTATGAGTATTATGACCGCAACGCAATTATTATTGCAAGCGGAAAAGATATTATTAAGCTTATGAACGGCAAGCTTGACCCTGTTGTTGCGTTCACGGTAGGAAAGCTTAAAGTTGAGGGCGATATAGGCGCAGCCCTCGAGCTTATTAAGTATATAAAATAAACAATAACCGCCGCTTTAGCGATTTTGAGGTCGTTTTAAAGCGGCGGTTTTCTTTTTGTTTTTGTAGGATGTTTCAAAACAAAAGTGTAGTTTTACAGCAGATTGCACAATTATTTTTTATGTCACATTTAACGCTTGTGTATAGATTTTATTTAATATATAATAGTATGTGATATTTTGCGGAATTTTTGTTTGCTTTTTTAGTTCCGCAGCGTAATGGAGGAAAGTATATGAAGCATCCTGAAATCGTTGAAAAAATGAGCCTTGAACAAAAGGCAAAATTTGTATCGGGATATGATTATTGGCATCTTGAAGAAGCTAAAGAACTCGGCCTTCCCAAAATTATGGTAACGGATGGCCCTCACGGACTTCGTAAGCAGAATACGGATAAGAAAACATCTGACGGTATCGGCCTTGGAAATTCAGTTCCTGCAACCTGTATGCCGCCTGCGGCAACTTCTGCTTGCTCATGGGATGAAGATCTTCTCAGAGAAGAGGGCGAGGCTCTCGCAGAAGAATGCCTTCAGGAAAAGGTTTCCGTAATTCTCGGACCCGGAACAAATATCAAGCGTTCACCTGTTTGCGGCCGTAACTTTGAATATTTCTCAGAGGATCCGCTCCTTGCAGGTAAGATGAGCGCAAATCTCATCAACGGCTGCCAGTCAAAGGGTATCGGCAACTCATTAAAGCATTTTGCCTGCAACTCGCAGGAAGCTTTCCGTATGGTTGTCAACGAGGTTATTGACGAAAGAACAATCAGAGAAATTTATTTCCCTGCATTTGAAATTGCCGTTAAAGAGGCTCAGCCTTGGACTGTTATGAACTCATATAACAGAATTAACGGTGTTTACGCTTCTCAGAATTACTGGCTTCAGGAGCAGGTACTCAGAAAAGAGTGGGGCTTCAAGGGTCTTGTACTCACAGACTGGGGCGCATCAGTAGACAGAATCCCTGGCCTTGAAAACGGCACAGACCTTGAAATGCCGTCATCAGGTACTCTCAATACACAGAGAATTATTGATGCTGTTAATAACGGCACACTCAAGGAAGATGTGCTTGATAAGAGAGTTGACAATGTTGTTGACCTTATCATCAAATCAAAGCCGGCACTTGAAAAAGAATTTAAATTTGATATTGAAGCACATCACAGCATTGCCCGCAAGGTTGCAGAAGGCTCAATGGTGCTTCTTAAAAATGAGGGCGGTATTCTTCCGCTTAAATCAGGTGCAAAGGTTGCAGTTATCGGCGAACTTGCAAAAGCTCCCCGTTTCCAGGGCGCAGGTTCTTCAGTAATCAACCCCACAAAGCTTGATAACGCTTATGATGAACTTGTAAAACTCGGCGTTGATGTTACATATGCTCAGGGCTATGAAAAGGGCAAGGACGAAATCAACAGTCAGCTTGTTTCAGAAGCTAAGAATGTTGCCGCAAAAGCAGATGTTGCTCTTGTTTTTGTTGGTCTTACAGAAGAATTTGAGGGCGAAGGCTACGACAGAGAGAATATCAATATGCCTTCAAGCCACAACAATCTTGTATCTGAAATCGCAAAGGCAAACGAAAACACCGTTGTTGTTCTTGCAGGCGGTTCAGTTGTTTACATTCCGTGGATTTCAGAGGTTAAGGCTCTTCTCAATTCAGGTCTCGGTGGTCAGGCAGGCGGCAGTGCTGTTGCAAATATCCTTACAGGCAAGGTTAACCCGAGCGGTAAAACAGCAGAGACATATCCGCTCACATTTGATGATAACCCGACTTTCGGCAATTATCCCGGCGGTCCTGTTGTTTCAGAGCATAAGGAAAGCGTTTATATCGGCTACCGTTATTATGACACTGCTGAAAAAGAAGTGCTTTTCCCGTTCGGTTACGGTCTTTCATACACCACATTTGAATACAGCGGCATAAAGCTTTCTGCTAAAGAAATCAATGATACAGATACATTAAAGGTATCATTCACTATTAAGAATACAGGCGATGTTGACGGCGCTGAAATTGCTCAGGTTTATGTTGCCGATAAGGAATCAACAATCTTCCGCCCGAAAAAAGAGCTCCGTGCATTTACAAAAGTATTCCTTAAAGCAGGCGAATCTAAAGAGGTTACTCTTGAGCTTTCAAAGAGAGCTTTTGCTTACTACAATGTAAATCTCGGCGACTGGCATGTTGAAAGCGGCGATTTTGAAATTATGGTTGGCGCTTCAAGCCGTGATATTAAACTTACAGATACAGTAAATGTTAAGTCTACTGTTGAGGCTGTTGTTCCCGATTACAGAGAGACTGCTCCTGCTTATTATACTGCTGATATTAAGAATATCACTGATGAGCAGTGGACAGCTGTTTACGGTCAGGAACTTCCTGCAAGAGAAGTTGACAAGTCAAAGCCGATTGATATTTACTGTTGTCTCAATGACGCAAGACACACAAAGTGGGGCGGCAAGATTTGCAGACTTATTGAAAATATTATGTCTAAAATGGGCTCTGATGCAAACGGTGACGGTAAAATGCTTGCAGCTATGGCAACACAGATTCCGATCAGAAACTTTATTGCCATGAGCATGGGTGTATTCTCTCCCGAAATGGCAGACGGTCTTATTATGATGCTCAACGATGACAAGTCAACATTTGTTGGATTTTCAAAGATTTTCTGGAGACTCGGCGGAGCGCTTACAAGACTTCCCGCACTTCTCAAATCAATTTAATCGTAAAAATAAGGGTTCGGCATTTGCCGAACCCTTTGTTTATATATTAGCTATTATTTAGTTTGAGCCGTTATTATTTTTTCTGTTTTCAGCTTCTGCCATTTCTTTGTAAAAAGCGTTAGCCTTAACATATACCATAATTATATCGTGTATCTGCTCGAATAACTCACCCTCGTTATAAACGGTGTTTATTATTCTTTCGTCATCGTCAATGCAAAGAGGACCTCTTTCAAAATCATTGAATGTGGGCATAATTGAATAGTTGTCCTTTGTTTTTACGAGTGAAATGAGAGTGAGGTCTGCCGTAGCGTTTACAAAACCTTTTTTCTTAGTATATTTCTCAATGGTTGAAACGGGGCTTTCGTCATTATGCTTTTTAGAATAGCAAGCGCCGAAAACCTGCTCAATGAAGTTTTCAACCTGAGAAGCGTCATAAGGTGCTTTGAGCAGCATAACTGTATCAATATCAGCTATTCCGTATTTCTCGCTTTCTCCGCAGGGAATTCCTATAAGATTTTCGTCCTTATCAACATAAACAGAAATTGTTGCAAAATCCTTTGGTATATTTTCCATATCATCACCCATTTTCGATTTAATAAAATTAATGATACCATATATATTTGAAAAAAACAACTTTCTGTGATAATATATTTTTATATACTATTAGCTAACGGCGGTGATTTATTTGAAAAAAGTGCTTGTTACAGGCGGTGCAACAGGAATAGGAAAAGCTGTTGCAAGGTTATTTGCTGAAAACGATTTTGATGTATATATTACCTATAACGAAACCTTGCCCGATTATGACGGCGTTACTGCCATTAAGTGCGATTTGAGGAAAACAGAGGATATTGAAAATCTTTTTTCTCAGCTTCCTTCACTTGATGTGCTTGTGAATAATGCAGGGGTAAGCCTTATCAAAATGATAAATGATACTGATTATAACGACTGGGATAAAGTTATGAGCGTTAATTCAAAGGCAGTCTACTTTTGTTGTAGGGAAGCTGTAAAGTTAATGCTCAGAAATCACAGCGGCTCCATTATAAATATATCCTCTATGTGGGGAGAAGTCGGTGCGTCTTGTGAAACGCTCTACTCAATGAGTAAAGCAGGCGTTATAGGGCTTACAAAAGCGCTTGCTAAGGAACTTGCGCCGAGCGGTATAACGGTAAACTGCGTTTCTCCAGGAATTATAGATACAAGAATGAATGCGCAGTTTTCACCAAGCGAACTTGCAGAAGAAGTTCCTCTTGAACGACTAGGTTCTGAAAACGATGTAGCCGAAACAGTTTTTCATCTTGCCGTGTCATCATATATTACAGGGCAGGATATTTCAGTAAGCGGTGGAATAGTTATTTAAATTTTGTAACACTTCTCTTTGTTTTTCATAGTATGGTTTAGAAAAGCGAAGGGAGGTACGATCATGGGTTGCGGTTGTAACAATGGTTGCGGTGGAAGCTCTTGGATTATCATCCTTATCATAATCCTTCTCCTCTGCGGTGGTTTTAACAATTGCTGTGGCGGCAATGACTGCGGTTGCGGTTGCTGATTGTAAGTAATTGAAGGGTACGCCCGAAGGTTTGACCTTCGGGCGTATTTTTTTGACCTTAAAGTTTGACTTTTAGGTATATTTTTTCTTAAATATGGGAATTATTTTTTTGAAAAATTTTTTAATGTGATGCTAAAATTGCTTAAAAACCGCATAGTTATGCGGAAAAATAGCTGAAAAATATTTTTCAAAATTTTTCAAATTAGCCCTTGACTTTCTTTGACCTTTGTGCTATTCTTAAATCAGAAAGTCAAGGAAAGTCAAAGTCAAAAGTAATTAAACGCTTTGACAAAACAAAAGGCTTAATATGAAAAAAGGGAAGTGAGTAAAAAGTGAATATGTCAGATGTAATCGCCGATATGATTCTTGATATGTTTGACGATGATAACTCAACCATAAGAATAAAAAGAAACGACCTTGCTTCACAGCTTGGCTGTGTACCCAGTCAGATAAATTATGTTATAACCTCACGCTTCACACCTGAACAGGGATACAGAATTGAAAGCAGAAGAGGCGGTGGAGGCTGCATATATATTACAAGGGCAGATTCAAAAAATTCCGCAATCGTAACTCTTATAAACAGTATCGGAGATGCGGTTGATGAACGCTTTGCAAGAGCAAATATCTATAATCTTCATTATCAAAATTTAATCGACGAAAAAAGCGCAAAAATGCTTGCCGCAGCAACTGCGGACAGCAACTTCAAAGGGCTTTCAGCCCAGCAGAAAAATGAGATAAGAGCAAGACAGCTTAAACAGATGTTACTTGCTTATATCGGTTAATATGAAAGGGTGACTTTATTATGAAATGTCAACATTGTAATCAGAAAGAAGCAACTGCTTATTTTAAACAGAATATCAACGGAGAAGTAACCGAAATGCACCTTTGCGCAGACTGCGCAAAAGAGCTTGGAGTTATGCAGGAGTTCAGCCCCGAAAACTTCTTTGCAGACAGCTTTTTCGGAAATCTTCTCGGCGCAGGAATACCGGCTATGAACATTCTTTCGGGAGTGGACAGATGCGAAAGCTGCGGCTCAACATTCAACGATATTATTAACAGCGGTCTTGTAGGCTGTGCTGATTGTTATGATAAATTCGCTTCAAAGCTCGAACCGTCAATAGTTAAGCTTCACGGAAATACACGCCATGTAGGTAAACATATTTCCTATTCCGAAGTTCCCGATAAGGAGGAAAAGGCTGAAACACAGGAAAAGCCTAAAGATACACTTGAGCAGCTTAAGGACGACCTCAAACTTGCAATTCAGGAGCAGAGATTTGAGGATGCGGCAGTACTCAGAGATAAAATTAAGGGAATTACCGGGGAGGAATAATTATGAGCAGATGGTATGCAACAGGCGGAGCGGACAATGATGTTGTTCTCTTTTCAAAAGTAAGAGTAGCTAGAAATCTGAGCGATACACCGTTTAGAAGCAAACTCAGTAAAGAAGTAAAAAGAAATACAGTTAAAAAGATATACGCTTCAATTAAAAATTCACCGTTGGCAGGCGAATTTGAGCTTGTAGATTTGTCGGGCGTTTCTTCGGCAAAGGCGGCGGCTTATGCTGAAAGACAGGTGATAAGCCCCGAATTTGCAAAAGAAAAGGGAGCGTTTCTTGTAAATCAGGATGAAAGCGTTTCAGTTATGATGTGCGAGGAAGACCATATCAGAATTAACGCTTTTGCCCCCGGACTTGAAATTGAAAAGGCATATAAGAAAGCAGACGATACGGATAATGTATTTTTGAAAAGTCTGCCGATTGCTTATAACAAAAGGCTAGGCTTTTTGACCGCAAGCCCTATCAATCTCGGAACAGGGCTTAAAATTTCCGTAGGTCTCCATCTTCCCGCAATAAGGGAAAAAGGAAACATCGGCAGACTTGCATCGCTTGTAGGAAAGCTTGGTTTAACTCTTCGCCCGATTTACGGCGAGAGCGGAGCGTTCTATATGCTTACCAATCATATTACCCTCGGCATTACCGAGAAAGAGGCTGTTGAAAATATCAAGTCTGTAGCTATGCAGATAGTTACGCAGGAGAGAAATCTTCGTGCAACAATGAAAAACAGCGAGATTTGGGATGATAAATTATACAGAAGTATGGGCACACTTAAAATGGCGAGAAGACTTACATACCGTGAGTTTATTGAGCTTGCGTCAGATATAAGGCTCGGCGCGGCGCTCGGCTATTTTGACCTCGACACTGCCCGTGTTTCAGAACTTATCCACACTTTGGCAGACGGAAATGTTATATCCTCATCCTCAGCCGAGGATACTCCCAAGCTCGCACCAAAACTTAGAGCTGATATAGTCAGAAATAAATTGGGTTAAGGCGGCTGTTACCTCTTCCTAATTTGCTTAAAATAGGAGGATTTATATATGTACAGATTTAATAACTTTACTCAAAAGGCGAATGATGTTTTAAATCTCGCCGTTAAAGCGGCTGAAAATTTCGGCCACACATATATAGGCTCAGAGCATATTCTTATAGGAATACTCAAAGAAAACACGAGCCGAGGAGCGGAACTGCTTGCGGAAAAAGGCATAACGCTCGATAAGGTGGAAGACCTCATCAGAGAAAATACGGGCGTTGGCAATCCCACCGCTCTTTCCCCCGAGGATTTTACACCCACTGCAAAGAGAATTCTTGAAATGAGTTTTCAGATTGCAAGGGGAATGAGAAATTCTTTTGTAGGAACAGAACACCTTTTGCTTGCGCTTCTCAGAGAGGGCGATTCAGGCGCCGTAAAGCTTATAAGAGCATTTTCGGTTGATGAAGAAAGCCTTCTTGAGGAATTTGTAAATGACCTCACGAAAAGTGATTCAGATTATAGAAACTCCAAGAGCGGCAAAAAAGGTAAAAGCAATACCCCAACGCTTGACGAGTTTGGTACAGACCTTACAGAAAAAGCACAAAACGGCGGAATTGACCCCGTTATCGGCAGAGAAAAAGAGATTGAAAGGGTTATTCAGATTCTTTCAAGAAGGACTAAAAACAACCCCTGCCTTATCGGTGAACCCGGTGTTGGTAAAACCGCCATTGCAGAGGGACTTGCTCTTAAAATCGTAAAGGGCGAAGTACCCGAACTTCTTGAGGGCAAGAAAATTGTTGCTCTTGATTTAACTTCAATGGTTGCCGGCACAAAATACAGAGGCGATTTTGAAGAGAGAATTAAAAAGGCGATGGACGAGGTAAAAAAGGCTAAAAATGTCATCCTCTTCATCGATGAAGTTCATACTCTTATCGGAGCAGGCGCCGCAGAGGGCGCAGTTGACGCCGCAAATATTTTAAAGCCCGCACTTGCAAGAGGCGAAATTCAGGTTATCGGAGCAACTACCATTGACGAATACAGAAAGAACATTGAAAAAGACGCTGCGCTTGAGCGCCGTTTCCAGAGCGTTATGGTAGGCGAGCCGACAGAAGAAGAGGCAGTTGAAATACTCAAAGGTCTGCGTGATAAATACGAGGCTCATCATAAGGTAAAGATTTCTGATGAAGCAATTGAAAACGCTGTAAAAATGAGCTCACGCTATATTGCAGACAGATTTTTGCCTGATAAAGCGATAGACCTTATTGATGAGGCGGCATCCCGTGTAAGGCTTAAAGCCTTTACAGCTCCTCCGAATCTTAAGAGTATGGAGCAGGAAATAAAAAGACTTCAGCAGGAAAAGGCTTCCGCTGTAAAGAGTCAGGATTTTGAAAGTGCCGCAAAATACAGGGATAAAGAAAAAGAACTTCAGACGCTTCTTGACGAGGAAAAGGAAAAATGGAGAAATGCCTCGGGCAGAGAGTTAAAAGAAGTCACCACCGAAGATATTGCAAATGTAGTTTCTTCTTGGTCGGGTATCCCCGTAACACAGCTTACGAAAGAGGAGTCAGAAAGACTTCTTAATATGGAGAAAATTCTTCACGAAAGAATCGTGGGTCAGGACAAGGCTGTATCTGCCGTTGCAAAAGCTATAAGACGAGGCAGAGTAGGTATCAAAAACCCTGCAAGACCGCTTGGCTCATTCATTTTCCTCGGCCCCACGGGCGTAGGTAAAACAGAGCTTTGTAAATCACTTGCCGAGGCTATGTTCGGCTCGGAAGACGCCATTATCAAGCTTGATATGAGTGAGTATATGGAAAAGCATACCGTATCAAAACTCATCGGCTCGCCTCCGGGATATGTAGGCTTTGACGAGGGCGGACAGCTTACCGAGAAAATCAGAAGAAAACCGTATTCAGTTGTTCTTTTTGATGAAATCGAAAAAGCTCACCCCGATGTTTTCAATATGCTGCTTCAGATACTTGAGGACGGTGTGCTCACGGATTCTAAAGGCAGAAAAGTTTCCTTTAAGAATTCAATTATTATTATGACCTCAAATGTCGGCGCATCAAAGATTGTAGACAATAAATCCGCACTTGGCTTCGGCGGCGAGGAAAACGAAAAGAGAAATATCGAAGACCTTGTTATGGAAGATTTGAAGAAGACTTTCAAACCTGAATTCCTTAACAGAATTGACGAGATTATCGTTTTCAACCGTCTTGAAAAAGACGATATTAAGGAGATTGCAAAGCGTATGCTTAAGTCCCTTAAAAAGCGTCTTGCCGATATGGATATGGAAATTGAATTCACAGACGCTGCAATAGATTCGCTTGCAGACGCAGGATTTGATAATGTTTACGGCGCAAGACCCCTTCGCCGTGCAATCCAGCAGAAGATTGAAGACCCGCTTTCAGAACTTATTCTTGAAAATAAGGTTAAGGCAGGCGAGAAATGCACAGTAGATTTTAAAGACGGTGAATTCACTTTTGACAGTGTTGCATCGGCATCTGCTGAGTAATAAGATTAAATAAGAACAGCCCCTTGTAAAGATAAATTCTTTACAAGGGGCTGTTTGTCATTATATTCAAATGTTCAAATATTCTTTTGTCTTATCAAGGAAAATATCCATTTCCTCATCTGTTCCTATTGTTATACGAACAAAGTTGTCAATTCTCGGCAGATTAAAATAGCGGATAAATACTTTCTGAGATTTAAGCCACTCAAAATAATCTTTCATTCTTTTTCCGTCATATGTTGCAAAAAGGAAATTTGTCTGCGAATCAAAAACGGTAAAGCCCATTTTGCGAAGCTCGTCAGTCACTCTGTTTCTTGTAGCAATAACCTTTGAAACGGTGGCGTTGAAATATTCTGTATCCTTAATTGCCGCTGTGCCTGCCGCCATTGAAATGCTGTTGACGGTGTAGCTGTTGTATGAGTTTTTAACAGCTTCAAGCACTCCGATAAGAGTTTTGCTTCCTATTGCAAAGCCTATTCTCATTCCCGCAAGACTGCGGCCTTTTGAAAAGGTTGCGCAAACAAGCAGGTTTTCATATTTCTTTGTAAGCTCAACGCTTGAATATCCGCCGAAATCAACATACGCTTCGTCAATGATAACAACGCTGTCTTTGTTGTATTCCATTATTTTTTCAATAAAATCTCTTCCCTCGCCGAGTGATGTCGGTGCGTTAGGGTTTGGAATAACAACTCCGCCGTTTTCCTCTTTATAATCCTCGATGTTTATTCTGAAATCATCGCCGAGCGGATAGGTTTTATACGGGATATTAAAAAGCCTGCACCATACGGGGTAAAAGCTGTATGTAATATCAGGATAAGCAATCGGCTTTTCGCTGTTGAAAAAAGACTGAAAAGAAAGAGCCAAAACATCGTCAGACCCGTTTCCTATAAAAACATTTTCTGCTTCAACGCCGTAATATTCAGCGATTGCCTTTTTTAATTTTGCGGCGTTTGCGTCAGGATAAAATCTAAGCTTATTGCAGTCAAAGTTGTTGATTGCCTTTTGAACCTCGGGAGAGGGGGGATAGGGATTTTCGTTTGCGTTAATCTTAACTATGTCCTTTTCCTTGCTCTGCTCGCCAGGAACATAAGGCTCAATATCTCTTAAATTATTTTTCCACAAATTTTCCATAATCTTGTACCTCGACAAATATTTTAACACACGGCTAAAATATTATCAATAATAACATTGATTAAAAGTTTTTTGGCTTTTGTGTACCTTTTTTTGGACTTATATATAATATTGTTGTTTCAGTTATGAATATGTGTTAAAATGTTAAAAACGGAGGTTTAGTATGGATATTATTGTTTATTTACTGCTTGCGGCAAGCATAATTCTTTCTGCCGTATCGGTTGTTATTTCTATAAAAAACAAGCCGAAAGAGGATAATTCTATCGCTCTTTTAAATCAAAAAATTGATATAAATTCACAGAAAACGGATGAAGCTATAAGGGAAGTTTCCCGCAGTATGCAGGGGCTTACTGAGAAGAATTATGAGCAGATGCTCAAAATTAACGAATCCCTCAACTCTAATTCCGAAAAGCAGACCAAAAGAGTGGGCGAGGCAATCACTCTTATGCAGGAAAGCAACGAGAAAAAGCTTGAGGAAATGAGAAGAACGGTTGATGAGAAATTGCAGGAAACACTCAATCAGCGTATTAATTCATCTTTCAAAACCGTTTCCGAACAGCTTTCAAAAGTTTATGAGAGTCTCGGCGAAATGAAAACTCTTTCCGCAGGCGTTACTGATAATGTTAAAGACCTCAATAAAGTTCTCACCAATGTAAAGGCAAGGGGAACTTGGGCAGAGGTTCAGCTCGGAAATATTCTTGATGAAACTATCCCGAATATGTACGATAAAAATGTTAAAACAAATCCGTCCTATAACGGTCAGGTTGAATTTGCCGTGCGTATTCCCAATAAAGACAGCGATGATATTACATATCTCCCGATAGATTCTAAATTTCCTATGGAAGACTATATCCGTCTTTCGGACGCCGCTGAAAGAGGAAACTATGAGGAGCTTGAAAAGGCGAGAAAAGACCTTGAAAGGCGTGTTAAGGACGAGGCAAAGCTTATCAAAAACTATATTGCGCCGCCTAATACAACGCCGTTTGCAATTCTCTATCTTGCAACGGAAGGTCTCTATGCTGAAATTGCTTCGGGCAGAAGCGGCGTTTCAGAACAGCTTCAGTCAATGGGCATAATGATTGCAGGACCGAGTACCGTTACTGCTCTTCTTAATTCGCTTGCTATGGGCTTCAGAACGATGGCTATTAATAAAAAGGCAAATGAAGTGTGGAAAGTTCTCGGCGCCGCCAAAACGCAGTACGATAAATTCGGCGACCTTATTGCTAAAGCTAAAAAGAAAGTTGACGAAGCAGGCAGAGCGCTTGATGACGCAGACCACAGAAACGCTATAATTCAGAAAAATCTGCGCACAGTTGAAATGCTTGAAACCGCTGAGGCGGACAGTATCCTTGGTATTGAAGAATAACAAAATATATACAACAAAACCCTTTGCTTGAGTGGCAAAGGGTTTTTATTTATGCGTATTTAATATATGTTTTTGAAAACTGAAAATAACGGCAGACATTCAGAAAAGAATTTTTTGAATGATTCGCAGTAATCTTCGCTGAGTTTTTCTCTCTTGCATCCGCCGCCCCTGCAAATAGGAAAGTAACGGCAGTTTTTGCACTTTTGAGAAACGCAGAGGCTTTCGTTTATAAAGTTTGTTGCCATGTCGCTTTCAGCCATTTGATTAAAAGTTGTTTCTTTTATGTTCCCAAGCAGATATTTGTCAGTACAGTAAAAATCGCAGGGATATATATTGCCGTTGCTCTCTGCTACGAACTGCCTTGAACAATGCCCTGAAACTCCGCATTGTTCAGCAGACTGATTTAGATAAAGCCGCACCCAGTTGTCAAAAAGGCGTATGCTTGTGTATCTTCCGTTTGCGTAGTCTTTCACATAAAGTTTGAAAGTTTTTATAAGAAAATCGGCATACTGTTCGGGGGTCATATATAATTCGCTTTTTTCATTTGAGCCGAACGGGCGCAAACACGGCACAAACTGAAGATATTTTAAACTCTTTGAGCGAAAGAAAGAGTAAATTTCTTCTGCGTGCTGTGTGCTGTAACCAGTCAGAACGCTTACGATGTTGAATTGAGTTTTGTTTCTTTTAAGGCAGTTTATTGCTTTAATAATTTTGTTGAATGAGCTTTCACCGTTTGGATATTTTCTGAATTTGCTTCTTTCAAAATCTCCGTCAAGGCTAATTCCAATCAAAAAGTCGTTTTCTGTAAAAAACGCCGCCCATTCGTCATCAATATTAGTTGCGTTTGTTTGAAGAGCATAAAATATTTTGCTTTCTTTTGTATTGCAGGCTTTAACCTGTTCAACGAAATACCTGAAAAAGTCAATTCCCGCAAGCATCGGCTCGCCGCCCTGAAAAGTAAAGGCAACGCTTGAGCCGTCAGCAAAATCAAGAGCTTTTTTAATTAAAATTTCGGCGGTGTCTTTACTCATCATTCCGAAATCATGCTCCTGCCTGTTGTTTGAAACATCCCTGTAAAAACAGTATTTGCAATTAAGGTTGCAGGCAGATGAGGCAGGCTTTATCATCAATGAAATCGGCGGCATTCAATCACATTCCTTTATTATAAAAATGCACACAGTAAGGCTATAATAATTATTAACGCAATCAGAACAGCGGCAATTTTTATTCCTCTGTGAACAGCGTCATAAACATTTGTAGGCATTAACTGCAAAATGAGAAAACGCAGTTTTTCTTTAACCTTTTTGCCCACAATATCCCTGTATCTCAAATCGTATGTTTCAAAGGTGCCGTTCTTTGAAAGGTTTATCATTCTGACACCTCTGTCAAGTCCGGGGCCGTAAACATGAAAGCCTGCACCCTGAGTGTAGCCGAGGTCAATTCCTCTTACTTTTCCGTTAAATGAGTTGTTGTGGTCGTGGCCGAAATAAATACCCTTAACATCGCCCTTTTCAGCCATTGCGTCAAATTCACCGCTGTTTTCCATCGGGTCGGCAGGGGATTCTTTCATGAAGCCGCCTTTATTGATTTTATTCTTGTCAAGAATATACCATTTGCCCGCATGGTTTCTGAACCCTTGCTGAGCGTCTTTCGTGCCTTTTTTAACCTCAATAAGAAGTTCCATAATTTCAGGCACGGGAATATGCTGAATGACTATTGACGGAATTACATTTCCGTATTGTTTCTCATATGTATCTCTTGTGTTTTTGTACCATTCAATCTGATTTTTATGCACATTGTCATAGCCGATTTTAAGGCTTGTGTGGCTGTCTATAAGATAGAGTAAAAACGCAGGTTTCTCACCGTCTGCAATCTCGATAACCTGATTTGCACAGCCGTCAATATCGGGAGTGTCTTCACCTATAAAGCCGTCTATCTTCTTATATATTTCAAACTGTTCTTCGTTTGAAAGCCCAACTTGTCTGTCGTGATTTCCGAAACAAACTGCAAACGGGATTTTTCTTGATACGGCAGGTTCGGTAAGCTCTCTCAAAACTTTTTCTACCTTTTCAGCGTTGCCGCCAAAGCTTGTTTTGCCCCATATCTGGTCGCCGGAATAAACAATTAAATCGGGTTTTTCTCTGTCTATTGCGGCGTTTATGAGCGCCAATGTGTCGGGGCTGACTTTTGCCCCCTCCTGCGTGTCCGCAATCTGCATTATTTTAAACTGGCTGTTTTTAAAATTAAGTTTCATAACAATCCTCCGATATTAAAATCATCACGGTTGGGTTTAGCTTGTGAATTTTTTCCAAGGTTTAATACAAACGGCTGTGATAAGAGCGGCCGCTACGGCGAGCGAAAGCCATACTATGAACAGTGCGCTCCAGCTTCCATCCGTTTCAAGAATTTTTCCTGCGCCTATATTTAAAATTCCGCAGCCAATATATGCCACGGCGTTTAGAAGTCCGCTCACTGTTCCAGTTCTGCCATATTTTGCAAAATGAAGAGGAATCATAGTTATAAGCATAACATTTATGGCAAACATTGAGTTTGTTATTCCCGCCATACATATGAGGGAAAGTACTGCGCTTTTAGTGCCTATTGTCATTAATATTACTAAAAATACTGCCGACACTGCAAAGAATACAGCGGAGGTGGACAGCTCATTTTTCAGCTTTTTATTTATCGCTTTTGCAATGTATGCCCCCGTAACATTTATAACGGGCAGAAACATTGTGAGTAAAAGGGATAAACTTGTATTCATATTATACTCTATTTTAAGATATGTGGGAATCCACTGAGTTACACTGTCTTTAAGCGTGCCCTGAATGGCTATCGGGATCAACAGCACAACTGTTGAACTGATTACTATTATTTTAAAGAGCTTGGATATTGAAACAGCGCCCGATTGATGCGCATTTTCATCTTCATTTTTTTCTTCAATGAACTTTGGCATATTTCGTGTCATTCGTGTTCCATAAATCCAATAAGCCGAAACAGCCACAACGATTATGCCGCAGATTAAAAATACATATTTCCACGGCGCAAAAAGCAGAGTGAGCAGGCTTACACCGTAGCTTGCAAGAGTGCCGAGAGGAACGGTGGTTGAAATATCAACGCCGAATTTTACTTTTTCGCCGCTGCTGTAATAATCGCCAGCAAGTTTTAATATCGGCGCCCACACAAGAGCTTGCGCCAAGCCGTTAAACGCCCATAAAATTATTAAGGCGGAATAAGAACTGCTGAATAAGTAAATGAAAATATTGCTAAGTCCAGAAAACAGAACGCCTATAAAAATCAAAAGTCTTGATGAAATCCTGTCACATAAAATTCCGCTGAAAAGCTGACCAACGCCATAGCAGATAAAAAAAGCGGAGGATACGGACGCCGTTTGGCTTTGGGTAAAAACTCCGTCATTTATCAAATCAGGCATAACAGCTGAGAAATCAAGCCTGCATATGTAGGTTGAAAAATATGCAATCCAGCACATTAAAAACAGTTTTCCGTTATAAGCTGTTGAGTACCCGAAATTTCGCCTCATGGTTAAATGTCCTCTTGTATTGGAAGTTAAATCTAATTATAATACAAATTGATGGTAATTAAAAGATGTTATTTAGGAGAATTAATTATGGCTTTTAATTTCAAATCAAAAAAATATCTCAGCCTGCTTGATAGAAGCGGAATTTTTGAAAATTCAACTGAAACAGCATATCCACAGACTGTTGTTTATGAGATTGTAAAGAAACATTTAGAAGAAAAGTCGGACAAGAAAAAGAAAGTGCTTATTTACGGCTTTGACGGCGCAAGGGCTGATTCTATGTTTTATCTGATTCAGGGCGAATCACAGAAAATAACATGTTATAATAGAAAAAGTTTTTACAGTGCAGTAACTCGGCTTAAAGAGAGCGGAGGACTTTTTCTCAGTTATGCAGGCGGCGACAAAAAACAGCCTGCCACTATTCAGGAAACAAGCACTGCTCAGGGCTGGGCTTCAATTTTGACTGGTAAATGGGGAATCGAAAACGGCGTTGTAAAGCATATTACAAAAAAGAATTCCAGCCCAACCATTTTGGCAGAATATGCCCGAAAAGGTAAAAAGGTGATTTTTGCCGCTATTTGGGAAGACCATTTTACTATAACTTACAAGGATGAAATAAAAATGGCGGAAAGTGAAAATCTGCCGCTGAAATTTGCTCAGGTCAAGAATGAAACAGAACTTCAGAATACTGCGCTTGATGCAGTTGATAACGGCTTTGATTTGATATTCGCCATTAGCGAATTTCCCGATTATAACGGCCACTCTTACGGTTTTGGACCTACTGATTATAGATATGTTTCTTCCGTTACAAATGCTGATAGATATGCTTATAATTTGATAGAACATATTGAGGCAAGATCCGAATTTGAGAATGAAGACTGGCTTTATATCATCACTTCAGACCACGGCGGCCATGCACGCCGTCACGGTACTCAGGATGAGCGTGACAGAATGACATTTATCGCTCTTAATAAAAAAATATAGAAATATGAAAAACGCGCCGTTTCGCTTTTGAAACGGCGCGTTTGCTTGTTCAAAATGAGTAATGATATGATTTGTAGCTTTTTAGAAAATTCTAATTTTTCCACACATGAGCAAGAATATCTTTTAGTACAAGGCAAGCGTCAACGGCGCTGTAACCGTAATCGCTTCTGAGTCTTTTAAGCATAGTCTTTAAGTTTTCAGCGTAATCGCTTATATCCACCTCGTCTTGATATTTTGCAAGAATGGGATATTTTTTGCTCCAAACTTTTGTCCAGTTGATTTTGTCATTAAGCTTTTCATCTGTTCTTTCAATCATTTCTTCAATTTCTTTAACTCCAATGTCAAAATCAATCAGTTCGTCAAGTGATATGCGGTATATAACGGCAAGTCTTTTTGACTGCCTGATGTCAGGAAGAGTTTCATCCGTTTCCCATTTTGAAATCGTCTGTCTGCTTACGCCGAGTTTTTCCGCAACTTCTTCCTGAGATAATCCTCTGTTTTTTCTTGCTTCAAATAAACTGCTTCCAAGACTCATTTTTATACCTCCGAATACTTATAACTGCAAATTAATAATACAAATTCCAAACTGAAAAATCAATACGAAAAGCCTTGCAGTTTTGCAACTGATTTTAACATGGGGCAATTTAATATTTCAAAACCGATGCAGTACTAATATTTAAAAATACTGCGATTGATTAAAGTTGCTTTTTAAGTGCGTTTTCAATAAGCCTTTTGTTTTCTTTCAGCCTTTCGTCTGTCGGTGACAGTTCCAACGCTTTTTTCACCATTTCAAGCGACTTTTCGTAATTGCCCGTATAATAATAACCGAGCGAAGCAAGGTCATACGGCAGGCTTCCCCATGCCTGCGCCTCGCAGATATAAGTTCGGGGGCGTTCTGTTATTTTGAGTGCGCTTTCAGCCAAAAATATAATTCCGTGCCAGTCTCTTTCATCATAAAGCAAAGATGCAAAGTCTGTATACGGCTCTCTTAAATACGGCGCCTCAGCTATGCTTTTGAAATACCAGCGTTTTGCCTCTTCTCGGTTTCCTTTTTGAAGATATGATTTTGCAATGTATCGCATTGAAGCGCATCTCTCATCAGCCCATGTTGCTGAGGGCATTGAAAGATGTCGTGTTAGAGTTTCGATACATTTGTCCCATTCTCCTTTGAACATATATTCCCTGCCGAGATAGTGCATATTTCTGTCGTTATCAGGGGCTTCTTTTACAGAAAGTTCTAAAAGCGGAAGATACTGTGCCCTTGATTTTTCAGGGTCGGCAAAGTGGTTTAGCTGTATGCCCTCGGCGTATACAGATATACACGGTTCGCTCCCTGTGTATTTCAGTACTTCATGAACAGGGTGTTCCCACTTCCAGCCCTTTCTGCTGTGAATTTTGTCTATCCAGAAAACTACACCCTCCGTGCCGTCCTCGTTAAAATTCCATGTGTAGCGGTACTGCGCTCTTTTCGTTTCTTTGTTCCATACACTTTCAAGTTTTTCTCTCCAGCCTTTTTCAAACCGTTCGTCTAGGTCGGTGCATACGCATATCTCGGTGTCTTCGTCAACAAGTTCAAGAGAGCGATTTCTGGCTGTGTCAAACCGCCAGGGAGAAATAATTTCTTGGTGTACCTCAATGCCAAGATTTCTAAATTTTGAAACAGTGCTGTCCGTTGAGCCTGTGTCAAGAACAACTATTTTATCGGCTTCACTCATTGATTTTACCCATTCGTCAACAAACTTTTCTTCATTTTTGCATATAGCATAAACACATATTTTGTATTTTTTCATAGAATCAGCTCTTTCAGATGCTTGGTATAAATAAATTTGGGGCGTTTCGTTTGAAACGCCCCCTTCCTCGGAGCCTCGCTTATAACAAGCGGGTGTTCCGTTTTAATTATCTCCTAAACGGTTTACCGTAATTGAAATGTTGCTGTAGATAATAGAACCGCCCTGTGAAACAACATTTAAAGTTGTTGGAGCAGAATTTACATTAATTATCTGCGAAAATGAATAGTTTGCAGTCTCTGCTGATGACTGGAAATTATGGCTTTGGCCTGTGCCTGTAACAACGCTTGAATTTTTAGTCAAATAAAGCTGTATAGAGAGAGGGAATTTTGCGCTGCTTGAGGGAGCTACAGTGCCGTGGAATGATACAGAATAAAATCCAGGCTGCTGCAATATAACATCTGCAGAATTGTTTGAATGGGTAACAGAAGTTCCGTTTGTGTCGGCGTTTCTGTCAAACAACAATGCCGTTCCTGATGTTCCCGGCTGAGGGGATGTGGAATAAGCATTAAGAAAATCAGGTTCACCGCATTCACCTGTGTCGCCTTTAGGGATAACGAAATCAAAAACTGCCGCTTGATCTGTTCCCGAGTTTGTAACAGCAGCCTGTGTTCCGGGGTCACCTGTTGTAACAGTACCTACTGAAACTGTTGCCGCATCACCCTGTATTCCCGCTGTTCCGGCAGGACCTGTGGGACCCGTCGGACCAGTAGCACCTGTGGGACCTGTTGCTCCTGTAGGACCAGTAGCCCCTGTTGGACCAGTAGCGCCTGTGGGACCAGTAGCACCCGTCGGACCAGTTGCACCCGTCGGACCAGTTGCACCTGTGGGACCAGTAGCACCTGTAGGACCAGTAGCACCCGTAGGACCAGTAGCGCCTGTAGGACCAGTTGCGCCCGTGGGACCTGTAGCACCTGTAGGACCAGTAGCACCTGTAGGGCCGGTTGCAAACGCAGGACCTGTAGGACCGGTCGGTCCCGTTGGCCCTGTAGGTCCGGTTGGGCAGGTTACTTTAACGCAGCAGCAGGCGGAAGGAGGGCAAAGGCAATGTTCTTTATGAGAACGGCATTTGCACGACTGCTCATTAAGCTGTGAGCATTTTATGACATTCATTTTAGGAAAATTATCCCAATTCATATCTTTTCTCTTCTTTCCGTACGCCGTAAAAGTCGGTATATTTGGCAAGGTCGATTTACTTTGCCTTTTTATACTATGAGAAAGTTGAAAAAATGTCACCTGTTTTTATATGCTGAGTAAAAGAAAAATCCGCCCGAACAATAAACTGTTCAGACGGATGATATTTGGTGGACGCGAAGGGAGTCGAACCCTCGACCTCTGCAATGCGAATGCAGCACTCTCCCAACTGAGCTACGCGCCCGTGTAATAGATATAATACACCCATTTTAATATTAAAACAAGAGTCCATTTAAGATTTTTTAATAAAACATAAAAAAATAAAAAGCAGAAAAATCTGCTTTTTTTGGCCTGCCCGAAGAGATTCGCTCGGCTCGCTTTTGCGCTCGCCGACACGCACGCGGGCAACGAAACAGTTCCCCGAACTGTTTCTATCCCTGCGGGATTGCCCTGTTCGAATCTCTTCTAAAAAACAAAAAAGCAGAAAAATCTGCTTTTTTTTGGCCTGCCCGAAGAGATTCGAACTCCCAATCGTCTGAATCGGAATCAGATGCATTAGCCATTGTGCTACGGGCAGAAATATTAAGTACAAATTAATTTTTATTTTACTACCTTAAAACTATTGTTGTCAATCAAGATTTGTGCTATAATCTAAAAAAATTGCTTGAGGGTAAAATTTATGCTGAATTTAATTCCAAAGCCGAGTGCATCAAAGGAATTTAAGGGGATTTACAAACTTGAAAAAAATGCTCCTGTTTTTTCCGAGATTGAACTTGCGCTTGTTCAAAACAGTGGTGATGAAAACGCACCTGTAAAAATTCTCTCAGATACTTCTCTTGCTAAAGAGGAATATCGTCTTACAGTTAATGAAAACGGAATTTTGATTAAAGCAAGCTCACAGGCTGGCGCCTACTATGCGCTTCAGTCCGTGCGTATGCTCGGCAGATTTGACGAGGGTAAAAACGAAATTCCATATGTTGAAATCAGCGACAAGCCGCAGTATAAATGGAGAGGCCTTGCGCTTGATGAGAGCCGTCATTTTTTCGGTAAAGACTCTATTAAAGCTTTACTTGACGATATGTTTAGGCTTAAACTCAATGTTTTTCACTGGCATCTTACTGACGACCAGGGATGGAGAATTGAGATAAAGAAATACCCGCTTTTAACCGAGATAGGCTCAAAAAGAGCGTATACACAGCTTGGCGGCTGGCAATGCTCAAGAATCGAGAATAAGGAATACGGCGGCTTTTATACTCAGGAAGATATCAAGGAAATCGTTAAATACGCTTCAGAACGCTGTATTTCAATAATGCCGGAAATTGATGTTCCTGCTCATTTTGCCGCAGCTTTGGCATCTTATCCAAATCTTGCTTGCAGAAATATAAAAAGAGATGTTTTCGGAGCTTTTGGTTCAAAAATTTTTCAAAAAGAGGGCATTAAGGATTGGAACAGACCTATATGCCTTGGCAAAAAAGAAAGTCTTGAATTTATTTTTGATGTTTATGAAGAAGTTATGTCGCTGTTTCCGTTTGAATATTTCCATGTGGGCGGAGATGAATGTGATGTAACTGAGTGGAAAACCTGCCCCGACTGCCAGAAAGCGTTGCGTGAATACGGTTTCAAGGATGAAAAAGAACTTCAGAAGAAACTTACAAATGAACTTTGTGCATTCTTAGAATCAAAAGGCAAGCATATGGTTGCTTGGAACGACATTCTCAGAAAAGGCATTGACAATATTGATAAGAATACTGTTGTTCAGCAGTGGCTTCCCGGTCAGGACAAAAACACAAAGAATTTTGCCGCAAACGGTGGTAAAATCATTATGAGTAATCACAGGTCATTCTATTTTGATATGCCTTATGCAAAATATCCTCTTTCAAATACCTATGATTTTTCACCCTCTCAGTTTGGTGTTGAAAAGGAAAATGTTATAGGCGTTGAGGGTGAACTGTGGACTGAATGGATAAGAACTTTCAGTAAAATTCAGTTTATGGCGCATCCGAGAATGGAGGCGCTTTCCGAAGCGGCTTGGACTGCTGAAGAAAATAGAGATTTTACTGAGTTTTATAGCAGATATAACGGTTATAAAGGCGCTTTGGATAAACTCGGCATTAATTATGCAGAAAATGAAATATGTATGCCGAAGAATCCGTTAAAACGCTTGATAATAAATGGTAAATTCTTTAAAGGCGATCCAGACTTTGAATTTACCGAAAATAACAAATTAAAGGAGAACAGAAAATGAAAATCAGCGAATTTCCGAGTGCGGTCATAAAGGAAAATGTTGATTACACAGTAAAAGAAATAACAAATGTAATCAAAAAATACGGTCCGCGTGAATCAGGAAACGAGGCTTGCTTTGACGCAGAAAAGCACCTTAAAAAGGAACTTGACCAGTTTTGTGATGAAACGCATTTTGAGGAGTATCAAATGGCTCCCAAAGCATTCTTGCACTTTACAAAACTTGTTTCAGCCGCAATTATTCTCGGCTTTGTAATCTGCCTTGCGCTTGTGTTTACGAATGTTATTTCATTCTTTATTGCTCAGTGCGTATTCGGTATTCTTGTTGCCATAGGTCTTTTTATTACGGCAATGGAATTCCTTATGTACAAGCGTTTTATGGACCCTCTTTACAAAAAGGTTACCGGTCACAATCTTGTTGCTACAAGAAAACCTAGAGGAGAGGTTAAAAAGCGTATAGTAATCAGCGGACATATTGATTCTGCTTACGAGTGGCGTCATATTTATTATCTCAAAGATAAGGGTATGGGTCCTCTTATGGGCGGTACAATCGGAGGTGCGTTTATTTCTCTTATAATAGCTATCGTTGCAGTTATTGCCAACTTTGTTGATATGGGCGCTTTTGGTGACTTTATGCTCAATTACTCATACTATATCCACATCATAACAGTTTTGTTTATGATAACATTATTCCTCTTTGTTGATTTCAGCACTGTTTCACCTGGTGCAAACGATAACCTTACTGGTACTTATGCTGCTGTATGTGCTCTTCGTATGCTTGATATGGCAGGCGTTGAGTTTGAAAACACTGAGGTTGTAGCTATGATTACAGACGGCGAGGAAGCAGGCCTCAGAGGCGCAAAGGCTTTTGCAAAAGACCATTTTGACGAATATACCTCACAGGGTGTTGAAACTGCAGTATTGTGTGTTGATACCCTTACAGACCTTGATTATCTCAATGTTTATTCAAAGGATATGACAGGTACAGTTAAACACGATGAAGCATTCTCAAAATTAGTTCTTGATTCAGCTAAAGAGGCAGGTTATGATTCTGCTGAATTTGCAAATGTATTCTTCGGTTCTTCTGACGCTGCCGCATTTACTCAGGCAGGAATTACAGCAACTTGTCTTGCAGCTATGGACCCTGCTCCGGCAGATTATTATCACAACCGCAGAGATAGTTATGACCGCCTTGTTCCCGAAGCTATTGAAACAGGTTACAAGGTTGTTCTTGCATCAATCTTGAATTTCGATTCAAAGGAAAACAAATAAATAATATAAGTTTAATCTGAATTAACTATTTGTTTTGCAGTATCGAATTAAAAGGGAGATATGTGTTGTTGAAAAAAAGAGTTGCATGGCTTGATTATGCCAGAACACTTGCGATTATAAGTGTAGTCGTAGTGCATTCGCTTGAAATGGTTTATAAGCTGGATTTCAATGAGATGATGGAAATTGGAAATGTTTCTATTATTTTCTACGATGTATTAATGACTTTTGGCAGAATAGGAGTTCCGCTGTTTTTGGCTTTAACAGGTTATTTGCATCTCGATAAGGATTTTTCAAGCGGGGATAAAATAATCAGCTTTTATAAGAAAAACTTGCTTCCGTTGTGGATTACCACCGAAGTTTGGATTTTAATATATTTTATTGAAGGCACATTAAGAGGCTCAATGGAAGTTGACTTTGTAGTTTTGCTTAGAGATATGCTGTTTGCAAAAACATATATCATGGGGCATATGTGGTATATGCCTATGATTTTCGGAATGTATATTGCAATCCCGTTCGTTTCGAATGCGATAAAAAACATTTCGTCAAAAGTGCTTTCTATACCCTTTATTGTTTTGATTGTTTTATTCTTTGTTTTTAACTTCTACAACATACTTCAGCAAACTTTCGGATGGGAGTTTGCGTTGGAACGAAAGCTTGACGCATCTTTTTTAGGCGGATTATATGGCGTTTATATTATATTCGGTGTGTTCTGCAAAAGAGGAGATTTAAAGAAAATCAAAACCCCTGTTGTATGGTTAATTTCAGCGGTTGGTTTTGTGTTTACGGTAATTGCTCTTTGGTTTATAAACAAAAACGGATATGATTATAGTTTGTGGTATGATTTCCCCGGCATTTTCCTTGCATCAATGTTTGCTTTTGAAGGATTATCACGCGTAAAGCTAAAAGGAAAAACAGCGTCAATTGTGAATCCTGTGACTACTCGAATTTCAGTTCTAAGTTTTGGTATGTACTTTATTCACAAGCCAATAATTAATAATCTTAATTATGATATTATATGCTTGGGATTCGGACGAGGAACAACAGTTGCGATTTTATTTATAGTTGCATTTGTTTTGAGTTTTATTATTGCGTTTATACTTTCAAAAATACCCGTGGTCAAAAAAATACTGCTTTCTATAAAATGATATAAAAATAAAAGCCTTTGAGGTAAAATTCCTCAAGGGCTTTTTTAATGTATAAACTTATCAGCAAATCATACCGCTTTCAATCCAGCGCATAACGGCGGGGTATTCCTCTTTGTAAGAGTCAAGTCTTTCGGAGTTTGAATCTACAAATGCAAGAAATTCGTCCGTGTCCTCAAATTCAAAAGTGAAATCCTGCTCAAAGTCGTATGTTGCAGTGAAAAGCATATCAAAAATATCGTCTGCCGAGTAGTTTTCAAGCATTTTATCCGCTACAGTTTCCGTGGTGTAATCAAGGGCATTCTTAACTGTGGTTTCAAAATCTTCTTCATCAGTGTCTATGTTATTGTTTCCTTCGCAGTATGCTAAAATCTCTTCCTGTGATATGCCTAAATTTTGAAGATATTCAATAACATCTTCATATCCTGTTTCGTTAACGCAATCATATATTCTGTAATTGAATTCACCAACAAGATTCTGAAGAGAAACAGCCTTTAATACACAGTCTATTTCAGTATCTGCCTCATCGGTAATTACAAATCCATCTTCTCTAAATTGCTCCCAAATAAGCTCGTAAAACACTTTGTATTTTTCTTTTTCTTCAAAAATTGCCTCGTAAATAAAAGTGTTGATATCCATTGTTAACTCTCCTTTGCTTTTCATCACGATTATATTTTAACTTATTATATTAACATTTTCAATATTGCAATGATTTTTATAATGATATATAATTATTATAATTATTTTTATACTTAATCAATCAAGGTGTTTTTATGGAAATTAAAATTTGTGATTCTGGCGTTGAGGTAGTTTGCCTTAAAGAAGGCGCTATGCTTCATTCGCTTGTTAAAGATTCAGTTGAATATTTATGGCAGGGTAATCCCGAATATTGGGCTGGTCAAGCCCCTGTTTGTTTCCCGATTGCAGGCGTTTTGAGAGACGGAAAAGCAAAAGCTTTCGGTAAAGAATGCAGTATGAAACGCCACGGCGTAGCTAGAATTAATCCCTTTGAAGTTGCTGAGCAGGGCAGAAATTATGTAAAGTTTGTGCAGACCTCAACAGAAAAAACAAAGGCTGAATATCCTTTCGATTATAAACTTGAAATTAAATATACTGTGGTAGGAAATACAATAACAACAGAGTATACCGTCTATAATACGGGAAGTGAAAAAATGCCGTTTGTTATCGGCGGTCATCCCGCTTTCAACTGCCCTTTGGAAAAAAGTGAAAAGTTTGAGGATTATTCCGTTTGTTTTGACAGGGTTATGACTCATAAATGTCTGCGCCCCCATATTCATACAGGTCTTATAGATATTAAAAAAAGATTTGATGTTCTTGAAAATACGGACAGAATAAAAATGGACCATTCACTTTTTGTTGATGACGCAATGGTTTTTGACGGTATTGAATCAAAAAAAGCCGTGCTCACCGCAGGCGGCAGAGGTGTTAAGATTGAATATCAGGATTTTGATAATCTTCTTATTTGGTCAAGCGCAAACGGCGGCGATTTCGTTGCTCTCGAACCTTGGACGGGTATAACAACCTGTTCTGATGAGGACGAGATTTTTGAAAACAAAAGGGGAATGACAGTGCTTGAGCCTCAAAGTCAGGCATCGTTCAAATTTAAAATAACATTGATATAGGTGAAATATGAATTACGGATTTTTCAGAGCGGCGGCGGCAACTCTTGAACTTAAAGTTGCCAATCCGAGCTTTAATAAAGAAAAAATCAAAGAGGCGATTGACGAGGCGCTCAAAAACGGCGCAAAACTTCTTGTAACTCCCGAACTTTCCGTTACGGGTTATACCTGTGCGGATTTGTTTTTTAATAATGCTCTGCTCGATTCGGCAGAGAGTGCGCTTTCAGATATTGTCAGCTATACCGCTTCAAAAAATATAGCTGTGTTAGTTGGTATGCCCGTAAGATTCTATAACAGTCTTTATAACTGTGCCGTTCTCATAAATAACGGCAGAATAGACGGCGTTGTGCCGAAACAGCATATTGCAAACTACAACGAGTTTTATGAAAAAAGGTGGTTTGCGTCAGGTGCTCAGTTTGATAAATGTCAGACTGTTAATCTGTGCGGCTTTGAGACTAAAATCGGAAGTCAGCTTTTTGAGCTTTCTGACGGCGTTGTCCTCGGCGTAGAGCTTTGCGAGGATTTGTGGGTGCCGTCTCCGCCGAGTTCACAGCTTTCCTGCTGCGGTGCAAATATTATTGCAAATCTCTCGGCAAGCGATGAATATGTTTCTAAAGCTGAATACAGAAAACAGCTTGTTTTAAATCAGTCTGCCCGCTGTATATGCTCCTACATTTACGCAGGGGCGTCCGTGCTTGAAAGCACAACAGACCTTGTTTTCAGCGGCGCTCTTTTAGTTGCAGAAAACGGCGCTCTTTTATCAGAGGGTGAGAGGTTTGTTCGCAGTTCCAATATAATTTATGCGGATATTGATATAGAAAAGTTAAATGCTCTCAGAATGGGTAATATGTCATTTGAAAACGCCCCGTTCGGAAGCGTAGAAATGGTAAAATCACCCGTTTTGAATGAAGATAATGATTTGAAATACAGATTTGTTGACCCCAATCCCTTTGTACCTGCTGACGATGAAAAACGCCGTGAAAGATGCCGTGAAATATTTTCTATTCAGGCATCGGGGCTTGCAAAGAGAATTGAGCATGTCGGCTCATCGGGCGTTGTTGTCGGAATTTCAGGCGGTCTTGATTCCACGCTTGCTCTTCTTGTTTGTGCAGAGGCAATGCGTATTACGGGCGGTAAAAATTCCGATATAATGGGAATTACTATGCCCGGTTTCGGAACGACAGACAGGACTTATAATAATGCCATTGAACTTATGAAAAGACTTGGCGTTACAATAAAGGAAATCAGCATTAAAGACGCTTGTGTTCAGCATTTCAAGGATATTGAGCATGACCCTGATAACCGTGATATTACCTACGAAAATACGCAGGCAAGAGAGCGCACTCAGGTGCTTTTCGATATGGCAAACAAGCACGGAAAACTTCTTGTGGGAACAGGCGATTTGAGCGAACTTGCAATGGGATGGTGCACATATAACGGCGACCATATGAGTATGTACGGCGTTAATGCTTCAGTGCCTAAAACGCTTGTGCGTTATCTTGTTGAATATGTTATGACGGTGAGTGACGAAAAAACTGCCTCAGTGCTTGAAGATATTCTTGATACCCCTGTTTCTCCCGAGCTTCTTCCGCCAGACGAAAACGGAAATATTGCTCAGAAAACAGAGGATAATATAGGGCCTTATGAACTGCACGATTTCTTCCTTTATAACTTTGTGCGCTTCGGTTTTAAGAAAGATAAACTGATTGCTCTTGCTGTTAAGGCATTTAACGGTAAGTATGATAAAGAAACGGTGGAAAAATGGGCTAACTTGTTTATGAAACGCTTTTTCATAAGTCAGTTTAAGCGCAGTTGTATTCCCGATTCACCAAAAGTAGGCTCTGTTTCTCTTTCTCCGAGAGGGGACTGGAGAATGCCGAGTGACGCTTCATTCACAGACTTTATTTAAGAGAGGTAAATTTATGGATAACAATAACAATTTTATTGAAAACAATGACAATAATTTAGTTGAAAATCCGCAGAATGAAACTTCAAAAAAGAAAAAAGTAATTATCGGCGCAGTTGTAGCGGCGATAGTGATAATTGCTGTTGTAGTTGCCGCTGTTATGCTGACATCGAATAATGATAAGAGCGAGGGAGCAGAAGGTGCTGACGGTGTTTCTCAGAGTGATGTTTCCAACACGCAGGAAAGCACAACGGTAAAACCGGGCGAATATGTTATTGTAGATACAGAAAGCACAACTGGCAATTCAAGCGGCTCAAATCAAAACAATTCCTCGTCAGGTAATCAAAACGGTTCACAGTCCGGCGGCAATTCAGGTGAAACTTCAAATGCTTATAATCCCGATGACAGCGGAGACAATGACGATGATAAGGAAGAAGTGCTTGTAAAGAGAAATATTACTGCTGATATCATACTTCCAAATGACGGTGGAGCAACAGATACCCTTGAAATTTATGTTAACGGTGAGCTTCAGAAATTCGGTGAAGAAAGCGGAATTTCAGTAAAATTAAATGGGCAGAAAGTTCAATTCACAACAGAAAAGCAGTATGAGGGAGTTGTTCGTATAGAGGCTAAACTTAAAAATTACGGAACATCGGCTTCACAGATTACCACAAAAAATGGTAATACTGTAATTATTCCGTTGCCTCTTAAAAACACAGAGGAAAATTTCGGTCAGAATGATTAATATTTTTAAAAGGGGGCTTATTCAAGCCCCCTTAATTCTTATAATATAATTAATTAATAATTTTGATGTTGAATTATACAAAGTCTTGTGATAGAATATATTACGGACTGCAGATGAGGGCGAATTGCGTCCTTTTTTAAGCGATTCCTTGTCGCATAAGTCTGTAAATCGGAACTTTAACAGTTCTACAGGAGGTTATTATTCAAAATGGTTAAAAGAAAAAAGAAAACTATGGACGGTAATAACGCGGCTGCTCATGTTTCATATGCTTTTACTGAAGTAGCGGCTATTTACCCCATAACGCCATCTTCTGTTATGGCAGAAGTAACCGATGTTCTTTCTTCTCAGAACGCAAAGAATATTTTCGGTCAGAATGTAAGAGTTCAGGAAATGGAATCTGAAGGCGGCGCAGCAGGTGCTGTTCACGGCTCTCTTTCAGCGGGCGCACTTACAACTACTTATACCGCTTCTCAGGGTCTTCTTCTTATGATCCCCAATATGTACAAAATCGCAGGTGAGCTTCTTTCATCAGTAATTCATGTTTCTGCTCGCTGCGTATCAACTCACGCTCTTAACATTTTCGGCGATCATTCAGATATCTATGCTTGCCGTCAGACGGGTTATGCAATGCTTTGCTCAAACAACCCGCAGGAGGTTATGGACCTTGGTGCTGTTGCTCACCTTGCAACTCTTAAATCATCAGTTCCTTTCCTTCATTTCTTCGATGGTTTCCGTACCTCTCACGAAATTCAGAAAATAGAGGTTTGGGATTATAACGACCTTAAAGATATGGTTGATATGGAAGATGTTAAGCGTTTCCGTGCTCATGCTCTTAATCCTGAGCATCCCACACTTCGCGGTTCTGCTGAAAACTCAGATATCTTCTTCCAGCACAGAGAGGCTTGCAACAAGTATTACAACAATGCCGTAGATACCACTGTTATGTATATGAACATGGTTAACGAAAAGATCGGCACAGACTATAAGCCTTTCAACTACTATGGTGCTGAGGACGCAGAACATATCATCATCGCTATGGGTTCTGTTTGCGATACTATCGCAGAAACAGTTGACTATCTTAACGCAAAGGGCGAAAAGACAGGTCTTGTTAAGGTTCATCTTTACAGACCGTTCTCACCCAAGCATCTCCTTGAGGTTATCCCGTCAACAGTTAAAAAGATTTCTGTTATCGACAGAACTAAGGAACCCGGCTCAATCGGTGAGCCTCTTTATCTTGATGTTGTTGCAGCATTCAAGGGCTCACAGTTCGAAACAACTCCGATTTATCACGGTCGTTACGGTCTCGGTTCAAAGGACACTGTTCCTGCTCATATCATTGCAATCTACAATAATATGAAAGCCGAAAATGCTAAAGAAGAGTTCACAATCGGTATTATCGATGATGTTACCAATCTTTCACTTGAAGCAGGCGAGAATATTGATACTACTCCCGCAGGCACAACAAGCTGTAAGTTCTGGGGTCTTGGTTCAGACGGTACTGTAGGTGCAAACAAAGACTCAATCAAAATCATCGGCGATAACACAGAGAAATATGCTCAGGGCTATTTCTTCTACGACTCAAAGAAGTCAGGCGGTATCACTGTTTCTCACCTTCGTTTCGGTGACAGCCCCATCACTTCTACTTACCTTATCAACAAGGCTAATTTCGTTGCTTGCCACTGCCCCTCATATGTAACAAAGTATGATATGGTTCAGGACCTTGTTCCCGGCGGCACATTCCTTCTCAACTGTATCTGGACTCCCGAGGAGCTTGATAAAGAGCTTCCCGCTTCAATGAAGAGATACATTGCAAACAACGATATTAACTTCTATATCATCAACGGTATCAAGATTGCTGAGGAAGTTGGTCTTCGCGGAAGAGCTTCAACAATTCTTCAGTCTGCATTCTTTACCATTTCAGGTATTCTTCCTGTTGATCAGGCTATCGAGCTTATGAAAGCTAAGGCAACTGCTAAGTTCTCAAAGAAGGGCGACGCTGTTGTAGCAGCTAACCACGAGGGTATCGACAGAGGTTCTAAGGAGCTTATTAAGGTTGAAGTTCCCGAAAGCTGGAAGACTGCTGTTGATGAAGATACAGAGAAAGAGATTAAGACAGACCGTCCCGAAATGAAGAAATTCGTTAAGGAAATTCTTTCTCCTGTTGATCACCAGAAAGGTGACAAGATTCCTGTTTCAACATTCGTTGATATGGCAGACGGCGTATTCCCGCAGGGTTCAGCTGCATTCGAAAAGCGTGGTATTGCTGTTGATGTTCCTGAATGGGAGCCCACAAGCTGCGCTCAGTGTAACAGATGTGCTATGGTTTGCCCGCACGCAGTAATCCGTCCTGTAGCTCTTACAGCAGACGAGCTTGCAGCTGCTCCGTCAAACACTAAATCTGTTGACCTTAAAGTACCGAAAGACAGCGGACTTAAATATGCGCTTATCATTTCAACCCTTGACTGTACAGGTTGTGCATCTTGCGCAAATGTTTGTCCTACAAAGTCACTTACAATGAAGCCCATCGCTTCTCAGCTTGAGGGTCAGAAAGTATTTGACGCTCTTTGCGATATTGATCCCAAGCCCGAAGTTGCTTCTGACAAGACTATCGTTTCAGCTCAGTATCTCAAGCCTTATCTTGAGTTCTCAGGCGCTTGCGCAGGCTGTGGTGAAACACCTTATGCTAAGCTTGTAACACAGCTTTATGGTGATAAGATGTATATTGCTAACGCAACAGGCTGTTCATCAATCTGGGGCGGTTCAGCACCTTCAACTCCTTACACAGTAGACAAGAACGGCAACGGTCCTGCTTGGTCTAACTCATTGTTTGAGGACAACGCAGAGTTCGGTCTCGGTATGTTCCTTGCACAGTCACAGATTCGTACAAGACTCGCTGCAGACGCTCTTGCTCTTAAAGATTCATCAGTAGCTGATGAGGTTAAGGCTTACCTTGATACATTCGATTCAACCCGTGAGAATGACGCTCCTGCAAAGGCTCTTATTGCAGCTCTTGAGGCTGGTTCATTCGAGGGTGAAGAGAAAGCTGCTGCTGAGGACTTCCTTAAAGATAAGAACTACGCTGCTAAGAAGAGCCAGTGGATCTTCGGTGGTGACGGTTGGGCTTACGATATCGGTTTCGGCGGTCTTGACCATGTTCTTGCCCAGAATCAGGATATCAATGTTCTTGTATTCGATACAGAGGTTTACTCAAATACAGGCGGTCAGGCTTCAAAGGCTACACCTACAGGTGCAGTTGCTCAGTTTGCCGCTTCAGGTAAAATCACAAAGAAGAAAGACCTTGCAAAGATTGCTATGTCTTATGGCTATGTATATGTTGCACAGGTTGCTATGGGCGCAGATTACAATCAGTGTCTCAAAGCAATGAAAGAGGCTGAGGCTTATCACGGTCCGTCACTCATCATTGCATACGCTCCCTGTATCAACCACGGTATTAAGATGCCGTTCAACCAGGCAGAGCAGAAAAAGGCTGTTAACGCAGGTTACTGGAATCTCTTCAGATTCAACCCTGCACTTGTTGAAGAAGGAAAGAACCCGTTCTCACTCGATTCAAAAGCTCCCACAGGCGATTACATCGAGTTCATCAACGGCGAAACAAGATATTCTTCACTCAGAAGAAGCTTCCCCGATAAGGCAGACAAACTCTTCAGCATTGCTGCTGAAAATGCAGTACAGAAGTATAACGACCTTCTTCGCACTGTTGAGTATTACGCTCCTAAAAAAGACTAATTAGCTAACGATAATATTAGTAATGTCTTGATAAAATAATATAAAGATGGTAGACGCTAAAAGTGTCTGCCATCTTTTTTTCTAAAATATAAAAGCGGAAACAGGTTTAACCTATTTCCGCTTTTATTTTTATTATTCCAAAGTTTTAAATTCGGGATAATATTTGAATTTTGCCTCGCCGAGAATTTTGTTTTCCGCAACATAGGTATTGTCCCAAAATCTTGAATCAAGTGATTCGTTTCTGTTGTCGCCCATACAGAAATAGCAGTTTTCGGCTACGGTATAATTACCATTTTCATCCTGTACATAATTGCCGTCTTTATCTGTTTCACAGTATTTTTCAATAAACTGTGTTGAACCTACTCTCATGCCGTTTTCAGCATAGCAGGCAACACCGTCGCAAGATATTTTGTCTCCTGCCTTAGGCACATAATACGGGCCGTAGTCACCTTGCGGTGTACCGTTCGTTATGAAATTTTGGCCAGTTTCAATAATGTTTCCGCTTATATCGGTAACATACGCAATACCGTTTTTAACGGTTACGGTTTCACCGGGCAATCCGATAACTCTTTTTACAAATATCTGTGTTTCATCATCAGGATAATCAAAAAGAATAATATCATATCTCTCAGGCGATTTGTTAAGATAAGCAATTCTGCTTGCTATAAGTCTGTCGCCCTCTTGAATTGTGTTTAACATTGAGCCTGTCGGAACAACTGCGTTTGCAAAAACAAAGGTTTTTAACAACAGTGCAACTACAACGGCAATTATTATCGGCATTAAAAAATCTATTGTTTCTTTAAGTTTATTTTTGCTATTAGAATTTTTTGACTTTTTATTTGCCGCTGCGGTTTTGGAATTACCATTAACGCTGTCGTCGGCGTTAAGGTTGTTTTCAATTTCGTCAATCTTTTTTGTGGCGCTCATTTCGGAACTTATGGCAGTGTTGAAATATTTTGCTCCGCAGTTGGGGCAGGTAATCCAATCACCATTCTCTATAATTCCGTCAAAGCCGCATTTTTTACATTTCATTAATTATTTGCGCCTCTTTCTTGTCTTTTTAGAAAAGCCTTTGAGTTCGATTATTTCATAATAAGGAACAGCCTTATTAATAATCTTAAAGTTCTCGGTGTTGCTATCAAATTCTGTTGATACAACTGCCTTTGATTTGTCATTATAAGCCGAACAATCAAGCGAATTGTCAATATAAAGCTTTATCATTCTGTTCTTTTCACGAACAACAGTTACTCTGTGGCTTGAATCGCTTATTGTGTTTTCAGATTTCAGTCTGGTTGTTCCAACATTTACGCAAACAAAGCCTTTTTCAATGCCAATCATAATATCGTTGTTTTGGCAGATTGTTCCGTTTTGTCCGTTGTAGTCAAAACTGATAGTGAATTCGTTTGCATTGCCTGTGTCTGAGTATCTTCTGTCCGTTTTTCCGAATTGGAAAATCTTTACTTCAAACGGTGCAAGCGTAAGATTAATTTTATCATTATAATAATACTCGTCTGAGCTTTCAGCGCCGTTTTTGTTGAGAACATTATAACGCTTTACGCCCTCAAGAGTTTCGGGACAGCCCATAAGCTTGTTAAGCGTAAGGGTGAGCGGAGCAGATTCGTTTGTGGGATTTCTCAAAGCGATAACGCCTTCTCCGTCCTCTGTCCAGGAAACAAAGCAGTAAACATTGTTTTCTTTCGGGTTTCCGCCGAGCATCATTGCATTTTTAAGAATGTGATGATTTGTTCTCTGCCAATTAAGAGCCCTTGAGAGTATCTGCCACTTTTCCTCGTTCATCATACTGTCGGAAATGTAAAGCTCATTGAGCGCCGCGCCTCGGCAGGCATTCCAGAATATCGCCTTTTCAAAATCAGCGTCAGTATAATCAAGATGTGCTTCAACACCGTATATAGGCTCGTGGTTGTATAAATGAGACAACGGGAATTGCAATCCTCTTGTAACTATAAAATCATAGTAAACAGAATCTCTGTATGTGATTTCAGAGTCAACCTGAGGCTGTTCGTTCTGAGGATAGTTTTCTGCAAAACCTATATCGCTGCTGTTTTGAAGCCATATTGAATTTACGTACTGTAACAGCCATGGGGACGGGTGTGCATAACAGGTTATGTTAATCCACAAATCCTTGTTCTGTTTTTCACGAACAGCTCTCATTTCTTTGAACACTTTTATCCATCGTTTCCAAAGCTGGGTGACAAAGTACATTTCATGCTCGCCGCCTGTTATATGGTCGTGCTTCGAGTTAAGGCACGGCTTTAAACAGAAACCGTCAAGTTTCCAGTATGCAATGTCGTTTTCCTTTGTTGTTTTAACAAGAAATTCGCCGAGCAGGTCAATATATTTCTTAGAACATACGCATATATCGTTTGCTTCAAGGTTATAATGACCGAAACCGCTTTTTTCTATCTTCTTTGCAAATTTGGACTGCACGGAATATCCGCCTCTCGGGCCGAGCCAGAGACCGAAATTACTTCCGAGACATTTTGTTATATAGCTGAGGTCAAGCAGTCCGTTAGGAAACTTTTTTTGATTGATTTCCCAGAAATCAGCTTTGTAATTGTTCCAGCCGTCATCTATAACATAAGCGTCAATAGGCGGTACACCGTGGTCGGAAAGTTTTTCTTCAACATTGTAAAACGCTGTCTGAATATTATCGGCGTCAATATTCAGCATTTTATCGTACCAAGTGTTGTACTGAATACGAAAATCAGATTTAACGCTTATGCGGTTGATATAATCGAAAAATGCACTGCGAAGTTCGGGAAGGGAAGTGCCTTTCGCCGCGCCCATAACAGTTGTGGGGCAAACCATTTTCTTTTCCGCAGTTTTACCGATATAGTAAATTACCTGACCCCTGCCGTGAATGATAGCGTTTTTAGTGGCTGGAAATTCACAACCGAAAAACAAACTGTCAATATAAAACGGCTGACCGAGATTTGAATAAAACGCGTCTGTCTCGGTAGGGCTTTCGTTTGAAGTGTATGTTGATTTTGAATTGACAATTCCTATGTTTTCAAGAATTATATAGTCAACCTTTTTCGGCTCGCTCTGAGTAAGCGCAATCTGTTTTTCAAGCGTTTCTCCGTCTTTGCCTATGCGGTAGCTCATAGTGACGGTTGTGCCCATTTCCTCGTTGAATCTGAAAAACAGCTTGCCCTCTTTTTCTATGGCTTCGCTTACAGTAAGATTTTTAGAAGAAATGTTGTCTCCGTCTGCAAATCTGATTTCAAATTCGCTTCCGCTTCCGTCAGGTATAAAATCAAGCCCTGAATATGTGTTGGTTATCTGGGAGGCGTAAAGATAGCCGTCCATAACCTTAAATTCTCTTTCAAGATTTTTACTTTTAAGTTTAAACATAGCCGTTACCTTTAATTAGTTGTTTTCGTTGATTTGTTTAAGCGCCTGAGCAAGCTGGTCAGGGCAGGATGTCTGCTTAAAGCCGCATTTTATTCCCTCAAGACTTTCAATAATTTCATCAGTCTTTTTGCCTTTTACAAGTGCGGCGATTCCTTTAAGGTTTCCGTTGCAGCCGCCTGTGAACTTAACATCAAGAATAGTCTTTCCGTCATCCGCAAGTTCAATGTCTATTTTCTGAGAGCAGGTGCCCTTCGTTTTATATGTATAAGTCATATTTATACCTCTTATTATTTAAACTATATTATTATAATTATAATCTATACATATAGTTATTTCAATAACATTTTTGTGAATTTGTAATTATACTATCTTGAAATAGAATTCTCTGTGTGATATGATTGAATTGCTTTTAAAGTGCATATTCAGCGTGCTGGCGTATATGCGGCTGAGCGTTCGCTGTGTGTGCTTAATTTACATACGAAGGGGTAAAAATTATGAAAAAACTCAAAGTCGGTATTATCGGCGCAGGCAGAATCGGTCAGGTTCATGCCAAATCAATTACTTATCACATTCCTCAGGCTGAAATCGTTGCAATTTCAGATATTTATGTTGAGGGTGCAAAGAAAGTTGCTGAAGAACTCGGTATTCCCAATTATTATCAGGATTATCACGAGATTTTAAATAATGATGAAATAGACGCTGTTCTTATCTGCTCATCAACAGATACTCATGCAGACATCGCTTGCGAGGCTGCTGAAGCAGGCAAGCATATTTTCTGCGAGAAGCCTGTTGACCTTACAGTTGAAAAAATCAAAAAGGTTATCGCTGCTGTTGATAAGGCAGGCGTTAAGCTTCAGATTGGATTTAACAGAAGATATGACCACAACTTTGCTCAGATTAAGAATCTTGCAAACGAGGGTAAAATCGGTAATCTTCAAACAATTAAAATCACAAGCAGAGACCCTGAACCTCCGTCAATTGACTATGTTAAGGTTTCAGGCGGTATCTTCCTTGATATGACTGTTCATGATTTTGATATGGCTCGCTTCATCGGCGGCGAAGTTGAAGAGGTTTACGCTAACGCAACCGTCATGGTAGACCCCGAAATCGGTAAAGCAGGCGATGTTGATACTGCACTTGTTGCTCTTAAATTCAAGAGCGGCGCAATCGGCGTTATTGACAACTGCCGCAGAGCTGCTTACGGTTATGACCAGCGTCTTGAAGTATTCGGCTCAAAGGGTCAGGCTTCTGCCGCTAACGATACTCCTACTCATGTTTCATTTATTGATGAAAACGGCAAAACAACAGATAAGCCGCTTTACTTCTTCCTCGAAAGATATATGCAGTCTTTCACAGATGAAATGACACAGTTTATCGACTGCGTAGTTAATGACAAGCCCACTCAGACAACTGTTTATGACGGACTCGAGGCACTTCGTCTCGGTCTTGCTGCAAAGAAATCTGTTGCAGAACACAGACCCGTTAAACTTTCTGAAATCGAGGGCTGATATATGAAAAGAGAAAGACTTACTATGTCCCAGGCACTTGTCAAGTTCCTTGATAACCAGTACATAGAGTGCGATGGGGTTGAAACAAAATTTGTTTCGGGTATTTTCGGCATTTTCGGCCACGGATGCGTTGTCGGCGTAGGTCAGGCTCTTGAACAGGGCGGTCATAATCTCAAATTTTATCAGGGTAAAAACGAGCAGAATATGGCTCTTGCCGCTGTTGCATATGCAAAGCAGATGGACAGAAAGGCAATCATTCCCTGCGTTTCTTCAATCGGTCCAGGTGCAACCAATATGGTTACCGCCTGCGGATGTGCCACGGCAAACAGAATTCCGCTTCTCGTTCTTCCAGGCGACACATTTGCCTGCCGTCAGCCTGATCCTGTTCTTCAGCAGGCTGAGTTTTTTGACAACTATGGCAGAACGGTTACGGATGCTTTCAAGGGTGTTTGCCATTATTTTGACAGAATTGTAAGACCCGAACAGCTTATGACAGCGTGTATTAACGCTATGCGTGTTCTCACAGACCCTGCTGATACAGGCGCAGTTTGCCTTGCAATGCCGCAGGATGTTGAAGGCGAAGCTTACGATTATCCCGAACATTTCCTTCAAAAGCGTGTATGGCATCTTGACAGACGCCCCATTACCGCTTCTCAGCTTGAAAGAGCAACCAAGCTTATTAAAGAAGCTAAAAAGCCCATTATCGTGTGTGGCGGCGGCGTTCGTTACAGCGGTGCTGAAAAACAGCTCCTTGAATTTGCGGAAAAATATAATGTTCCGATTTCCGAAACACAGGCTGGCAGAAGCCTTGTTGCTTGGAATCATCCGCTCAATCTCGGCGGTATCGGCGTAACAGGCGGTAAAGCTGCTAATGTTATTGCAAAAGATGCAGACCTTGTTATCGGTGTCGGCACAAGATTTACAGACTTTACAACATCTTCTAAGTGGCTTTTCAATGAAAACAGAAAAGTACTTGCTATAAATGTTTGTCCGTTTGACGCTTATAAAATGGATGCAGAAGCAGTTATTGCAGATGCAAGAGAGGCTCTTTCTGCTCTCATTGACAGCTGTGAAGGTTATAAAACAGAATACACAAACGAGGTTGCAGAAGCTAAAAAAGAGTGGGATGCTATTGTTGACGAGTATTACAGCACTGAGCTTCCTGGCGGTCTCAATCAGACACTCGCTCTCGGTATCATAAACGAGTTTATGGGCGACGAGGATGTAGCAGTCGGCTCATCAGGTTCTCTTCCGGGCGATATGCAAAGACTTTTCCGTCCCAAAAACAGGGGCACATATCATATGGAATACGGCTATTCCAATATGGGTTATGAGGTTAACGGTGCTCTCGGAGTTAAAATGGCTAAGCCCGAAGCTGAAGTTTATACTTTCTGCGGCGACGGCTCATTCCTTATGGGTCATTCAGAGCTTTACACCTCGCTACAGGAAAACCTTAAAATTAATGTATGCGTTTTTGACAATATGGGCTGGGGATGTATTGAAAATCTTCAAAACAATCAGGGAACGGATACTTTCGGAACAGTCTTCCGTGCAAGAAATCCTGTAACGGGTATGCTTGACGGTGATGAGATTGCTATTGATTTTGCAAAAATCGCAGAGGGATACGGCGCTAAGGGTTACACAATCCGCACATCAGACGAGCTTCGTGCCGCTCTTGAGGACGCTAAAAAGCAGAATCGTTCTGTTGTTTTCGATATTAAAGTGCTTCCCAAAACAATGACACCTGGTTTTGAATCATGGTGGCGTGTAGGCGTTGCAGAAGTTTCAAAGAGCGAAACAGTTGCAGCCGCTTATGAGGATATGCAGAAGAATATCGCAAAAACATTTGATTATTAATATATTTGAAAGGTAAAAATTTATGCTTAATCCAAATAAAGTAAAACTTGCTATTGCGCCCATCGGCTGGACTAATGACGATATGCCAGACCTCGGCGCTGAAAATACATTTGAGCAGTGCGTAAGCGAAATGGCGCTTGCAGGATATAAGGGAAGTGAAATCGGAAATAAATATCCGAGCGACCCCAAAGTGCTCAAAAAATATCTCGACATTAGAGGACTTCAGATTTGTAATGCGTGGTTCTCTTCATATCTTACCTCAAAGCCTTATGAGGAAACCATTGAGGCTTTCAAGGCTCATTGCGACAAGCTTTATGAACTCGGCGCAAAGGTAATCGGCGCATCTGAGCAGGGCAATTCAATTCAGGGTTGTCTTGATAAGTCAATTCTTGATGAAAAGCCGTATTATACAGACGAGGAGTGGGCTGTTGTTGCTAAGGGCTTCAATGAAATGGGCGCTTATGCAAAGTCAAAGGGTATGTATTTCACCGTTCATCATCATATGGGAACAGGTGTGCAGACAGTTGAGGAAATCGATAAGCTTATGGAGCTTACAGACCCTGAACTTGTATATCTTCTCTTTGACAGCGGTCACCTCACTTTTGCAGGTATCGACCCCGTACCCGTACTTAAAAAGTATATCAATCGTGTTAAGCATGTTCATCTTAAAGATGTTCGTATGGATGTTTATAACAATCAGGTTGTTCCCAATCATATGAGTTTCCTTGACGCTGTTCGTGCAGGCGTGTTTACTGTACCAGGTGACGGCGATGTTGACTTCAAGCCTATTTTTGATATTCTCGAAGAGAATAATTATGAGGGCTGGGTAGTTGTTGAGGCTGAACAGGACCCTGCAAAGGCAAATCCGTTTGAATATGCTGTAAAAGCAAGAAAATACATTGCTGAAAACACAGGACTTTAATTTAATTATTTAAAAATTATTTGTTGTAAAATCAGAAACGCTGCTTTTTTTGCGGCGTTTCTTTTTTTACTCTTGACTTTAGCGTGCTAATACGGTAAAATGAACATATCAAATCTATGGAGGACTTGTTATGAAGAAAATTAAAAAGATTGTTGCAGTGCTTCTTTCAGTGCTGTTTGTTGCAAGTTGTTTTGCTGCGTGCTCTAAATCACAGACTGCCGAAACATCAAGCGACCTTGAATACATAAAGAATAAGGGTACAATGGTTATCGGTATTACTGAATATGAGCCGATGAACTATTATGTTAAGGATGAGAACGGAAAAAATGTTCTTACAGGCTTTGATACTGAATTTGCTCAGGAAGTTTGCAAAAGACTCGGCGTTGAGGCTGAATTTATTGTAATCGACTGGGATAACAAAATTCTTGAAATAGACGCTAAAAGCGTTGATGCAGTATGGAACGGTATGACCCTTACGGATGAAGTTACATCTTCAATGAGCTGTTCAGACCCGTATGTTAAAAACGCTCAGGTGCTTGTTATGGACAAGGACAAAATCGGCAACTACACAACTGTTGAAAGCCTTTCAGAACTCACATTCGCAGCTGAGTCAGGCTCAGCAGGCGAAGCTGCTCTTGCTGATGCAGGTCTTGCTGATAAATGCACGGCTGTTGCCGCTCAGTCAGACGCTCTTATGGAAGTTGCAAGCGGTTCTGTTGACGCATGTGTAATTGATATTACAATGGCTAATTCAATGACAGGCGAGGGCACAAGCTATAAAAATCTTGCTTCCGGTCTTGAACTCACTTCTGAGGAATACGGCATCGGTTTCAGAAAAGGTTCTGATGTTACAGCAGAGGTTAATAAGATTATCGCTGAAATGAAGGCAGACGGTTCTCTTCAAGAGCTTGCTGATAAATATTCACTCACTTTCGCATAATAAATAATCATAAAAATGAAAGGGCAGAAGGCGAAAGCCTCCTGCCCGAATTTTCGTGAAAGGTATTTGTTTTATGGATACGCAGTTATTTATTGAGGTAACGAAAAGCCTGCTCGAGGGTCTCGGTGTTACCGCAAAGCTGTTTTTTCTGACTTTAGTTTTTGCTCTCCCGCTCGGACTTATAGTCAGCTTTGGCTCAATGAGCAAAATTAAAATAATTAAATATATTACTAAAGCATTTGTATGGGTGATCAGAGGTACTCCGCTTATGCTTCAGCTTATCGTTGTTTATTACGGCCCCGGTCTTATTTTTAAGATGGATTTGATGGAGCGTTTTGACGCTGTATTGATTGCCTTTGTTATTAACTATTCCTGCTATTTCTCTGAAATTTACAGAGGAGGAATAGAGTCAGTACCAAAGGGGCAGTACGAGGCTGGACAGGTTCTCGGAATGACTAAATCGCAGATTTTCTTTAAGGTGGTTTTGTTTCAGGTTATCAAGAGAATTGTTCCTCCTATGAGTAACGAAATCATCACTCTTGTAAAAGATACATCGCTTGCAAGAATTATTGCCGTTTATGAGATTATTTGGATGGCGCAGACTTATATCAAAATGGAAGGTCTTATTTGGCCTCTGTTCTACACAGGCGCATTTTATCTTATATTCTGCGGTATTCTTACTTTGCTGTTCAGCTACATCGAAAAGAAAATGGATTATTATAAGGGTTAAATTATGGCTATACTTGAAATTAACAATATTAAAAAGAGTTTCGGTTCAAACGAGGTGCTTAAGGGAATATCATTTTCTCTTGAAGAAGGCGAGGTACTGTCTGTTATCGGTTCTTCGGGAAGCGGTAAAACAACACTCCTTCGTTGTATGAACTTCCTTGAAAGAGCGGACGAGGGCACTATACTTGTTGACGGCAATGTGATTTTTGACGCTTCTGACAAAAGAAAATTATCTGAAAAAGAGATAAGAAAAAACAGGCTAAATTTCGGTCTTGTTTTTCAGGACTTTAACCTCTTTCCTCAGTATAATGTTCTTGAAAATCTTGTGCTTGCGCCTAAACTTCTCGCAAAGGAAGACCCCGATTATAAGCACAATAAAAAACAGATAAATGAAGAGATTGAGAATAAAGCGCTTTCTCTGCTTGAAAAGGTTGGTCTTTCCGATAAAAAAGACGCTTATCCCTGCGAGCTTTCTGGCGGTCAGAAACAGCGTGTTTCAATAGCAAGAGCGCTTTGCCTCTCTCCGAGGGTGCTTTTCTTTGATGAGCCCACCTCCGCGCTTGACCCTGAGCTAACAGGCGAAATATTAAAGGTTATCAAAAGCCTTGCGGCGGACCGTATGACTATGGTTATCGTAACACACGAAATGCGTTTTGCGCACGATGTTTCTGATAAGGTAATCTTTATGGATGACGGAGTTATTCTTGAAGAGGGAACACCTCAGCAGGTATTTGAAAATCCCAAATATGAGAGAACAAAGGAATTTCTCCTCTCATACGAAAAATAAATTTAACAATAAGCAAAATAAAACCGCAGTCATTGACTGCGGTTTTTTGTGTGCCGATTATTTCTTTTTGAAAGAAAACTTTTTGCTTTTAGTTTTCTTCTTTTTATCGTTGGTGTCGTCTTCGGATTTAGGCTCTTCAAGAGTATTCCAAAGGTGAATTCTTCCAGTGTCATTGAAAGCTTTTAATGTCATAATCGAAATCGGAACAATAAACATTCCGAGGAAACCGAAAAGTTTAAGACCAAAATACAGTCCTGCAAGTGTGATAAGGGGATTTACGCCGAGTGTATCGCCCACGATTTTAGGCTCTATATACTGCCTTATAACTGTTATTACGGCGTATATTATAAGCAAGCCTACTGCCTGCGGAACATTTCCCATAACAAGAGAAATTATAGCCCACGGAATTAGTATTCCTCCGGAGCCTGCAACGGGCAGAATGTCGAAAATACAAATGGCAAGAGCAATAAGATAAATATAGCTGTTGCTCATAATTCCCACTGCGCTCATAATAGTGAAACCTATTGAAAGCTCGCAGAAAGTTATAAACATTATAATTCCGTACGCTCTTATCATTTTGAGAATTGTGTGCGAAAATACTTGTTTTATTTCAACAAGGATATTTTTTTTGTTTTCGGGAAGCTGAAGCTGAATAAATTTTACAACTCTGTCGTAATCTTTTGTGAAAAGAATCCATGCAACAATTCCGATTACTATGCCGATTATAGCTGAGGGCACATTTTTAGCAACATTGTAAATGCCTGTAACACCTGTAGTTATGGTGTTTGTAATAGTGCCGGTATCAATGCCCAGAGCCGTAAGGTCAAAACCGTTTACAAGATTGCCGATTACTTCTGTTATCTTTTGAGATACTGCTGTGTAAATTCCGTCAGGCAGAAAGCTGAGTGATTTGAGCAGCATTTCTTGTAGATCTTCAAGAAAATGTGGTAAATCCGACAACTGCGTAGTAAGGTAATTTACAAATTCTTTTATCTCAGCGCCCAAGTTATATAAAATAAGTATTATAGGTACAAGAATAACAAGAATTGTAAACAGTACAAGCAGTACGGACCACAACGCATGGCATTTGTTTTTTGTCAACTTGTCAAGCTTTCTAAGAGGTCTTTGCATAATTACTGCAAAGAAAAACGAAAGCAAGAACGGGGCCGTAAGCCAGAATAGGTATTTAAAAAATACGAAAACAATTCCGAGCACTGCGCCTAGGAACAAAAGTTCAATTAAAAAGGCACGCTTTTTTTCTGTTTTTTCACTCATAATTTAATCCTTTTAAATTAGTGTTATTGAATACTTATATACATATTCTATTACAATAATATAGTAATAAACTTTATTAATCAAGAATTATTTAAAAAATTTAAAATTTGTACTTGCATATTTATATAAGAAGTGATATTATATCTAAAGTGTGTTTCACAACAATACAACTGTGTACGGGTGGTGGACAAAATGGCGAAAATTAAATATCTTCTTATTAATGAAGAGTTGCTGCCCGATGTCTACTCAAAAGTTATAAAAGCTAAAGCACTTCTTGCTTCCGGCGATGCCGCAAATGCAACAAAAGCGGCACAAATGGCGGGATTGTCAAGGTCTGCATATTATAAATATAAGGACGGCGTTTTTGAGTATAATCCTCAAAATGACGGCGAAATGCTTACTCTTTCGCTAAAGCTTTTGGATACTAAGGGCGTTTTGTCAGCAGTTACAAACGAATTGTATCTTGTGGGCGCAAATGTGCTTTCTATAAATCAGAAAGTACCCGAAAACGGAATTGCCGATGTTCAGCTTACTGCGTATATATCGGAAATGACTGTTGATGAAGATTCTCTCATCTCAAAACTAAAGGAGATAAACGGCGTTAAAACCGTAAATATAAATATTTAACACAAAACTCATTTTAGGAGGTTTAAATTATGAAAGTAGCGGTTATGGGCTACGGTACCGTAGGAAGCGGTGTAGTAGAAGTAATAGAATCGCACGCAAAAACGATTGCCAAAAGAACAGGCGGCGAGGAACTTGAGGTTGCAAAAATTCTTGATCTCAGAGATTTCCCCGGAGATCCGCACGAGGATCTTTTCACAAAGGATTTCAACGATATTCTCAATGACCCTGAAATCAAGGTTGTTGCTGAAACAATGGGAGGAGTTAATCCTGCTTTTGATTTCACAATGAAACTCATCAAGGCAGGAAAATCCGTTGTTACATCAAATAAGGAGCTTGTTGCGCAGAAGGGTCTTGAAATTCTTTCTGCTGCCCGTGAAAGCGGCACAAACTATATGTTTGAAGCAAGCGTTGGCGGCGGTATTCCGATTATTCGTCCCATGTGGCAGTGCCTTACAGCTAATAATATCGAGGGTATCGCAGGTATTCTCAACGGCACAACAAATTTCATTCTCACAAGAATGATTGAGGATGATATGAGCTTTGACGATGCTCTTAAACTCGCTCAGGATAACGGATACGCTGAAAAAGACCCCACAGCTGATATTGAGGGTCATGACGCCTGCAGAAAGGTTTGTATCCTTGCTTCACTTGCATTTGGCAAGCATGTTTATCCGAGCCAGGTTGCTACTGAGGGTATTTCAAATATCGCAAGAGAAGATGTTTCTTATATTCATTCAGGCGGCGGAGTTATCAAACTCCTCGGTCAGATTAAATATATAGATGATAATAATATTGCGGCGTTTGTAAGCCCCGCTGTTGTTTATAACGGCAGTCAGCTTGCAAGTGTAAGCGATGTTTTCAACGCCATTCTTGTAAGGGGCGACGCTGTCGGCGATGTATGCTTCTACGGCAGAGGCGCAGGTAAGCTTCCCACAGCTTCCGCTGTTGTTGCCGATATGGCAGACTGCGCAACTCATGTTGAGAAGCGTAAAGTATTCGGCTGGGGTCCCGGTGAAGAGGATTATGTTGTTGATTACAAAACTCAGATTGAAATGCCGTTCTATGTAAGAGCAAAGCTTTCTGAACACGATGTTCTCAGCAAATTCCATAATGTAAAATTCCTTTCAAGAAAGGGTCAGCCGTCAGACGAAGTTGCATTTATCACAGATTCTATGACAGAAAAGAAGCTTGATGAAAAGCTTGACGGCGTAGAAGTTCTCAATATTATCAAAGTAACAAATTATTAATTCGGAGGATAATTTTCAATGGCACTTATAGTTCAGAAATTCGGCGGCTCTTCTGTTGCGGATGCTGCCCGAGTAATGAATGTTGCCCGCATAGTAACAGACACCTATAAGGCGGGTAACGATGTCGTTGTTGTTGTTTCTGCTCAGGGTGATACAACGGACGACCTTATTGAAAAAGCAAAAGAAATAAACAGTAATCCCGCAAAGCGTGAAATGGACCAGCTTCTTGCGGCAGGTGAGCAGATTTCAATCTCTCTTCTTGCAATGGCAATCGAAAGCCTTGGTTTCCCGGTAGTTTCACTTCTCGGCTGGCAGGCAGGATTTAATACTAACTCTGTTTACGGTGCGGCTCGTATTAAGAATATTAAAACAAACCGCCTTCAGGCAGAGATTGCAAAGCATAATATATGCGTTGTTGCAGGCTTCCAGGGTATTAACAGATATGACGATTTAACTACTCTCGGCAGAGGCGGTTCTGATACATCAGCCGTTGCTATTGCTGCGGCACTCCATGCCGATAAATGCCAGATTTTCACAGATGTTGAGGGCGTTTATACAGCAGACCCGAGAAAGGTTGAGGGCGCTAAAAAGCTTGAAGAAATCACTTATGACGAAATGCTTGAGCTTGCAACTCTCGGCGCACAGGTTCTCAACAACCGTTCTGTTGAAATGGCTAAAAAATATTCAGTTGAACTTGAAGTTCTTTCATCATTAAATCCCATTCCGGGAACTATCGTTAAGGAGAAGGTAAAAATGGAAAAAATGCTTATCAGAGGTGTAACAAAAGACACAGATGTTGCCCTTATTTCAGTTGTTGGTCTTGATGACAATCCGGGTGTAGCTTTCAGAGTATTCTCAAAGCTTTCACAGAAAAATATCAATGTAGATATTATTCTTCAGTCAGTAGGCAGAGACGGTACAAAAGACCTCACTTTCACTGTATCAAAGGATAACGGCCCTGTTGCTATTGAAGCACTCAAGGAAATGGAGGGCGTAGGCGATAGAGAATTTAAGTGCTCAACTGATGTTGCAAAAGTTTCTATTGTAGGCGCAGGTATGGAATCTCATCCCGGTACTGCTTCTAAGATGTTTGAGGCTCTTTATGCTCAGAATATCAATATTCAGATGATTTCAACTTCAGAAATCAAGATTTCAGTAATCATCAACGCTGAGGACGCTGACAGAGCTGTAAGCGCTGTTCACAAGGCATTTATCCCCAACGACTAATATCTATAAATTGCAAAAAGTAAAGCCCTGTTCATTGCTGAACAGGGCTTTGTTGCGCTCGAAATTTAAAATCGTTATATTTATATATCTTGACAACAGATCGATTTAATGTAATTATTTTATATATTGAAATATTAGTTTGTAACGGTGCAATTTTATGAATAAGGCTATTGAAATATTCGGAAATCACATATATTCTCTTGCGCAGAAAAAGCCCGAAAAGGCGCTCAAAGAGTTGTCTTTTGTTTTTACTGCCGCAGGACTTCAATGTAAATATTTTCCCACAAAACTCCTTTTGCCTGCAAGGCAGTATATGCAGTGGGCGGCGGCAGATTCAGCCATAAAGCCTTTAAATAAAGGGGATAAAGCAGCTGTTGTAAGTCTGTATCTGCCCTGTGAAATTCTGCACGCAATGGGCGTTTATCAGCTTTTTCCCGAGGCGCTTGCCTGCTATCTTGCGGCGGCGGGAAGCGAAAGAATATTTATTGAAACAGCAGAAAATAACGGAGCACCGAAAACGCTGTGTTCTTATCATAAATCTTTTATCGGTATGGCTGAAACAGGAGTGCTCCCCAAACCTAAATTTGTAATCAACACAAGCCTTGCGTGCGATGTAAACCATTTGTCTTTCAGGCGTGTTGCCGAATATTACGGCGTGCCGCATTTTATGATTGATGTGCCGTCCGTTTACAGCGAATCAAACCTATGTTATGTGGAAAATCAGCTTCGTGAAATGGTCGCTTTTATAGAGAAAAACAGCAGTTTCACACTTGATGAAAACAAACTTTTGAAAGTAGTTAAAAGAAGCAAGAACACAATAGAAAATTTCAGAAAAATAATAGAATTGAAGAAGGATAGATATCTCTCAGACGAAATGACTTCTCAGATGCTCTCCGTGTTTGCAACTCATGTTATGCTCGGCACAGAAGAGGCTGAAAAGTACAGCAGGGATATGATTTCTCAGCTTTCTGCCATGCCCAAAGAGCGCAAGGGCGTGCGCCTTATGTGGGTGCATACTCTTCCTTATTGGCAGGATGCACTGCGTAATCTTATAAATTTTACGGATAGGTGCGAAATAGTTGCGTGTGATATGGTGTTTGACGCTCTTGATGTGAACCTCGATGAAGAAAACCCATACCGTTTTATGGCTGACAGACTTCTTCGCAACACAGTCAACGGCAGCAGGGAAAACAGGGTTAACGCCGTTCGTAAATATGCTAAAGAACTTGATGCTGACGGAATTGTGTGGTATTGCCATTGGGGATGCAAGCAGACGGCGGGTGCAAGCGCATACGCTAAAGAAATATTTGAAAAAAACGGCTTTCCCACCCTTGTGCTTGACGGTGACGGCTGTGACTCTCAGAATGTTAACGACGGTCAGACGGTGACAAGAATGCAGGCATTTCTTGAACTTTTGGAGAACAGAAAATGATTGGATATAACTGTAAATACACGCCAGTTGAAATTCTTGCAGGCTTCGGCGAAAAGTGTGAACTTATGAATAAGGAAGCCGAAAATTTCAATTATTCCTCAAATATTCTTCACCCTAATATGTGCTCTCACGCCAAGGCGATGCTTGAGGAAATTCATTCAGGCGTTTTTGATAAACTTGTCTTTATGAATTGCTGTGACAGTTCAAGGCGTGCGGCAGACGCTGTTATGAATGATAAGTCAAAGTTTACATATTGTTTTGACTTGCCAACCTGCTCATCTGCCTGCGGCGTGGAAAAGCTGAAAAACGATTTGATAGATTTTATTAGCTTTTATGAAAATCAAACAGGTAAAAAATTCGATGTTCAGTTATTTCTGTCATCGTTTAATGATGAAAATTGTGTACCCAAAGGAAAATATATAGCCGTACTCGGAGCAAGAAGCAGTAAAACCCTTTTAGACGCCGCTGAAAAATGCTTTGGTTCAATGGAAATCTACGATTTAACCTGCGCTCAAAACAGGTCTGTTAAACCTATTGACGCAAAGGCAGACGAGCCTCTTGAAGAGATTATGTTAAAGTATACAAAGGCTCTTTTTTCTCAGACTCCTTGTATGAGAATGCAGGATATTCGTTCAAGAGAAATGCTTGCAGAAAACGAAAACTGCGCAGGAATTATTTACAGCACAATTAAGTTTTGCGACTATTACGATTTTGAATATTCACGCCTTAAAAATCTTAAAACTCCGATTATAAGAATTGAAACGGATTTTACAAATCAGTCATACGGACAGTTACTCACAAGGCTTGAGGGCTTTGCGGAAACCGTTTGCAAAACAAATGTCAGAAAGGCAAAAGGGGATATGAGAGGTAAATATTTTGCAGGTATAGACAGCGGCTCAACTTCAACAGAACTTGTTGTTATTGATGAAAACAAAAATATTGTAAAAAATGTTATGGTGCGCACGGGTGCAAATGCCGCTCAGGGTGCAAAAAACGCGCTCCAAAAATCAGGTATAGCCTTTGATGATATTTCATATATAGTTGCAACTGGCTACGGCAGAAAAAATATTGATTTTGCAAACGACGATGTTACGGAAATAACTTGCCATGCAAAGGGCGCCGAGCATTTGTGCAAAGGTGTAAAAACAATTATCGACATCGGAGGACAGGACAGCAAAGTTATCAGCCTTGACGAAAACGGCGGGGTAACGGGATTTGTTATGAACGATAAATGTGCCGCAGGTACGGGCAGATTCCTCGAAAATATGGCAAAAGTGCTTGAACTTGATATGAGCGAAATGGCTAAAATAGGGTTGAATTATAAAAACGACTTAACCATATCGAGTATGTGCACTGTTTTTGCCGAAAGTGAGGTCGTTTCACTTATTGCAGAGAATTACTCGGTTGAGGATATAGTCCACGGATTAAACAAAAGCGTAGCCGTAAAAACGAATACGCTTCTCTCAAGCGCAAAGGATAAGAGCAAAGTTATGATGACGGGCGGCGTTGCAAATAACAAGGGAGTTGTTTCGGAACTTGAAAAGCTTCTTAAAACAAAAATATTTATTCCTGAAAATCCTGAGTTTTGCGGCGCTCTCGGCGCTGCTTTGATTGCGGCAGAGTAAATTGTTGGGTTTAGCGTGGGTTTTCATCACTTGACATCTTATATATTATAATATCTAATTAGTTAATTAAA
>UQFL01000001.1 GCA_900540305.1 uncultured Oscillospiraceae bacterium | reverse complement strand
ATCTACACTTATGCGATCGTCGGCAGCGTCAGATGTGTATAAGAGACAGGAATATTACAACATTCTTTTGCAGAATGCCGGTACTCCTGATGAGTATATTGCATTCCAATATACCGGAGTAGACAAAGACACAAAGACACTCACAGTTATGGAGAACGAGCCCATAACAATCACAATGGATGACGCTTCCGGCTATACAGGTTCAAACTGGACATCTAGCGGAAACTCACTCGGCTGGTATTACGCTTCAGGATCTGGTCGTTGCATTTCTACTGATACTGCTTTCACCATGACAAACGGTCAATATACTTTTGCTGTTTCAGGTTTCGGTACTGCAGCAAATCAGAACACTGTAATATCTGAAAACGGTAACACCGCAAAGACAACTTTCACTCTTGACAGCGGTCTTCCGGCTGGAGATTATGAGTTCACCGTTTCATATAAATACCAGATGAAAAAGAAGGGCGGTTGGCCGACTTATTCATGGTCAACACAGCAGGAAATCTCAACTTCCGATGTTATAAAGATCCATGTTGAATCATCAACTCCCGCAGAGTATTATCCTAATGTTGAAGGCGGCACAATCAGAGTAGGCAGTGTTCCCGGACTTCGTTTCGGTTTCACATCTGATGCAGACGCTTCAGTAATTACAGAATACGGCTTCCTTTACACATATGCTGCAACAGACAGCCTTGTTGAGGGCGCAGATGGTGTTTACAAGAAAGTTGCTTCAAATCACATCACTCATGAAGAGGACACTGATGCTGAATACACTTCTTTCAACCTTGTATTCACAGATGTTCCTTCAAGCGGATTTGATACTGATATAACAGCTTGTGCATATGTTGTAATTGATGGCGAAACTTATTACTCTGAGCCTGTTACAAGAACTTTCAGAGGTGTTGCAAACGCAATACTTGCTGACCCAGAAGTTGACGAGGCTACAAAAGACGCAGTTAATGATCTTCTCGGAAATAACTAATTACAGCGAGGTATTACAAATGAAAGACAAGTACTTGAAGCCCGAGGTTGAAATCGAAAAGTTCAGCATGACCGAGATAATGACGGCAAGCGAAATTCCCGGTGATGACAATGATGTTCCGTTCGGTAAAGAAAACCTCTTCGCTTAATATTTATGAACATTAAAATTAAAATAGCTGTTATTTGCTTAACTGTTTTGATTGCCTGTGTTGCAGTTGCCTGCTCAAATACTGCTGATAAAGAAAATGCTGTTAACGCTACTGAGACCGTTTCTCAGAATGTTTCAAACAGCACAGATACAAACGGCGAAAGCAATACACAAAGCTCTCAAAACAGCAGTGCAAACAATAATAACAGCACTAATAAAAACACCGATAAAACTACTGCTTCTTCAGCAAACAAATCAAGCGGCAGTAAGGATGACAATTCGGTAAACTTCCCGGGTGGAAATTCATCAGGCACAGGTGAAAAAAACAGCACCACTAAGCCAAACGGTGAAAAGCCCACCTCATCAAACGAACCCGCAACCGATAAAGACGGATGGGTTACAAAATATTATTAAAAGAAACAGGACTTGCATTTGCAAGTCCTGTTTTTGTTTCAGTAGTTAATTTTTATTATATTCTCGCCCGCTTTGCCCTCTAATTTAACAAAGCCTCTGTCAGGTATATATATATCATTGCACACTTTATCATTAACTCTGCAAGCCTTTTCTTGACGCCATACAAGTTCAAATGTGCGTTCTTCATAATCCGTATTTATGCTTATAATATCGCCGCAAACGGCGCTCGGATACGGTCTGTTAAATACTTTTTCAAGTTCCTTGTTTTTAAAATCAAAGCCCCAATAAGTACTGCTCCACTGATATTTTTCAAAAAGCTCCATAATACAGGAAAGGTGATTTTCAAATATCTCCCCTTTTCCGTTTGCGCCCCATTCACCGAAAATTACGGGCACATTCATATTCAACTGGTTATCCCTTATGGTGTTGATTATACTTATAATACGGCTGTTTGAGCAGTATTTATCATACAGCGGAGAATCTACAAATATATCATAAGCGTGTGGACTGTAAACACAGTTTTCTTCAATATTTCTTGTATCTATATAAAATGGTATACCAAGATTTGAATAATAATTATGCTCAAAAGCATTCAAACAATCTTTTCCTATATCGTTACAGGCACGCTTAAAAAATGGCTCATAATATCTGCTGTTAAAATTTTGAGTATACTTTTCAAGTGATTTGCCTATATCCGAAAATTCCGAAATATTTTCCGTTTTATCCATAGCCTTGTCAAATCTTTTAGGAGTTCTGATAATTGACGCAGCCTTGGCAACGGTTTTTATAAAAGCAAAATGCTCATTTGTATTTTTAAAATACTTTTCGAAATTTATTCTTTTTCCGTACGCAAGATTCAAAACCTCTGACAGGAATGATAAGAATAGTTTTCTGCCGTTTTCATGCGGGTAAGGCTCATTGAAATAATCGCATGCTATTACATTTTCCCTGTTTGAAAGCGCATTTGAAAACACTTCCCAACACCTGAAAAAATCGTCCTGCATATTAAAGGCGTTGCTCCAAAAATCGTAAAACGCCGTTTGAACGGACGACATATAAAAATAACCTTCCGCCCACACGGCAAACGGCGGCTTGGCTTTTTTTATATATTCAACCGCCCACTCAGGCGCACCGTCACCATGAAATCTGTGCGAAAACAGGTCTTGATGCATATCAAGCATTATAAATATACCCTGTTTTTCACATTTTGCGGCAAATTCATCTAAAACATTCAGTGCTTCAAGATTATATTTACCCTTTTCAGGTTCAAGAAGCGCCCAGGTTACTCCCAGTCTTATAAGATTAGTGCCTGTTTTTTCAAAGCCTTCAAACTGCTTTTTATTTAAAAGCTGTTTTCTCAGTTCTTTTTCCTTTAAATGTGGTTCCTTTAAACAGACATTTACCCCTCTGAATATTCTTTGCCTGTTTAATTCATCTCTTATAACAAGACCATCGCAATGAAAGCGCCCCATAAACAACCCTCTTATAAAATATATGCGCGGGAAAATTAGTATCTGTCTTCATTATACTATAAACCTTTACTTTTGCAAGAAAAAAAGCAGGCAGGAGATTTTCCTACCTGCTAATTAATATTATTTTGTCTTATACAAGTTCAATAACTGTTACTGATGTAGCGCTGTCCATATTGAAAAGCTCGCTTAATTCTATTTCAACTGAATTTTCAGTATCGTTAAGAACATAAGCTTTCTGAACATCAATTGTAACGCCCGGCTTTATTTGCTTGTCTTCATATTCAAGGTCATCCATAAATGCCATTTCAAGGCTCACACCATTTTGAAAAGCGGTGTCTGAAATACTTAAATCAAAACTTGAGGCTTCATCTGAATTATTTGTAAATTCATATGTAACAACAAGAGCGGGATTTCCTTCATAATCTGTTGTGATTACAGATTCTTTAACATTGCATACGAAATTGCCGAGATTACCGTCCTGCACATATACTGTACCGTCATCTGAGGGCTCTTCTGCATCGAACTCTTCGTAATATGAAAAGTCGCTGTCAGAGAAAGCATCTTCAGGAGCATTGGATATAGCCCAGCCGCCGATAGCAAACATAACAACATAGAATATGATGTACAAAATAAAACTTACAAGTGCGCAAATTCCGCTTGCCTTTGCTGTTTTGGGTTTCTTATCCTTTTCAACAAGGAAAATGATAAGACCTGCAATCGGAATAAGAAATGAAAGAATTGCAAGACCTACATTTGCCTTTTGTTCTACAGGAGGCATTGGATACTGATAATTATAATTTGGATTCTGATACTGCTCCTGAGGGTTTGGTTGTGAATAATACTGATTGTTTTGGTCATTAGGCTGATAATTATTACCTTCCATAACTAAACCTCCTGTTATTTGATGTTTTTATAGTATCATATGCTGTATATTTTTGTCAATATTTTAACAAATAAAATTAGTTTGTAAATTCAAAATTTATTAACAAATAAAAAAAGCGTGCCTTTTTTCTAAGGCACGCTTAATTTTTGCGTTCTGTTACGCTTTCTTCTTTCTGATAAGAGTTGGGCTGTTGAAATCAAGCACAACTGCAAGCAAAACAACGCCGATTACAGATATGATTAACTCAGGAAGCATATATGTAGCGTTATAAGTTAAGCTGTAAAACCAAACTGCCTGGTCGCCTGCATACTCTTTCCATATTGTAGCACCTGAAACAAAGTGGCAAAGATAACGAAGTACACTTGCAACCGCAGCACCTAAACCAAGGGCAAGAGCCTGATTTTTAACTGCTTTCTTGAACAATGCTCCGCCGATTCCGAGAACCATAAACGCAACAACATAATCGGCAAAAATAAGGATAAGGTAAGAACCGATTCCTTTTACATAAGAGAAGTTCTCAAGTCCCTGAAGAACCATCTGCAAAAGACCGTGGATAACGCCTGTCGCTGCACCCCATTTAAGTCCGTAGCGATAACCTATAATAATAATAGGAACCTGACTGAAAAGAGTTACACTGCCGCCCATCGGAAGTTTAGAAAATACTACATAAGAAAGAACTGTTGCAAGGGCAATCATTATTGCCGTTTCAGTAATTCTTCTTGTTTTGTTTATAGATGTTACTTCCATTTTATTTCTCCTTTCATAATATTCTCAACAAGCCAAAAGAAAAAGCCCCATTCACAACAGAACGGGGCGCAATTACGCAATATTACATCGTCTCCGCTGACCGTGCTAACGGACAGGTCGAAGGGTATAATCTCAGCCTTTCGGCACCCCTGACTTATTAAGTTATACATATTATAAATACTTTGATGTATTTTGTCAATACAAAACAGGTGTTTTAATGTCTGACTTTTATTATACAAATTGTACTTGTAAATTTGTAACCTTTATCATCACAAAAGCGGCATAATACCGCTCTAAACCTCGCAGCAAAGCCAAAAAACGAACAAAAGCGCCTCAAAATCCAAAATCTACATATTGTTGATTTTTCTTTAAGTGTCCATTTTTTGCACTATATATTGTATTTTTTTGCGTATTTCTATTGACAAGGCAACTATATTTTGATATTATGTAAAAGCAGTCGACTTTAACTGTAACAGATTTGTAACTCAGTAATATTTCTGTTACTTTTTTCAGAGGTGAATGAAATGAAGATTATAAAGAGAAACGGCTCAGAAGCAGAATTTGATTTAAGCAAAATAGTAGCAGCCGTAACAAAGGCAAACGCCGCTTGCGAGAAAGAGGAGCTTACAGCGTCTCAAATCAGCGATATAGCTGAATTTGTTGAATTTAAGATTATGAAAGCGGCTCGTGCGCTTTCAGTTGAAGAAATTCAGGATATAGTAGAAAACCAGATTATGGCGCAGGGCGCTTTTGAAGTTGCAAAAAGATATGTTAAATATCGTTACAACCGCTCACTTATCCGTAAATCAAACACTACGGACGAGCAGATTTTAACTCTTATTGAATGCAACAACGAAGAGGTTAAACAGGAAAATTCAAACAAGAACCCCACTGTAAACAGCGTTCAGAGAGACTATATGGCCGGCGAGGTTTCAAAAGACCTTACAAAGAGAATTCTTTTACCGCAGGATATAGTTGAAGCGCACGAAAACGGAATTATCCATTTCCACGACGCAGACTATTTTGCACAGCATATGCACAACTGCGACCTTGTAAATCTTGAGGATATGCTTCAAAACGGCACGGTTATCAGCGGAACGATGATTGAAAAACCGCACAGCTTTTCAACGGCTTGCAACATCGCAACACAGATAATTGCACAGATAGCTTCAAGCCAGTATGGCGGACAGAGCATCAGCCTTTCTCACCTTGCTCCTTTTGTTGACCTCAGCAGACAGAAGTTCAGAAAAGAAGTTAAAGCTGAACTTGAAGAAGCAGGAATAGAGCCTGATGAAGAGCAGATTAGCAAAATCACCGAAATGAGAGTTAAGGAAGAGATTAACCGCGGTGTTCAGATGATTCAGTACCAGGTTATCACTCTTATGACAACAAACGGTCAGGCTCCGTTCGTAACAGTATTTATGTATCTTGACGAAGTTCCCGAGGGACAGACAAGAGACGACCTTAAACTTATCATTGAAGAGGTATTGCGCCAGAGAATCAAGGGCGTTAAAAATGAGAGCGGCGTATGGATTACACCCGCTTTCCCGAAGCTTATTTATGTTCTTGACGAGGACAATATCACAGAGGGCTCAAAATACTGGGAAACCACCTGCCTTGCCGCTCAGTGCACAGCAAAAAGAATGGTTCCCGACTATATTTCAGCAAAGAAAATGCGTGAGCTGAAAATAGACAAAAACGGCAATTCTGCTGTTTACACCTGCATGGGCTGCCGCTCATTCCTTACCCCCTATGTTGACCCGAAAACAGGCAAGGGCAAATACTATGGCAGATTTAATCAGGGCGTTGTTACAATCAACCTTGTTGACATTGCTTGCTCTTCAGGCGGCGATATGACAAAGTTTTGGAAGATATTTGACGAAAGACTTGACCTTTGCTATCGTGCTCTTATGTGCCGCCACAACAGACTTCTCGGCACTCCGAGCGATGTTGCTCCTATTCTTTGGCAGTACGGCGCTCTTGCAAGACTTAAGAAGGGCGAAACAATAGACAAGCTTCTTTTCGGCGGATACTCAACAATATCTCTTGGTTACGCAGGTCTTTACGAGTGCGTTAAGTATATGACTGGAAAGAGCCATACGGACGAAGAAGCAAAAGGCTTTGCGCTCTCTGTTATGCAGAAGCTTAACGATGCGTGCAAGGAATGGAAAGAAAAAGAAAACATCGACTTCTCTGTTTACGGCACTCCGCTTGAATCTACAACATATAAATTTGCAAAGTGCCTTCAGAAGAGATTCGGCAAAATTCCGGGCGTTACTGATAAAAACTACATCACAAACAGCTATCATGTTCATGTTTCCGAGCCGATTGACGCTTTCAAGAAGCTTGAATTTGAAGCTGAATTCCAGAAACTTTCACCCGGCGGCGCTATCAGCTATGTTGAAGTACCGAATATGCAGGACAATATTCCCGCTGTTCTTTCCGTTATGCAGTATATCTACAACCACATTATGTATGCAGAGCTCAACACAAAGAGCGACTACTGCCAGGTTTGCGGATATGACGGTGAAATCAAAATTGTTGAAGAGGACGGCAAGCTCGTTTGGCGTTGCCCCAACTGCGGCAATGAGGACCAGAACAAACTGAATGTTGCAAGACGCACCTGCGGCTACATAGGAACTCAGTTCTGGAATCAGGGCAGAACTCAGGAAATCAGAGACAGAGTTCTTCACCTTTAATATTGTAAAAAAGGCGAAGCGGCACTGCTGTGCCGCTTCTTTTGGTGATAAATATGAATGTTGCTGAAATTAAAACAAATGATATTGCAAACGGCGAGGGCGTAAGAACATCGCTGTTTGTTTCAGGATGCCGCCATCACTGCCCCGATTGTTTCAATGAGATTGCGTGGGATTTTTCATACGGCAAACCTTGGAGCGAAGAAACGGAGCAGGAAATTCTTGATTCTATGGCGCCGCCGTGGATTGCGGGGCTTTCCCTTTTAGGCGGCGAACCGTTTGAGCCTGAAAATCAAAAAGAGCTTTTAAAACTTTTAAAAGATTTTAAAAACCGCTATCCGCAAAAGAATGTATGGTGTTACAGCGGCTTTACATTTGAGGAAATAACGGGTAAAAAGGCGAGCAGAGCATTCACGGATATTTCGGTTGAAATGCTGAAATATATTGATATTCTTGTTGACGGAAAATTCAACAAGGAGCTTAAAAACATAATGCTCAAATTCAGAGGCTCAGAAAACCAGAGGGTTATAGATGTTAAGAAAACTCTTGAAAGCTCTGAAATAGTATTATATATGGAATAAGAAAACAGAGATTGGAATCAAAACCAATCTCTGTTTTTTTACATAATATTCTTTATCATTTCAATAGCAGTATCACCTAAAACGGCTTTTACGCCGTTGCAGTCAACCGTAGTATACACCTCTGGCGAAGCATATTTTTTTATGCGTGCCAAAACACGGCTGTCTGCTTTTTTAAGACTATTTGTTATTACTGCAATATCGGGGTTAAGAGTTTTTATCCAGACTTTTGAAGAAGAGCCTGCATAACAGTGGTGAGCAACCTTGAGCAAATTCACCTTGCCAATTTTGGGCGCAAGCTTTTTTTCGGACAAAAATTTCGTATTGAAATCCCCTGCCAAAAGCGCCCTCAAACCGTTCTTTTCAACAAGTGTTACAACGGAATTTACATTTTCGCCGCATTTACGGTAATGCCGTTCATGAGTGCCGTTGAAAAAGGTAATGTTGAAATTGCCGAATTTGAAAGAACAGCCGTTAAACTCCTCTACAATATCCACATTTTTATTTTTAAGAGCATTATACATCTGCATATAAACCTCAGTATTATCCCATTGAGAACGCTCAAAATAATTTATATCCTTTTCAACATACTTTTTAAGAAATGCTTTTTTTACTTTAATCTGAGGGTGATTGATAACCGTATCAAAACCGCCGATATGGTCTGAATGGGCGTGAGTGCCGAGAATAAAATCAAGAGTTACAACACCGTTTTCATCTGCGCAGTTGTCAACGAGGTATTTGCAAACCTCCTCCTCATACCCCTGAAGCTTTAACATCGGCTTATTTGCAGGATAATCATTATCCTCCGCAGCGTCTACCATTGCAAATCTGCCTCCGCTTTCAATAATTATACAATCTGAATGACCCGTGTTTAAAAAATGAATTGCATCCTGCATATCAAAAACCGTTTTCCTCTAAATATTGCTCAACATAGCAAATTACATTTTCTTTATTACTGCAAATAACAGCAGTGCTTCTCTCTTTTAATTCATCACAGGCGTTTGAAACGGCAAAGCATTTTCCTGCTGTGTTAAACATAGCAATATCGTTTTTACTGTCCCCGAGGGCAATAACCTCGGCAGTTGAAAAGCCTGCAATTTCGCACAATTTTTTAAGAGCGCTTCCTTTATTTATTCCGCTGTTCATAATCTCAAGATTATTTCGCATAGACGATGTTGTTTCGAGTTGACCAAAGCAGTGCCTTATTTTGCTCAAGCACTCCTCACGCTCTCTCATATGCCTGAAAAACACATCAAACATCTCTATTTCACGAGGTGCATTATTTATCTTTTCGATGAAATTTTCAACGGGTTTTCTGCTTCTTAAAAGCTCAGGCAAAAAGCTTTCGTCTATTCTGTATTTTGCAAATCCCGCTTCGTTGAATTTTTCTGAGTCAACAAGAGGGTTTCCGTTTGTGTACACCTCTATAAATGTGCTGTATGAATTGAGCAGTGCGAAAACTTCTTTTGCTGTTTCAGCTTCAATTGGAGAAGAGTAAATAATCCCCTTTGAATTTTCGTAAATCCCCGCTCCGTTTGAATATATAAAATATTTTATATAAGGGTTTTCAAGAAGAATTTTAGGAATTTCATAAAATGTTCTTCCCGTTGCTATACAAAGTGTAACTCCCTTTTTTGCAAGCCTTTCGATTGCCGCAAGATTTTCTTCACTTACAGTTATGCAGTCTGAAAGCAAAGTTCCGTCAAGGTCGCAGGCAATTACAGCCATAATTTACTCCTCATTTCAAGCCATTGCCAAAGCAGGCTTTTTCTTTCTATGGATTACAAATCTGTTGAGCGGATATGTCCAGATTGTTGGAACAGTCATTACAACAACCTTTGTAATCATTTCTACAATTACCGTATCATAACCACCGTTTTTAATCAGCGTGCCGAGAAAAGCGCCGAACCAAGTGTTAAACGCTATTGTGCACACAACCATTACGGCATAAATCACGGTAGACAAGAACGGATTGGCGTCCGCTTTAAAAGTAAGCTTTCTATTCATAATATACGCCGCCGCATAACCTATTATAGCAGATACGGCATATGAATACAAATATCCTTTATATTCAATACCGAGGAATGACAAAACAGCATTATCTGTTACAGGGACTTCGTTAAGACTTTTAAAAACTACATACTGCAAAAACATAAACACGCCGAGTTCAAGCACAGAAGTGCTTGCGCCCGTAAAAGTGAATTTTACAAATTTCCATATCTCTGAATGCTTTTCAGTAAAAGCCAAAATTTTAGTTTTCAAACAAGCTTACCTCTTTTTACGTTTACAAATTTGATTATTTCAGAAATGATTGCGCATGCGCCTGCAAGGCAAAGAACTGAACCTGCATAATACCAAACGCAGTTTAAACCGCTGCAATTATAAATAGCAAACACACCGCCTGCTATGCTTCCAACCGAGAGTACGAAAACCAAAAAGTAATGAATAAATAATTTCATATCAATATTTCTCCTTTAATTTATTACATTACATATTCTGCACCTTATCTGTTAAATTCAAATTATCTTAAAGTCAAATTCAGGAAATTTTTTTATGGTTATGTCAAGATTCTGTTCGTTTTGTAAAATCCGAGTAAAAAATAAAGCGATGCAAGGAAAACCTTACATCGCTTTTCTTATCAGAAATTCTGAATTACTTATTCAAAAACTCTTTTGTTGTTTTAACAATGTTTTCAGCAGAAAGACCAAACTGCTTAAGAAGATCCTTTGCAGGGCCGCTGTGACCGAATTCATCATTAATGCCTATTCTTACCACGGGAGTGGGGCACTTTGTTGAAAGAGCGGCGCATACAGCCTCTCCGAGGCCGCCGATTATGCTGTGCTCCTCAACTGTGATTACTTTACCTGTTTTTGAAGCAGATTTAATAACAAGCTCTTCATCAAGCGGCTTGATTGTTGCCATATTTATAACTTCTGCGTCTATACCGCACTCAGCAAGCTGATTTGCAGCGTCTGCCGCCTCAGCAACCATAAGGCCGTTTGCAATAATGGTAACATCTTTACCCTCTTTAACAACTTCGCCCTTGCCGATTTCAAATTTATAATCCTCGCTGTGGAAAACCGGAACAGCAAGTCTGCCGAATCTGAGATAAACGGGGCCCTCATACTTATAAGCAGCTTTAACAGCCTGTTTTGCCTCTACATCGTCAGCGGGGCAGATAACTACCATACCTGGGATTGATCTCATAAGAGCAAAATCCTCACAGCACTGATGAGAAGCGCCGTCCTCACCAACTGAAATACCTGCGTGAGTAGCACCGATTTTTACATTAAGATGGGGATAACCGATTGAGTTTCTAATCTGCTCAAAAGCTCTGCCCGCAGCGAACATTGCGAAGCTTGAAGCAAACGGAACCATGCCCATTGTGCTGAGACCAGCTGCAACGCTCATCATATTAGACTCTGCAATACCGCAGTTGATATGACGATCGGGATAAGCTTTTTTGAATATACCTGTTTTTGTAGCGGCGGAAAGGTCTGCGTCAAGCACTACAAGATTATCTGCACCCTCTGCCGCAAGCTCTTTAAGAGCGTTTCCGTAGCTTTCACGGGTTGCCACACATTTTACTTCAGCCATTCTTACGCCTCCAATTCCGCAAGCTTTTCACTAAGCTCTGCCATTGCTATTTCATATTCTTCTGTATTCGGAGCTTTACCGTGCCAATCAACAGCATTTTCCATATAAGAAACGCCGAGACCTTTTACAGTCTTCATAATAATTGCAAACGGTTTATCGCTCTTGTCAAAAGCGTCAAAAGCTTTTTCAAACTCGTCAAAATCATTTCCGTTGATTACAATATAATCAAATCCAAACGCCTTAACCTTTTCATCAATAGGCTCAGCACTCATAACATCACAGCATTTGCCGTCAATCTGAAGTCCGTTTACATCAATGATAACGCAGAGATTGTCAAGCTTATACTGAGAAGCAAACATCATAGCCTCCCAAACCTGACCCTCTTCGATTTCACCGTCGCCGAGAAGTGTATAAACCTTAATATCCTTTGAGAGCATTTTTGCACCCTTTGCCATTCCGCAAGCGGCGCTGATGCCCTGACCGAGAGAGCCTGTGCTCATATCAACACCGGGAACGGTGTTCATATTGGGATGGCCCTGAAGATAAGAACCGATATGACGGAGTGTTTTCAAATCCTCAACGGGGAAAAAGCCCTTGTATGCAAGCGCACTGTAAAGCGCAGGAGCGCCGTGACCCTTTGAAAGAACAAATCTGTCTCTGTTTTCATCCTTGGGATTTTTAACATCATACTTCATCTTAACGCCGTAAAGATAAGCAAGAACATCAGCAGATGAAAGGCTTCCGCCCGGATGACCTGCTTTTGCATTATAGGTACCTTCTATAATACCCATTCTTATCTGGGTTGCGTAAATCTGAAGTTCCCTTTTCAATTCACTGTTCATTGTAAACTCCTTTAATATTAATTTACCTGCTGATAAAAGCAGTTAACTACAACATCCATTACAGAATCCTCGTCAACATAGTATTCCGCAAATACATCCTCTGTAACCTCGCTGGAAGCTTTCATTTCTCCCTCAAGCGTATATTGCTGTATATCAGTTATTCCGTGTGAAAGAACAACAGAAGCAAGATAAGTTACAGAACTTAATGAAATATTTGTTTGGCTGTATTCAGCCGCCGTATTGTAAAGCTTGGAAACAACCGAGAAATCGTTTGTTACAGCTGTTCTGAGTTGCTGAGCATACGCTTTAATATACTGAGTCTGACGCTCTGTTCTGTTTAAAGAAGCGTCTATTGTATCAAGGCTTCTGTAACGAACATAGGTTTCTGCAAAGTCGCCTTTAATAGTAATGGTATCACCCTTGCTAATCCCCTCCTGCGGGAAATCATAAAGCGAAGTTACAGTTACGCCGCCTATTGCGTCATTGAGAGGTGCGATTCCGCCGAGATCAAGAGCAAAATAATTTTCTATCGGAACATTTCCGAGAATACGGCTCATAGCAGTTGTAACATTCTTGCAGGATTTCTCACCGCCGTCACCGTAAGCATAGGAAAGGCAAAGCTGCATTTTTTCAGTTCTTACAAATTCGCCTGACGCAGAGTAAAGGTCAATATCAACCATTGTATCTCTCGGAATAGTGATAAGGCTTACTTTTCCTGTTGCCGTATCAATAACGCCGACAATATCCGTATCAGCCTGTCCTGCATTTCCGATTACACTGCCGCCTTCAGGAGCAATATTTTCACGGTCTACGCCGATGAAAGCAAAAGCTACCTTGTTTTTATCATATATATAGGTATGACCATTGTACTCAATAGTTTCCTCATATTTCGGGTTTGCAGGCTCAACCACAAGCTCTTTCTGACCCTTATCACGAAGATAAATATATGTGCCGCCGACTATTGCAACAGCCGCAAAAATAATTGCTATAATAATTATTAAAATTCTAAACCAAAGCGGTTTTTTCTTCTTTTTTGAACGGCTTGAATGATGCCTGTGATGATGGTGGTGACTGTGAGAATGAGAATGACTTGAGCTGTGAGAATGATGATGTCTGCTCGGAGTATATTCTCCCTTATCTACCTCCAACACGGAAAAATCTGATTTTTGCGTATTTTCCTGCACACTGTCAGCCGTTGTATTAATATCTTTATTATCGGGATTGAAAAGTTCATCCGAATTAAGATTTGGATCAATTGGTTTGCTCATCTTTTACTAACACTCCGCATACAAGATATCTGTTACTTTTTTGATTAGTTATACAAGTTGATAAAACAACGATTTTGCTGTTTTCATTTATTTCTGTATCAAGGTCTGTTCTAACATTTTTAAGAGCAGATGTTGGATTTGTAACCGTATTCTGAAATGTTTTCAGGTCATTAGCATCAGCAAAATTGAACGAATTCATTATATGTCTGTCATCATATTTAAAGGCTGATATAACCTGATAAGTCAACTTTCTGCCGGGAAGATAAATATAAAAATATTCGTGTGAATTAAAGAAATCAGCGTCTTCAAATTTATGAAGCGTTGTAAACATTGTTTCCTTATATCCGTTATGACCGTAAACAAGAGTTATCGGGTCTGAAAAATCAATGCTGTTGCAGCCCTGCGTATAAATCGCTCCGCTTGCGAGCCAAGATTTATCAATAGCGCTGTGATTAAGATAAAAATTATCATCATTTTTGCTTTGGACAATAGGATAGTCAACATCCGTATCATCAATTTTTATCCATGCATAAATTTCATCATTCTGCGCCTGAAGCGATTCAAAATCAACAGGATTATCCGCAAGCGCACCCTGGGTTGTTGTCTGTGCAGAAGTGGAAATGGTTGTATATTCCGTTTCAGCACGACTTGAATTATATAAATAAAAACCTATATATACACAGCAGCAAACAAAAATGATTGCAAAAACAATTATCAACACAATTCTTATTGAATTTGACTTTTTATTATCTTTCATTACTACACCGCAATTTCTTATTCGTACATTTGCTTCGAGAATATATTTTCTATTTCATCAACTCATAAACATTAAAAAAACCTGTTACCCACAGGAAACAGGTTTTTTAATAGTATTAATTATAATTATTCAGCATCTTTCTTTTTTGAAAGAGCAAGAACAGCTGCGCCAGCGCCTGCTGCTGCTACAGAAGCAAGAGCGATTGAAACTGCACCTGTTTCGGGAGCTTTAGAAGAATCGTCCTTGTCAGCAGTGCCGCCTGTTGAATCTGCTTCAACCAAAGCGTTTACAGTATATCCGTCAGGAGCTTCAAAATATGTCCAGTCAAGGATTTTAATAGTAAGGGTTTTGCCTTCCTTAGCTACGATTTTATAGCTTGCATCACTGTCGCTCAAAGCGATTTCCTTGCCGTTTTTGTCAATCAAGTTCCAGCCGAGAAGCTTTTCTGTGCCTGAGAAAGTGAAAGTAAATGTGTCACTGTCTGTACTACTCTGAGCAGCGCCGATCTTTGTTGACTTTTCACCGTTTACTGTAGGCTCGTTAAGTCTATGAACGATAACCTCTCCTTCGGGGCTGTAAACATTTATTGCTGCCATTGAAGGAATTGCAAAAGAAGCACATACAGCAACTACGGCAATAACCGAAATGATTACTGATAATAACTTTTTCATAAAAACACCTCATTAATCAAAGTAATATAATTACTGAAATATAATACAGTTGAATTATACCATCTAAAATATATTTTGTAAAGATGTTTTATTAATTTTTTTCAATCTTTTGTTTGCAATATTTGATACAAAACTATGACAACTGCGCCTTTCCGGTGCAAAGTTCATAATATCTTCCTTTATTTTCCATAAGAACATCATGATCTCCGCGCTCAATTATAACACCGTTTTCAAGTACCATAATTGCGTTTGAGTTCCTAACGGTTGAAAGTCTGTGGGCGATTACAAATACCGTTCTTCCCTCCATTAGTCTATCCATACCGTGTTCAATATGGAGCTCGGTTCTTGTATCAACTGAAGATGTTGCCTCGTCAAGAATAAGAACAACCGGTTTTGCAACAGCCGCTCTTGCTATTGCAAGCAACTGACGCTGACCCTGTGAAAGGTTGCCGCCGTCGCCTGAAATAACCGTGTTATAGCCATCGGGCAAACGCCTGATAAATGAATGAGCAGAAGCAAGCCTTGCCGCCGCAATACACTCTTCATCAGTAGCTTCAAGTCTGCCGTATCTTATATTGTCCATAACCGTACCGGTGAAAAGGTGCGTATCCTGAAGAACTATTGAAAGCGATTTTCTCAAATCATCCTTCTTAATGCGCTTAATGTCTATACCGTCATAGGTTATAGTGCCTTCCTGAATATCGTAAAATCTGTTAATAAGATTTGTAATAGTAGTTTTACCTGCACCAGTTGAACCTACAAAAGCAATCTTTTGACCGTGCTTTGCGTAAAGGTTTATATCTTTAAGGACAGTTTTGCCTTCTACATAAGAGAAATAAACATTGTCGAATACAACATTTCCTTCAACCGGAATGAGTTTTCCGCCGTCATTCCAATATCTCTTTGTTTCGCCGTTTTCCTCTTTAGTTTCAAGAGTTACCGTACCCTCGTCAACCTCTGCGCTCATATCCATAATCTCAAATACACGCTCTGCACCTGCAAGCGCTGAGAATATAGTGTTCATCTGGTTTGCTATCTGGTTAATAGGCTGTGTAAACTGTTTAGCGTAACTTAAATATGCGAAATATGTGCCTATGTCAAGTCCTGTTGTAAGTGTCAAAAGTCCGCCTGCAAGAGCAAGTGTTGCATAGCTTGCGTTATTGATACCCATTGAACAAGGACCCATAATTCCCGCAAAGAAGTTTGCATTTGTTGCGGCTTTTCTAAAATCATTGTTCTTTTCGTCAAACACACTGATAGCAGCGTCTTCGTGGTTGAAAACTTTTACTACTCTCATGCCCTCGATTGTTTCCTCGATATTTCCGTTCATTTCGCCGAGTTTGCTCTGCTGTTTTTGGAAATATTTTCTTGATTTCTTTCCCACCTGACTAACACTGACAACCATAATGATAAGAAATACAAGAGAAATGATAAACAATTTCGGACTTAAATAAATCATCATTACTATGATGCCTGTAAAAGTGAAAACAGAAGAAACAAGCTGAACCATAGACTGCTCAAGCATCATTTGGATATTATCTACATCGTTTGTAAAACGGCTCATTATTTCGCCGTGTGTCTGACTGTCAAAATATCTGAGAGGGAGCGACTGCATATGGTTGAAAAGTTCTTTTCTTATAAGGTTTGTTGTCTTATAAGCAATAGTTACCATTACGCGGCTTTGAATGAATGTGAAAAGCGCCATTCCCAAATAAAACGCAGCAACAATTATAAGGTTCTGAACAAGCTGTTTTATACCTACCGTCATAAAGTTGCCTGCTGCAATTGATGTTTCAATATCATTCAGTATAGGTTTGAGCCAATAAGAAGCGGCAAGCTGGCATACCGTGCTCAAAACAAGGCAAATAAATACTACGGCAAGAAAAAGCTTGCTTCTTCCCATATACTGAAGTATGCGCCCGAATGTTTTTTTGGCGTCCTTCGGTTTTGCATAACCGTGTTCTCCGTGTTTCGGTCCCATTGGTCCCTTCATTATTCGCTCACTCCTTTCTGCTGTGTTGCATAAATTTCCTGATAAATTTCATTATTGGCAAGTAATTCATCGTGTGTTCCCATGCCCTTGATTTCGCCGTCATCAATAACAAGTATTTTATCCGCATCCTTAACAGAGGAAACACGCTGTGCAATAATGAATACCGTTGTATCTTTAAGTTCGTTATAGAAACTGTCTCTGATCTTAGCCTCTGTTGCAGTATCTACAGCTGAGGTTGAGTCGTCAAGAATAAGAATTTTGGGCTGTTTTATAATTGCCCTTGCAATACAAAGTCTCTGTTTCTGACCGCCCGAAAGATTAAGACCTCCCTGAGCAAGATAGGTGTCATATCCCTTAGGCTGAGCAAGTACGAAATCGTGAGCCTGTGCGGATTTGCACGCCTGCTCAATTTCCTCATCAGTAGCGTCCTTTTTACCCCAGCGGATATTTTCTTTTATCGTACCGCTGAAAAGAACATTTTTCTGAAGTACAACGCCTATCATATTTCTGAGTGCCACAAGGTCATAATTCTTTACATTTATTCCGTCAATTAAAACCTCGCCCTCTGTTGCGTCATAAAGTCTTGGGATAAGATTTACAAGACTTGATTTTCCGCAGCCCGTTCCGCCGACAACGCCGATAACCTGGCCGGGTTCAGCAGTGAAGTTAATATTTTGAATGATATTGTCACCAGCATCGGAAGTGTTGTATTTAAAGTTAACATTCTTAAATTCGACCTTACCCTTTGCTGTTTTCATATCTGGAACATATGCGTTTTCGGGATTTTTAATATCAACTTCTGTATTGAGAACTTCAACAACACGGTCTCCGCAAGCCTTACCTCTGGCAAGCTGAAGAAGCATTATTGAAATCATCATAAGGTTCATAAGAACCTGAAGAATATAAGAAGCAAATACGGAAATCTGACCTACATCCATAACACCGTTGCTTGCGTCAATACCGCCTTTATAGTAAACAAAAACAACAACGGCATTGAGTATAAGCATCATAATGGGCATAATTGTTACAACAAGTCCTGACGCTTTACTACCCTGTTTTGCAAGATCATCAGACGCTTCTTTGAACTTAGTTTTTTCGTGCTCTTCACGAACAAATGCCTTTACAACTCTTATACCGATAAGGTTTTCCTGAACTACTCTGTTTACATTATCTATTTTCTTCTGCATTTTCTGGAACATCGGAAAACCGAATTTAAGAATGAAAACAACTATTACAATAAGAACAGGAAGAACAACAAGCAAAACCATGCTCATTTTTGCATTGATAGAAACCGCGAGAATTGCCGCAACAATAAGAAGAGCGGGACCTCTTACCAAAATTCTAAGGCTCATCATTACAACATTCTGAAGCATTGTAATATCGTTTGTAAGTCTTGTTGTAAGTGACGCTGTTGAAAACTCATCTATGTTTTTAAATGAAAATGTGCTTATTTTTTTATAAACATCATTTCTCAGTCTGTACGCAAAGTTCTGGCTGCATACGGCTGAAGTTTTCATAGTTGTAACGCCGCCTATCAAACCGATTATAGCAAGTGCGAGCATAGTAATACCGAGTTTGATTACATCTCCCTTTACCGCTTCGGGAGAGGACGCCGTACTTACTATATTATAAATATAGTTGGCTATTGAAGGCAATGACAACTCGCAAACTGCCTCGATAATCATTCCGAGGGCGCTGATGATTGCCAGATGCCACAGCCCTTTCATGTAACTTGCAAGTTTTTTAACCATTTGCATTTTCCTCCTCAAGCATATTCATTATTGCTTTTCCAAGCAAGTCGCAAAGGGTTTGAACTTCTTCTTCGCTCATTCCCTTTTTAAGCTTCTCCTCAAGAACATCCATTTTTTTGCGTATGTTTTCGGGAGTTTTTTTAGCTTTTTCAGTGGGGTAAATTCTTGTTATTCTACCGTCTGTTTCATCAGTTTTCTTAATAAGAAAACCTGCTTTTTCCATTCTTTTAACGGACACGGAAACAGTTGCCGCAGAAACATTGAGTTCTGCGGTAAGCTCGCTTAATGTTGCGCCCTCATTCATAACAAGGAACAACAATAAATCCTGCTGGCCGGAGAACAGCCCCTCTTCAGAAGCCGCCTTGTTAAAGGCCTTTCTGATTCGCTTAGACAGAAAATTAACCCTTGGACCTATAAGTCCGTCGGGCGGAACTGCCATAGGCATTTTGTCACACATAATAAAACTTCCTTAGCTTAGTTGTATAAAAGAAACACACTGTTTATGCGTTTCTATATTATTATACAACAATATTTTTAACTTTAATATCGTTAATTTAGCCGACTAAAGTTAGCCGACTAAATGATATTTTAGCACAAGTTGCCAAAAAGTCAACAACAATATTGTAAATTATTTTTTAATGTGTTAGAATAGCCCATTGAATTGAGGTAATTAATATATGAATTTATATGATTATAATACTATAAATAAAATACTCACTAAACACGGCTTTACTTTTTCAAAAGCTTTGGGGCAAAATTTTTTAATAAATCCCGAGGTTTGCCCTGCTATGGCAAACAGTTTGGGTGCAGATTCGCAAACGGGCGTACTCGAAATCGGGCCCGGAATAGGCGTTCTGACAAAAGAGCTTTGTGCCGTTGCGGGTAAGGTAGTCACAATTGAGCTTGACAAAAGACTGTTTCCTGTTTTGGATGAAACGCTTTGCGGCTGTGACAACCTTGAAATAGTTGAGGGTGACGCATTAAAGCTTGACCTCAACGCCCTTATCAAAGATAAATTCAGCGGTATGAAAAGCGTTAAAATTTGCGCTAATCTGCCCTACTATATCACTTCTCCCATAATTATGAAACTGCTTGAAAGCAGACTTTCAATAGACACAATAGTTGTTATGGTGCAGAAAGAAGCGGCGGACAGGCTTACAAGCGCAGTCGGCTCAAGAAACTGCGGTGCGCTTACTGTGGCGGCGAATTATTACGCAGAAACAGAAAAATTATTTGATGTGGGCAAAGAAAGTTTTATGCCCTCTCCTAAAGTTGACAGTGCAGTTATCAAATTCAGCATAAGAAAAACGCCCGCCGTTTCAGTACAAAACGAAGAGCATTTCTTTAAAATCGTAAAAGCGGCGTTTTCACAAAGAAGAAAAACAGCAGTTAACTGCCTTTCTGCCGCGCTGACTGTAACAAAGGCAGAAGTGCTGGACGCGCTTGCAGAAATCGGGAAAGGCGAAAAAGACAGAGCCGAAACCTTTACTATGGAGGACTTTGGCAGACTTTCACAACTACTTTAATTATGGATAAAAATTAATTACACTTATCAAACTTAAATATAAAAATAAAAGAAAGGAATTAGAATGGCTACAAAAGAAAAAAGAGAAAAAATATTTTCATCATACCCGATACCTAAGGCTGTTGCAGCGCTTGCTATTCCGTCAGTGCTTTCAAGTATTGTAAATGTTATTTATAATATGGCGGATACTTATTTCGTAAGCCTTATGAAAAACACAAACGCAACCGCCGCCGTTTCACTTACAATGCCCGTATTTTTATTTTTCGTTGCTTTCGGAAACATTTTCGGCGTAGGCGGCTCGGCATATATCTCCCGTTCAATGGGCGAAGGCAGAAAAGACAGAGTTAAAAAAATCAGCTCTTTTGCAATTTATTCATCAATAATCTCAGGCGCTGTTCTCATGGCAATAATTCTTGCCTGCATCAATCCAATTATCATTGCGCTTGGCTCAACAAATGATATTGTAACAGGCTACTCATACGATTATCTTAAATACATCGCTCTTGGCGGCCCGTTTATCGTTACATCAATCACCGTCAGCAATCTTATCAGGGGCGAGGGCGCCGCAAAGGAATCTATGATAGGAATGATGATAGGAACCGTTACAAACATCATTCTTGACCCCATTATGATTCTTGCAATGGATATGGGCGTAGGCGGCGCCGCAATAGCAACGGTTATAGGGAACATCGCCTCTGTTATTTATTACGCAATTTATATCATAAAGGGCAATTCATCTCTTTCAGTAAATATAAAGAGATTTTCCGTTAGAGACGGAATATTTAAAAATGTTGTGCCCGTAGGTATTCCTGCAGCTATCAACAACATTCTTATGAGCCTTTCAAATATAATACTCAACAACTTTATGAAAGATTACGGTGAAGCAGCTGTTGCAGCACTCGGCATTGCAATGAAAGTTAATATGCTTATCACTTTTGTTCAGATGGGTATAGGCATAGGCGTTCAGCCGCTTATAGGATATTCATTCGGTGCAAGAAACATAAAGCGACTGCGCTCCACAATGAAATTCACAATGCTGTGCACATTTATTTTGGGAACGATACTTACAATTCTCTATCTGTGCTTCTCAACGCAAATTATAAATGCGTTTAACGGTGAGCAGGACCCGTTAGTAACGGAATACGGCATTAAAATCCTCAGAGGATTAATGATTTCCGGACCGTTCATCGGAATTATGTTCACATACAACTTTGCATTCCAGGGTATGGGAAAATCAATCCCAAGCCTTATACTTTCATTCGGCAGACAGGGAATAATCTTCCTTCCGCTTGCAATAATAATGAATTATTTGTTCCAGTTTAACGGAATTGTTTTCGCTCAGCCTGTTGCCGACATTGTTTGTATTGTGCTTGCTCCGATAATGTTTGCAATAACTGTATCAAGGCTGAAAAAAGACCCGAATTTTCATCCCGAGATAATATAATTCAGTTTATTTATTAACTTTTCCACAATTATGTTGAATATATGAATAATTATAGTATAATATTATATGTTGTAAAAATAAAATGTTAAAGCGAGGATAATATGACAAGCAAAAAAGAAAGCACGCAAAATATCAAAGCTTTTTCAAGGGCCTATTCAAGAATTTTTGTAAAAGACCCTCTTTTTATGTTTCTCTGCCCTCAAAAGTCAAATCGCTCTCAGTTTATTGAAAAATACTTTCAATGTAATCTTACAAAATGGGAGCAAAACGGCGAACTTATTAATATAAACAGCAAAAATGTTGTGGGAACTCTTATCGACGCAGATAATTTGGAAAATAAAGCATCAGGACTAAAGGGGTTAAGATACGGCAGATATTCGTCTAATATCCAAGTGCACAAGGATGTTGTTGAGAATATTGTAAACATTGTTGTTCCGCTGCAAATGAAAAAGCGTTTGCTAAATATCTTTGCCGGACCTGAGGTTACGGCAGAGGAGATTAATGAAATAATTAGAATCTGTAAGAAAAAAGCAGACGAAGAAAATTTTGTTTTAATTTACGAAACATTTTCAAAAAGATTCATTCCTCTGTTTGAGAAAAACGGATTTGAAATAGGATACGGCAGGCAGTATCTTAACACGCAGTTTTTCCAAACTGTTATGACTTATAACATTTAAAAAACATTAAAGAAAAACGACCGAATTTTGATTCGGTCGTTTTTTTGTTTATCAGTCGATAGTAATTTTAAAGCACTGCGGCAAATCGTTTTCAGGCTCGTTTTTGAGATAAATTTCAAGCCCTTTTTCGCTGCGGATATATGCAATGTTTTCCTCGCTAGAAAGAAGTTCCACATTTTTGATGATAAAATCGTGACTGCTCTTTTTGGCGAGCGACTTAATCTTAACACCCTTTGACGGGCGCATTTGAAATGCATAAATACAGCCGTTTTTATAAGTAAATCTAAAATCCTTATCCGTAAACGCCTTTTCTTTTGAATCCTTGAAAAAGCCCTCTTCGGCATTCACTTTACCCTCGCCGTAAGTTTTCCAGCAGGATGTTCCGTAAATGCCCTCACCGTTGATTTTAAGCCACTTACCCATATCAAGAAGTACATTTGTTTCTTCTTCGGTTATCGTTCCGTCCGCTTTCGGGCCGACATTTATCAGCATATTTCCGTTTTTGCTGACTATGTCAACAAGGTCGCAAATTATCTGCCTTGCGCTTTTAAACTCATTATCGGCAGTATAGCCCCAAGACCATTTGCCGATAGCCGTATCCGTCTGCCAATAAACAGGCGATATACCGCTCAATGCACCGCGCTCAACATCAAATGTTGCAACAGTGGGGGGAAACGCCTCGTGCTTATAATTTATTGTGACCTCTTTTCCCCATTCATCAGCTCTGTTATAGTAATACGCCGCTAGCTTTTTCAAATACGGCTTAAACGAATGGTTATGTATCCACCAGTCAAAATATAAAACGGCAGGCTGATATTTGTCTATCAGCTCACAGGTGCGCACAAGCCAGTCCTCAAGCCATTCTTTGCTTGCTCCGACAGAATAAGTATCGGCTGAATACTGATGGAGCAATGATGAGCTGAACTCCTTGCGGTATACTGCAGGGCCGTAAAAATCGGCATACTCCTCATTGTTAACATCGCTGTCAAAAGTTCTGCCCATATTCATAAAGAAATAGTGCTCTGCTCTGTGTGTGGAGGCGCAGAAAGTCAGTCCCTGTTCCTCACACTGAGCTTTAATCTCGCCCGTAACATCACGGCAGGGGCCCATTTTTGTTGCATTCCAGCGGTTAAACTGAGTATCATACATCGCAAAGCCGTCATGATGCTCAGCAACAGGCATTACATATTTTATCCCTGCGTCTTTAAAGAGTTTTACCCATTCGGCAGCGCTGAATTTTTCGCCTTTGAACATAGGAATAAAATCCTTGTAGCCGAAATCTTTATGGTTGCCGTATGTTTTTATATGGTGGCAGTATTCACGGCAGTTTTTATCATACATATTTCTTGAATACCATTCGTTTCCATATGCCGGCACACTGTAAATGCCCCAGTGTATAAACACACCCACCTTGCCGTACATATACCATTCGGGCACTTTGTGGTTTGAAAGCGACGCCCAGTTTGCTTTATATTTTCCGTTTTCGTTTACGCTGTCTATTAAATCAAGATATTCCTGCTTTGTCATAAATTTTTCCGCCTGATAAAGTGTTTTTATTATTGTGTGATTTTATAAAGTTTTGCCCCGTGAGCAGGTATATTAACCTTGAATTTGTTTTTTACATTTTCGGTCTTTTCACCGCTCCAAATGTCAAGAAGACTGTATTTTTCATCCGGCATAAGAATTCTTGTGATATCAAAAAAAACATCAGCGTCCTTATCTTTGGTGTTGAAAATTGCGAGGTATTTGCACTTTTTGCCGTTGCTCTGCCACACAATAGTTCCTTTGCCGTTTTTCTCATCGCAAATGATTTCTCTGGCACCGAATGATGAGGAATGCATTTTCATATATTCCCTGTTTGTCAAAAGAGAAAGCGTCCATTCATCGTTTTCGGGCATATTTCCGCCGAACATAAGCGGACTTCTGAAAATCCCCCAAAGCGTCATCATTGTAATCTGCTCTGCTTTGGTAAACTGAGTATACCTGTTTTTATCACCGTGGCACGGCGCATTTTTTGAAAGTCTGCCTAGCGGCAGCATATCGCAGTCCGGCCAAGAGCCGTTTCCGACTTCGTTCTGCCACAGTCTGCATTTCGAAAACATATCGTGAAGCTTGCCCCAATCATCCCAGAAATCGCCCGTCATTCGCCACATATCTGCGTGCTGTTTAAGGTGCTGAGCGTTTTCAATATGCGCAGGGCCGGGAGAAAGAGAAAGCACAATTTCTCTGCCGCAGTTATCAATGGCGTTTCTGAGCATTTCCACCTCATAATCAGCAGAATACGGTGTATCCCACTGTCTGAATTCTGTTACGCAAATATCATCGCACTTGATAAAATCAACGCCCCATGAAGCGTAAAGCTCAATAATAGAATTATAATACTCCTGTGCCGCAGAAGTATTTCTGCACCCGTACATATCCGTATTCCAAGAGCAAACGGAAAAATGGTGGGCAATATCTCTGCAAGATGAATAGCTGTTTTTAATCGGCAGATTTTTATGAACAGCCGCTCTCGGCACGCCTCTCATAATATGTATGCCGAACTTAAGACCGAGGGAGTGGCAGTAATCTGCAATTTCTTTAAAGCCTTTTCCGCCTTTAGCGCTCGGAAAACGGTTTTCAGCAGGCATAAGTCTGCCGTATTCATCCATATTGAGCTCGGTGAAATTATTATAATCGTTGCTGTGCGCATTCGGCTCATACCACTGAATATCGCACACGATATATTCCCAGCCGTACGGCTTTAAATACTTAGCCATATAATCGGCATTTTCACGAAGCTGTTTTTCATTTACCGCAGCGCCGAAACAGTCCCAGCTGTTCCACCCAAGCGGCGGGGTTTTCGCAGGTTTTTTATACATAATAATACCTCTTATTTTAAATAATCGTTATAATAAAATTATACTTATATACCTCTAAGTGTCAATAACAAAAAAACGCTTCCTTAACGGAAGCGTTTATAATATTATTCATTTGATTCAGCAGCGGCAGCGGCGGCTTTTTCAAGCTTGCGTTGTGCTCTTTTCTTTTTTGCCTTGTAGCCGAGAAGCTTGTCTAAATGCTCCTGTGGAGTAGAGCACGCACCGAGAGTTACGGTTTTATCTCCGTAAATTCCGTGGAAATCAGAACCGCCTGTGAGAAGAAGCTTATTCTTCTTGCAGATTGCGGAAAGCTTTTCAACAGTTTCCTCGTCAGCCATGGGATGCCAAACCTCGATACCGTCAAGACCCATGCCGATATATTTATCTATTTCATCAAAATTGTCGAATTTGGTAGGATGGGCAAGAACTGCTATTCCGCCTGCGCCGTGAATTTCCTCAATAACCTCTTCAACGCTGGGGTACTTTGTGGGGGCAAGCACATTTGTTTCGCTGTTTTCATTGAAAAGAGCATCAAAAAGCTCGCCGAAAATTTTATCAGTATAGCCTGCGTCCATAAGAGCGTGCATAATATGCTGTTTAAAAAGATTTGTTGAACCTGATGCGTGGCTGATTATGAAATCGGAAGTAATTGGAAAACGGCTTGCTACCTTAAGCATCATAATCTGACCTGCACGCTTACGGGCAACCGAAGTGCGCCTGCAAACAGCCTCAAGTCTGTTAGGTGAATCGGCAAGATATGAAAGGATATGAACCTTTTTACCCGCCTCAAAGTCAAACGCTGAAATCTCAACGCCTGAAATAACCGTTACGCCGTAACGCTTTCCTATAACCTGACCTCTGACTGTGCCCGCAATACAATCGTGATCTGTTATGGCGATAGTATCAATTCCGCTTTTCTTTGCAATAACTATAAGGTCTTCTATTCCGACAGAGCCGTCACTCAATTTAGTGTGGCAATGTAAATCCGCAGCCATAACATCTCTCCTTTTACTAATACTTAACTACCCCCGGCAACGAAAAAAGGGGCAAAGTGACTTAATATAACCATTATATCACTAATAGCACAATGTTTCAATAGCAAATGCGCCGAAGTTTGTCAAATCAACCAATAGATTAGTGAAAATTTTTTACTATTTTCACAAAAATCAGAGGGTTTTCAGCTGCCTGTAAAGCCTTGAAACGGGAAGTCCTACTACATTGAAATAATCGCCTTTAATGCACTTTACAAGAAGCGAGCCTTTTCCCTGTATTCCATATGCTCCCGCTTTGTCGGAACATTCACCCGTTGAAATATACTCGTTTATCTCATCATCTGAAAGAGGATAAAAGCAGACTTTTGTTTCCTCATAAAATGATTTTTTGATATTGCCGCTCAAAATCGTAACGCCCGTAAAAACGCTGTGCTCTTTTCCGCTTAGGCTTTTAAGCATCTTAAAAGCGTCTGCGTTATCCTTTGGCTTGCCTAAAATTTTTCCGTCTACGGCAACAACCGTATCAGCGCCTATAACAACAGTATCATCACACGCAAGATTTGAAAACGGATTTGCCTTTATTTCAGACAGATACAAAACCGCATTTTCGGGAGTTATCCCATTTTCAAGAGTTTCGTCGACATCAGCCGAGCACACCTCAAAATTTGCAGTAATGAGCGACATAAGCTCTCTGCGCCTTGGTGATTTTGAGGCGAGGATAATTTTTTTATCTATCATTAAAGTACACCTCTGTAATAAAGACCCCTTGTGTAATCAAAATCGGCTTTTGCGCCTTTTTGATAAAGGGATATGATTTTTTCAACCTGCTCTTTTGATTCGTCCGTAAAATAGAACTGCGCAAAATCAGTTTTTACCTCTTTCATTCTGTCTCCCATATAAAGAGGAACGGAATTGCGCACCTCAACGCAGGGATACGGAGAGCATTTAACAGGAAAGCGAATGCCTTTTCTGTCAGTCAGAGTGCCTTTTGCTCCGCATCGCTCACAGTCGACACGGCTTTTAACAGGGCAGTTTCTTGTTAGCATAAGAGGCAGTCTGCCATAAACGATTATACCCGTTGACGGTGCGTTTATTGCGTTTGCCTGCTCCAAAGTAAGCTCAAAAGACAAAACGGTTGATTTATACTGCTGAGCGTGAATGCTGTTAAACACATTAAGACCGAAATCGCCGTACACCTCAAATCCCATATCACGGGCAAGGCGCACCGCTCCGATATTTGGGCAGAGCGCATTTGTAACGCCTGCTTTTTTTAGCCGTTCAAGCTCCTTGGCAATGCGCTTTTCTGATCCGAACATTCCCCTCGGAATCTCTACCCCTGCACGGTTATCAACAAAATCCTCTATTGATGACCATATTGGAATAAAAACTCGTTCAAACGGATGCCTGTCGGGTATTGCCTCAGGATTTTCAAATCTTGCAGTATAATAAGGCACAGCGTTTTTGCCCCTGCCTGAAAATACGGGCAAAGGATTTTTGATAAGTTCCCGTTTTTCGGTCTGTGAAAGTTTTTCAACAGCCTCACGGCGCATAGCATTTATAGACGACGCAGGGACTATAAGGCCCTCGTCTGTTTCAACATTTATTTTATCCGCATAAAACTGAGTTCCGCCGAGTTTTGAAAGTCTCTGCGTGAGCGAATCCACAGTCATAGGTTTATTTATCGCTGTTTCGGGAATATCCCCCGTTACTGTAACTGTTTTACCGAGCGCAGAAGCCTCAAGACGGCAGGGAGCGCCTGTTTTACAGGTGAAATCAATATTCATCGGCACAAGCGGATTTTCGTTATCATAAAGATGTGAAAGCTCTTTCAGCACCTTTTCAGCGGCTACAACATCTTCCTTTTTACGAGTGCCGAACATAGCGGCGCCTGTTTTCGCCGTAAAATATCCGTCAGTAAACCCGCTGCGGCTGAAAACGCTTTTAAGCGCAGTTTCGTCCTTTTCATTTATAGAGCCGTTGATTGCTCTTTTAACAGCAGTAACCGCCGCCGCAACATACTCAGGGCGTTTCATTCTGCCCTCTATCTTCAGACTTGTCACGCCGAGGGTTTCTATTTCTTTAAGATGCTCTATAAGGCTGAGGTCTTTAAGGCTTAAATCGCAGGCGGGAGTTTTATCCGCCGAAAAATTAAGCCTGCACGGCTGTGCGCAAAGCCCCCTGTTTCCGCTTCTGCCGCCAAGCATTGCGGATAAAAAACACTGCCCCGAAACGCTCATACAAAGCGCACCGTGAACAAAGATTTCAATTTCAGTATCTGTACCCCGTCTGATTTCTTCTGTTTCAGATGCACTCATTTCACGGGGAAGCACTACCCTTTTAAAGCCTGCGTCAGCCAATTCTTTTACGCCCGAGACAGTCATAACACTTGTCTGTGTTGAAGCGTGAAGCCTTGCCTGCGGATAGCACTGCCTTATCATCTGCGCAACGCCCAAATCCTGAACAATAAAGGCGTCAACGCCGAGTCGAACGGCATTTCCCACAAGCTCGTAAGCCGTTTCAATTTCATCGTCACGGCAGAGAGTATTTACAGTCATATAGACCTTAACTTCCCTTGCGTGGCAGTAATTTATTGCATTTTCAAGTTCTTTTTCATCAAAATTGCCGGCATTTCTGCGTGCGTTAAGCGCCTTACCACCAAGATAAACCGCATTTGCACCGCATCTTACGCCGGCAATCAGTGCCTCCTGCGAGCCTGCAGGAGCCAAAATTTCAAATTTCATATTATATTAAACACCCTTATATCAACCGTTGAGCTTTTCACGAAGATTTGATATTTCCCTGTTGAGTCTTTCGATTTCACGGCGGGCAACATCAACCTCCATACGGGCTCTTGCGCTGTCCTCAAGATAATCCTTTATCTGTGCACGAAGATTATCGGCAGACGCCGTTGCCTTTCTGTTTGAATCAGCCTGGTCAAGCGCAACAAGCACTGCGCACTGAATTGATGAAAGGCTTGGATTTGAGGCTGAAATATTCTTCATTTCGGAATCTATAAAATCGCCGAGCTCCTCAACATATTCGGGGCTGTCCTCCGTTAAAATTGAGTAAGTTGCTCCGCAAATTTTTATCTGAACCTTATTTCTCTGCATAACAATCACATCCGTTTATCTAATATAGACAATATTACATTATTAAGTATAACAAGATAATAAAATCTTGTCAATTATTAAAAGATTTGATATTATTACATCGTAAAATAATTTTGAAATATGCAGGTGAACAGCCATGGGAATTTTGCAAAAAGACAGCATTTTTATTTTGGAAACAAAAAATCTTCAGTATGCAATAAGCGCTGACGAAACAGGTGTATATCATCTTCACTGGGGTGACAAATGCAGAATTGAAGACTTTGAAATTCCGCATTACCATGAGGAAAACTCAAACCACCCTGCCCTTGATTTTGCAAAAACGGAATACATACCTTTCGGCTCAACAATGTACCGTGAATGCGCTCTTAAATGCGTATTTTCAGACGGATGCCGTGATACTGTGCTTAAATATCAGGATTACAAAATCAACGGCAACACACTTGAAATAGCCCTTTGCGACAAGCATTATCCGCTTGCCGTTACACTTGTTTACAAAATTTTTGAAAACAGCGATATTATTGAAAGATATACGATTATCAAAAACCTCGGCGAAAACTGCATTACGCTTGAAAAAGCCGTAAGCGCAGAGATAAATCTGCCCGAGACAAAGCCTTACACAATCATTAACTCAAACGGCTCTTGGGGCGCAGAATTCAGAATGACAAAGCAATCGCTTAAAGGCGGTGAGATTCGCTTTGAGAGCAGAAAAGGCACAACGGGGCATCACCATATGCCAGCACTGATAGCAGGCACCGACCCTCAGGAAGAATACGGAAAAATTTATTTTGCCGTTTTAGCTTTCAGCGGTAATTTCTGCGTTGAGGCTGAGAGAGATTTCACAGGCAGAACAAGAGCAATTTTGGGAATAAACAGCTTTGATTTTTCACACACGCTTCATTCGGGAGAGGAATTTGTTACACCATCCGTATATTGCGGAATTTCCGACGGTCTCGGGGATATGAGCAATATGCTGAACGAATTTGCCGTTTCAAATGTTTTGCCTAAAAATTTTGCAGACAAAGAACTCCCCGTTTTATATAACAGCTGGGAGGCTACGGGCTTTGATGTTAACGAAAAGCATCAGCTTGAACTTGCGAAAAAGGCGGCGGAAATCGGCTGTGAACTTTTCGTTATGGATGACGGCTGGTTTTCAAGCAGAAACAACGACCAATCGGGTCTCGGCGACTGGGACATAAACACACAAAAATTCCCTGAGGGTCTTACTCCGCTAATCGAGGGTGTAAACGCTCTGGGAATGGATTTCGGGCTTTGGTTTGAGCCTGAAATGGTTAACCCGAAATCACGCCTTTATGAAGAACACCCCGAATGGGCATACCACTATGACGCAAGAACTCCGAACCTGCTGCGTAATCAGATTGTGCTCAACATGACAAAGCCAGAGGTTCAGGAATATGTTTTCGGCTTTATGGACAGTATGCTGAGCGAGAACAACATAAAATACATTAAATGGGATATGAACAGACCTTTTTCTGAAATAGGCGCTGAAAATCTTGAAAACCAAAAAGAACTTTGGGTGCGCCACAGCGAGGGCGTTTTTGCAGTACTTGACAGGCTTAGAAAAAAACACCCATCCGTTCAGTTTGAAGCGTGCGCAAGCGGCGGCGGAAGAACTGATTTAGGCGCTCTTTCACATTACGATATGGTGTGGCCGTCAGACAACACGGACCCCGTTGACAGGCTTGATATTCAAAGAGGATACAGCCTCATTTACCCTATAAAATGTATGCGCGCGTGGGTTACACAGACAAACGATAACACACGCCCGACTTCTCTGCAATTCCGTTTGGCAGTTTCAATGCAGGGTTCCTTATCAATAGGCTCAAATCTTGGCGAATACAGCGAAAAAGAGCTTGAAATCTGCAAAAAATACATTTCCCTGTATAAAGAGATCAGAAATACAGTACAATTCGGAAACCTTTACCGCATAATGAATTATGAGGACGATGGAATTTATCTCAACGGATATGTAAACAAAGACAAATCGCAGGCTGTTTATTTTGCCTGCACGGGTGCAAATTCGTTTTTTGCAGATAAATTTGTTACGCTTCGTTTCAGAGGTCTTGACGAAAATGCCGTTTACCGTGCAAAATCAGAGTACAGAGAATATGAAAAGAGCGGCGCATATTTTATGAGCAAGGGTCTTGACATAAAATACGAAAAACCGCTTGAAGCCGAAATATTTGTGCTCAAAAAAATCAAATAACATAAAAAATGCCCGAGGCATAACAGCCTCGGGCGTTTATCATTTTACGATTAATATTTTTTAAGCTTATCCTCATCAAAGTTTTCAAGGAAATCATCATATGTGCCCTTGAAGTCTGTGATTGAACCATCTGAAATATCAATAATTCTGTCTGCGATAGTCTGAATAAACTGATGGTCGTGAGAAGTGAAAAGCACTGTTTCAGGGTATCTTATAAGTCCGTTGTTAAGCGCCGTGATAGATTCAAGGTCAAGGTGGTTGGTAGGCTCGTCAAGCACAAGCACATTTGCGCCGCTGAGCATCATTTTGCAGAGCATACATCTAACTCTCTCGCCACCTGAAAGAACGGTTGCTTTTTTGAGCGCCTCATCACCGCTGAAAAGCATTCTGCCGAGCCAGCCTCTTATATCAGCCTCAAGCGTCTGAGTTGTATACTGACGAAGCCAGTCAACGAGAGAGAGGTCAACGCCGTCAAAATAACTGCTGTTGTCGCTTGGGAAATAGCTTTGAGAAGTGGTAACGCCCCATTTGAATTCGCCCTCATCAGGCTCCATCTCACCCATAATGATTCTGAAAAGAGTTGTTTTAGCAACAGCGTCTGAGCCAACAAAAGCAACCTTTTCTCTGGGATGAATTACAAAAGAAACATCGTCAAGCACTTTTCTGTCGCCAATTGTTTTTGAGATATGGTCTACACGAAGAAGGTCGTTTCCGCATTCCCTGTCGGGTTTGAAATCAACATACGGAAAACGGCGTGAAGAAACGGGCATTTCAAACATTTCAAGAGCGTCAAGCTGTTTTTTACGGCTTGTAGCCTGCTTGGATTTTGAAGCGTTTGCCGAGAAACGCTGAATGAAATCCTGAAGTTCCTTGATTTTCTGCTCGTTTTTCTTGTTTTGGTCTCTCATCTGACGCTGTCTCATCTGAGTATACTCGTACCAGAAATCATAGTTTCCTGCGTACATCTGAATTTTACCGAAATCAACATCGCAGATATGAGTACAAACTTTATTGAGGAAATGTCTGTCATGAGATACAACGATAACTGTGTTTTCAAAATCGAGCAGGAAGTTTTCGAGCCAGCGAATAGCAGACAAATCAAGATGGTTTGTAGGCTCGTCGAGCAAAAGGATATCGGGATTGCCGAAAAGCGCTTTTGCGAGCAACACCTTAACCTTTAAATCTGAGGGAAGCTCTGCCATTTTGAGATAGTGATATTCGTCAGTAACACCGAGTTTATTGAGCATAAATTCAGCGTCGCTCTCAGCATTCCAGCCGTCAAGGTCTGCAAATTCAGCCTCAAGTTCGCCTGCTCTAATGCCGTCTTCTTCTGAAAAATCGGGTTTTGCGTAAAGAGCGTCTTTTTCTTCCATTATCTCGATAAGTCTGGGATTGCCCATAAGAACGGTGCGGACAACCTCATACTCGTCATATTTAAAGTGGTCCTGTTCAAGAACAGAAAGCCTTTCGCCGGGGGTAATAGCTACCTCGCCCTTTTGAGGCTCAAGCTCGCCGCTCAAAACCTTGAGAAAAGTTGATTTGCCTGCGCCGTTTGCGCCGATAATTCCGTAGCAGTTGCCTGCTGAAAAAACAACATTAACTCTTTCAAACAGCGCTCTGCCGCCGAACTGAACAGTAACATTATTTGCCTGAATCATAGCTAATCCTCCAAAATATTATAAGCCGCTGAAAAAGCGTGCAATTTCCATTTTGACCTGCTATATTTTACTACACTTATTATATAAAAACAAGTACTAATTATTTATAAATTAGGTTGATTTTAAGCATTGCCGATTGTATAATACTTATAATAATAATTTATTAGTAAGAGCTTTGCGAAAAAGCTCAATTTTTGACAGAAGGTTGATTGATTATGGTTAAAATATCTCCCTCAATGCTCGCCTGCGATTTTGCAAATATTGAAAGCGAGCTTAAAAAATGTGAAAGCGCGGATTTAATTCACCTTGATGTAATGGACGGCCATTTCGTTCCCAACATAACGATAGGCGCGCCCGTTATCAAAGCTATGAATGCCGTTTGCGACATTGATTTTGATGTGCACCTTATGATTTCAGAGCCGCTGAAATACATTGAGGATTTTGCCGACGCCGGAGCGGATATTATAACCTTTCATGTTGAGTGCGACAGCGATATAAACGAAACGGTAAACGAAATAATCCACTGCGGCTGTAAAGCAGGCCTTGCAGTAAAACCCGCAACACCTATTGAAGCTGTTTATCCGTATATAGACAGACTTTCAATGGTGCTTGTAATGACTGTTGAACCAGGCTTCGGCGGTCAGAGCTTTATGGAAGATATGATGCCGAAAATTGAAAAGCTTCGCAAAGATTTTCCACATATTGACATTCAGGTTGACGGCGGCATAAACCCCGAAACAATAAAGACCTGCTCAAAAGCAGGCGCAAATGTTTTTGTTGCGGGCAGCGCCGTATTCAAAAGCGAAAACCCGAAAGAAACAATAATTCAGCTTAAAGAAAACGCAAAAAGTGTGGGATAAAAAATGAAGAAAAAGCGCTTTTATAAAAATATAAAGCGCAACCAGAAATGGACAGAAGAGGAAAAGGGATACCCCGTAGAATTTGCGGATAAATACGCAACTGACGAGGGCATATATTCGGACAAATATGATTATATGCGCCCCAAAACCAAGAAAAAGCGCCGCAACAAGATAAAGGCGCGCAAGGTACTTAAAGGCATCGGAATTGCAGTGCTTTGTTACGCTGTTATTTCCGTAGGCTACACATTTATGGGCGTTTATATGGACAGAAATGCCATGCCCGTAAACTATGAAGATGTTAAGCCCGAGTCAGAAAGTCTGTTCAACGAAGTTGCGCTCGATTTAAACGGCGAATTTACACAGAGCATTTCCCTTGACGGCTCTGTTATGCTTGATTCCGTTACATCAGACCTGCTTTCAAGCGGCTGCAACAGCGTTATGTTTGACATAAAGAGAAGCGACGGCTCAATAGGCTACAAAAGTTCTATTGCAACTGTTGACACATACGGCGCAGTAGCGTTCCCTGCAACGGATTTGAGAGGTTCCGTTGCCAAGCTTGCCGAGCAGGACATTCTTGCAGTTGCAAGGGTTTACTGTTATCTTGACAATCTTACTCCCGAGAAAGACCATTCTGCGGCGATTCTCAACAGCAACTCCGTTCCATATACGGACAAAAAAGGAAACGCCTATCTCAACCCCGACTCTGAAATAGCATATAAATATATAAAAGATATTATTGCCGAAGCGATGGATATGGGAATTACCGTATTTGTGCTTGACGGCACTGATTTGCCTGAAAACATCGCGGACAAATATAACGACGGGTTTGACTATTTAGCACAAAGGCTCTATTCCGATTTGGGCACAGACATAAAACTGCTTGAAGCTGTTGACTTTGAATTAACCAACGATATGCTGGGTATCGAGCAGGAAGATGAAGAAGAAACAACCGAAAGTTCGAGAGAAACGGACAGCGAAGATACTGAAAGCAGTGAGAAAGAAACCACTGAGCCTAAAGTAAACATTACCGAACTTTTGCCGGGAGATATGAACAACAACAAAGTTTACTGTATAACAGTTGAGTCAGACGCGGACACAACGCAGATAAGAAGAATTTTGGAGGAAGGCGGAGTTAAATCATTTATTCTCTGCCGTGAATGATATGAAAAAAATAATCGGCATTATTTTGTGCATACTTATTACAGCTTCAGGGTTTTCAGCATATGCGGCAGAAGCGCCTATTCAAAACGCCCCTTACCTTGAGGATGTATCTTTCGTAAACGCAGAGATAGACGGCGGTTTCAAACAGGGAGAAACATTTTTCACCCTTACTCTTGACGACCCCAAGGAAAGCGCAGTTTTAGGAAAATACTCAATAAACGGAAACTGCAAAATGTTTGTAAATTACACTTATGACGATTCCAACCACCAAACAGGTATGGTAATTACGCTCAATTTTGCAAGCGGCAGTATTATATACACTTTCCTCTATTCAAATGCAGAAAATTATTCTGTTTCAAATAACGCAAATCTTCAGTCTTTAAACTGTGAATACGGAGAAGTTCAGCCAGGTATTAATTCGGGCGACACTGCGTATAAGCTTTATATACCGAGCGACCTTACAGAGCTTGTTATAACGCCTGTAACTCAGGACATTAACGCTTACGCCGCTCCGATTACAATAACCTTGCGCGAGGGTCAGGAAACAGAAATACCCATTACTGTTACAGCTTCCGATTCAAGCACAAAGAAATATATTTTTAAAATCAAAAGAGTAAACAAAACCGTTGCAGAGGTTCAAAAAGAAATGGAAAGTTCTGACTACGAATCTTTCGTTGAGGGCGAACTTTTCTATCAAAAGCCTGTTTTTATAATTTCAGCAGGCGCCGTTGCAGGCGGAATATTAGTAATTGCCGTTTTATATGTAATAATAAAACGCATTGCTGTTAATCCTTATGATGAGGAAGAAAAAGAATTTTACAAGACCACTGATTAAACAGCGCCCTTTAAGGGCGCATTATTCTGAAAGGATGTGAGCATATGGAAATGGAAGAAATGCTTGAACACATTGAAATGCTCCACACACAGCGCAATATAAGAGAACTTAAAAGTTTTCTGAACGATATTAACCCCGCCGATATTGCACAGCTGTTGGAACAGATAAACGACGAGCGAACGCGAGTCTTTCTTTTCAGAATGCTGACAAAAGAAAACGCCGCCGAAACATTCGTTGAATTTGACGGCGACACTCAGGAAAACTTAATCAGTTCTTTTTCCGATACAGAGCTTAAAGAGGTATTGGACGAGCTTTATGTTGACGATGCGGCTGACATTATTGAAGAAATGCCCGCTTCTGTTGTAAAGCGAATTCTTAAAAACACAGACCCCGAAACAAGAGAAGCGATAAACTCAATTCTCAAATATCCTGAGGATTCGGCAGGCTCCATTATGACGCCCGAATTCGTTGACCTTAAAAGGGATATGACGGTTGAAGACGCTTTCAAGAGAATAAGAAGAACAGGTGTGGACAAAGAGACAATTTACACCTGCTATGTTACAGATGAATCAAGGCATCTGTTAGGCGTTACAACTGTAAAAGAGCTTTTGCTTCACGATTACGAGGACGAAATTGAGGAACTTATGGAGAAAAATGTCATCTCCGTAAACACTCTTGACGACCAGGAAAAAGCGTCCACTCTGCTTTCAAAGTATGACTTTCTTGCACTCCCAGTAGTAGATATGGAAAACCGCCTTGTAGGTATCATCACAGTCGATGACGCTATGGATGTACTTCAGGAAGAAAACACCGAAGACATTCAGAAAATGGCGGCTATCGTGCCCACGGACACGCCTTATCTTAAAACAGGTGTTTTTGAAACATTCAAGAAAAGAATTCCGTGGCTTTTGCTGTTAATGGTATCAGCTACCATAACGAGCCAGATTTTGACTACATTTGAAAGCAAACTTGCTTCAGTTACCGTTCTTATTGCTTTTATCCCAATGCTTATGGACACGGGCGGTAATTCGGGCGGTCAGTCAAGCGTTACAATTATCCGTGCGCTGTCACTTGGCGAAATATCACTTAAAGATATATTTAAGATTATATGGAAAGAGATACGAGTAGGCGTTGTCTGCGGCGTAACTCTCGGAGTTGTATGCTTTGTAAAACTGATGCTGTTTGACAGATTCATTCTCGGAAACTCCGAAATAACCATTATTGTTGCGCTTGTAATATGCTTTACAATATTAATTGAAATAATTTTCGCCAAAATCATAGGCTGTACGCTTCCCATTCTTGCAAAGAAGTGCGGATTTGACCCTGCGGTTATGGCAAGCCCGTTTATAACAACTATCGTTGACGCTGTATCACTGCTTATTTATATTGCATTTGCATCTGTTATGCTTGGAATATGATTTGAGCAAACGGTATAAAAAGAGGAACTGAATATGGACGAACCGAATAAAGACAAACAAAAGAAAATTAAGATAGCTGTGTCAGTATGTGCTGCAGTTGTTATTTGCGTTTTAATATGCGTGTTTGCCTTTGAAAAAGCCAGCACCCATTCACAGCAAAATGTTTCAGACATAAGCACATCACAAACACAGACTTCACAAACCACACAGACAACTCAAACCACTCAGACGACGCAAACCACACAGACCACGCAAACAACTGCACCGACAACACAGACAACCACCGAAAGCGCTGAGTTTGACAGCGAAGATGTGCTGTATACAACGGATGAATGGACTACAATCAGAAAATCGGCAAGTTCCGATTCCAAAAGTCTCGGCAAGGTTGGCAGAAACACATATCTTCCTGTTGTTTCACAAAAAGGCAGTTGGGTAGAGGTTGTTTACAAGTCCACTACAGGTTATGTGAAAGCGTCTCAGCTGACAGACAAAACGCCTAAAATAAAATATTCATCACCCTATCTCATAAAGGTAAACAGAACTCAAAACATTGTTATAGTTTATGAAAAAGATTCAAACGGTAAGTACACCGTTGCAAAAAAAGCGATGGTTTGCTCGGTAGGCACGGGCAACAACACACCGAGAGGTATCTTTTACACCAGCGACAGATATAACTGGCGGCTTCTTGAGGGCAATGTTTACGGGCAGTACGCCACAAGAATAACGGCGCACATACTGTTTCATTCCGTACCGTATTATACACAGGACAAATCAGACCTTGAATATGACGAATACAACAAGCTGGGCGAGGCGGCTTCACTTGGCTGTGTAAGGCTCAGCGCTGAAGATTCAAAATGGATAAAGGACAACTGTCCGTCTGGCACAACAGTTATAATTTATGACAGCGATGAGAAAGAACCACTTGATAAACCCACACCGATAAGAATTGACACGGATGACTCACGAAGAGGTTGGGACCCCACAGACCCCGATAAAAACAATCCGTGGAATAATTAAAACTCAATATATAAAAAGGCTGAACGCAAATGCGTTCAGCCTTTTTTGTCTTATTTCAATCAATATGTAATGCAGTCGGTGGTTATATAATTTACCCCGAGATTTGAAAGGCGTGTTACAGCTTCAGGCTCATTTACAGTCCAAGCGCCCACTGACATTCCCGTGTTTACGCACTTCATAATCATTTCATCAGTATTTTCTTCTTTTGCATAATTGAAGTCTATACCGCAGTCTCCGCCTATTGAAAGAGCGTTTTCTATTTCCTCCTCAGTAATTTTCTGAACGAGATACCAGCAGGGAGCGTCTGTAACGGCTCTCATTGCCTTTAAATTCTCAAGGTGGAAAGAAATGAATACAGGGTTTAAATCGCTGTATTCGCCGAGTATTTCAATGATTTCGCCATAATTTTCTGTATTGTTTGCACTTTTAAGCTCAATTACGGGCACCATTGAATATTCGCTGCAAATATCGAGATATTCTTCTAATGTGCACATTTTAAGATTCGGATAATCAGCCACATTAGAACCATTGTCAACAGTTTCATTCATAAGCTCTGAATATGTCTTATTCTCTATTGTGCTCATGCCGTCCGTCATTCTGTAAGTGTTGAAATCGTGATGAACAACCCACACACCGTCGGATGTTCTGTAAAGGTCACATTCTGCACCGTAAAAGCCTGCTTCGCCTGCCTCCTCAAAAGCAGGAACGGTATTTTCGGGAGCAACTGCTCTGAAACCTCTGTGGGCTACAAGCTCCACATCTGCATCAGTCTGATAAACGGTATATTCGGGGGTTTTGCAATACCAATTAAGAGCGGCAACGCCTGCGCAAACTACGATTACAAGGAGCGCGGCGATTACTGAAGCAACAATAATTATTATCTTCTTTTTCTTGCTCATTTTCTTTTTAGCAGAATTATCATTCATCTTCATTCTCCTCATTTATTTCACAATATTTCTCTTGCCGAGTTTCATCGGTATTTTGTTTATTAGGAAATTCTATTCTTCTTTCCGTATCTACAACGAACTTTCCGTTTGCCCATTCGCCCTTAACGCCCTGAGCGGACATTCCGAGCTGATAGTGAAGCTGTGCAATTCCGAAATCAATGCTTTTGTCTGAATACGGCTCATCAACATAGGCGGACATAACGCCGTTTTCGTATTTGAATTTGACAGGTCGTCTGTTTACTGCGCTTGGCGCTTTTTCAACCTGCTTCATTGCAAAAACAATTTCATCGGGCAGTTTTTCGTCACACACCTCAAACATCTTCTGATAGGGTTTGCAGTTTTTATGAGTTGCTTTATACATCATTTTCTCTTTAAAGCTTTTGCTCTGCCCTACTTTACCTAGCGCTATTACGCAATAAAGCCTAATTCCTTTAGGCAAATCAAGTTTTTCAAGCACCTTGTTTTCATTAAATGTGCCAACCCAGCAGGTGCCTATTGAGTGATATGCGCACTGCAAAACGATTGTTTCGCCGTAATATCCGCACGCCTCTCTTGCGGGTATTGTATCGGGTCCGCAAACGGCAATCATACTCGTCATTCCGGAATGAATATTAAAAGCAAAACGGGCATCGTCAAAAAACACAAAATTTAAATTTGCTTTTTTATTTACATAATCAATCATATCCCTGATAACCTGTTTTGTATCGTCATCGAGAAATGAATTTTTAAATGTTCTGCGAGAACAGCGAACATCTATCGCTTTGAGATATTCTTCATTTGTCATAAAACTTATTCACCCCAGTTATCTATAACCGAAATAAGGCGGTCATATTCTTTCGTAGTAATATTGTCGGGAGACAGCGTAAGCGCCCTTTTCATTGTAAATGTTGAATTAACCGTCCACACCGAAAGCTTATATCCGTTTTCGTGCAAAACGGTGGAAAGCGTTGAACTTGCGTATTTATAATTGCAGTTTACGCCTACAGCCCCCGTCTCCTCAAGCAAATCGATAATCTTTTGCTGATAATCTGCGCTGAATATTTTAATTCTGGACGGCTGACAGTTTAGATAATATTCCATATCCCTGCACGAAGACGCCTTGAGCGCTTTTATATTTAATTGGTCAATTCCCGTAAGAAACGCCCTGCCCATAAGATTAAATTCGATAAGCATATCGTGAAGCGCATTGAGTGTGCTTGTGTCTTTAATATCAAGATTAATCAGGCAATCGTCTTCTTTAATAATATCAAACGCCTCTGAAAGGAGAACACCCTCGTTATTTGTAACAACAATATCGTGATTCATAACAAGAGTGCCGTCAGGTCTCTGGCGCACATCAATTTCAAGAATTTCAACATTGTTGTTAACTGCCGCTATTACAGATTCAATGGAGTTTTCCTCCGTACCGAAAGCGCCTGTATGTGCAGTAATCGTGAAACCATCCACAAATTTCAGCGTCCTTTCCTCATAGTTTTTAGTAACGGCATATGTTGCAACAGAAATAACAATAGCAACCGAAATAATAAAAGAAATAGCCTGATACGCAAAATGCCGTGCCCATGTGGGAGTCATATTTCTTTTTAAAAATCTCTTGAACTTTTTCCATCGAGAAACTTTTTCTGCCATCTAAAAACCTCAATTCAAAAAAAGGCATTAAACGAAACCGTTTAACGCCTCTTTCTTCGAAAAAATCAATCCTGTCTGCTGCCTGAATAGTTAGGAGCTTCCTTGGTAATATAAACATCGTGCGGATGACTTTCAACAAGACCGGCGCCTGTGATTTTTATAAATCTAGCGTTTGTGCGCAGCTCCTCAATGTTGTGACAGCCGACATAACCCATACCTGAACGAAGACCGCCCATCATCTGGAATACGGTATCGCCTACTGCTCCCTTGTAAGGTACACGACCTTCTACGCCTTCGGGAACGAATTTCTTTGTTCCGTTCTGGAAGTAACGATCTGCCGAACCTTTGTTCATTGCGCCGAGTGAGCCCATACCTCTGTAAACCTTGAACTGACGGCCCTGATAGATTTCTGTTTCGCCGGGTGCTTCGTCACAGCCTGCTACAAGCGAACCTACCATAACAACGCTGCCGCCTGCTGCGATAGCCTTAACGATTTCACCGCTGTATTTGATACCGCCGTCAGCGATAATCGGAATACCGTATTTATTTGCCATTTCAGCTGAATCATAAATAGCAGTAATCTGAGGAACACCGATACCTGCAACAACACGGGTTGTACAGATAGAACCGGGGCCTATACCAACCTTAACTGCATCTGCGCCTGCTTTGATAAGCGCTTCAGTTGCTTCTGCTGTTGCAACATTACCTGCGATAAGAGAAATATCGGGGAATGCGTTTTTAACTGTGTCAACAGCTTTTATAATATTCTTAGAATGTCCGTGAGCTGAGTCGAGAACGAATGCGTCTACCTGAGCGTCTGCAAGAGCCTTTGCGCGAACAAGCATATCCTGTGTTACGCCGAGAGCGGCAGCACAGAGAAGTCTGTCTTTTGAATCACGGGCTGTGTTGGGATATTTAACGCTCTTTTCAATATCTTTGATAGTTACAAGACCTGTAAGTTTTCCGTTTGAGTCAACGAGGGGAAGCTTTTCAACTTTTGAAGCCATAAGAACTTTTTTAGCCTCTTCAAGAGTTGTACCTGCCATAGCGGTTACAAGCTTCTCTTTAGGAGTCATAACGCTTGAGATTTTAACAGTATAATCAGTCATAAATCTCATATCTCTGTTTGTAAGAATACCAACAAGTGTACCGTCATCCTCACAGATTGGAACGCCGCTTATCTTATACTTGCGCATAAGATTTTCCGCATCTTGAGCAGTATGGTTGGGTGAAAGGAAAAACGGATTTGTGATAACGCCGTTTTCAGATCTCTTTACCTTGTCAACCTCAGTTGCCTGGTCTTCAATAGTCATATTTTTGTGAATTACGCCGATTCCGCCTTCTCTTGCGATTGCAATTGCCATATTGGATTCCGTTACAGTATCCATTGCGGAGGTCATAAGCGGAATATTAAGCTTGATATTCTTTGTAAGATGGGTTGAAAGGTCAACCTCGTTGGGAAGAACATCGCTTTCCGCCGGAATAAGAAGAACATCGTCGAAGGTGAGACCTTCTTTAACAAATTTTGCGCCGTATTCGTTCATATAAAATCCTCCTGTATCACTATAATAATATATTTAAATTATAATATCACAGTTTAACACATTTATTCAAGTGTTATTTTTTGAACAGCCTCAACTATTTTTTCAACTGTGCTGTCTACAGTGCTTTTGTCGCACTCTATAACGGCGTCAGCATATTTCTCATAAAGGGGCAAACGCTCATTATACATATCAATAAGTGTTTCACCTTTTTCAAGGGCAATTCCCCTTGTGCTGAGATTTTTTATTCGGCTTTTCATTTCCTCATAGCTTAAATGCAGATAGATGACAACACCCATTTTTTTAAGGTGTTCCATAGCTTTTTGGCTGTAAACCACACTGCCGCCGGTTGCAATAACGGTGCCCTTGATGTTGAGGGAAAGTATGGCCGCTTCCTCAGCCTTTTTGAACTCAGCCGTTCCTCTCTCGTCTATTATCTGCTGAAGTCTTTTGTTTTCAAGACTTTGAATGAGCAGATCTGTATCAAAAAAATTTTTCAAAAGAAGTTTTGCCGCAAGCACGCCGCAGGTTGACTTGCCTGAGCCCGGCATTCCTATTAAAATTATGTTTTCTTCGCTTATTTTTGCCGTTTTCATTTAGCAACTCCTGTTTTTTTGCATATTTCGCTCAATTTACATTCAGAGCATTTCGGCTTTCTTGCCGTGCACACATCACGCCCGAAAAGAACGATTCTGTGGCAAAAATCCGAGCCCTCCTCGGGCGGAATTATCTTTTTAAGAGCAAACTCAATCTTTTTCGGGTCTTTTTCTGCAACAAGACCTAAGCGGTTAGAAATTCTTATGCAATGTGTATCAACAACAATTGCTTCTTTGCCGTATACATCGCCAACAATTAAGTTTGCCGTTTTTCTGCCGACACCCGGCAGGGTTATAAGTTTTTCAATAGTATCAGGCACTTCATTATTGAATTCGGTTATTATTTTCTGCGCCATTTCAACAATGGACTGCGCCTTGCTTTTATAAAACCCGCAGGAATATATGAGCTTTTCAATATCCTCTACATTTGCAGCTGCAAAATCCGCAGGTGTTTTATATTTTTCAAAAAGAGCGGGAGTTACAAGGTTTACCCTTGCGTCAGTGCACTGCGCTGAAAGGCGCACAGCCACAAGAAGCTCAAACGGATTGCTGTAATTGAGCGAACAAATCGCCTCGGGATAAAGCTCCTTTAATATCTCCACAGCTTTGAGCGCTCTTTCTTTTTTAGTCATACAGAGCTCCCCTTTTCTGCTTATTTTTTGTATTTGTCCCAGTACGCCTTAAACGACTGCTCGTTTTTATTGTCGCCCGGCGTGTAATATTTCTTATTTTTGATTATGTCGGGCAGATACTGCTGTTTTACCCAATGATGCTCAAAATCGTGAGGATACTGATAAAACTGCCCTTTAACGACTGCGTCCTCCCCGTCAAAATGCTTGTTTTGAAGTGTTCTCGGTATAGGGCCGTAATTGCCGTTTTTTACATCGCTCATCGCCTGATTTACAGCCATATAAGCGGCGTTGCTTTTAGGCGACATTGCAACAAGCACAACTGCATCTGCAAGCGGTATTCTAGCCTCGGGCATACCGAGCATAAGAGCAGAATCCACCGCCGCCTTAACGATGGGAATAATCTGAGGGTAGGCAAGACCCACATCTTCGCAGGCGCACACAAGAAGCCTTCTGCACGCAGAGGGCAAATCGCCTGCTTCAAGCAGTCTTGAAAGATAATGAAGCGCCGCATCGGGGTCTGAACCTCTCATACTTTTTTGATACGCCGAAATAATATCGTAATGCTCATCGCCCTCACGGTCATATTTGACTGCGCTTTTCTGTGTGAGTTCGGCGGCAGTTTCAAGCGTTATAATCTTTTCGCCGTTTTCCGTTTTTGAAGCGAAGAAACAGTTTTCAATGCTGTTTAGCGCCTTACGGACATCTCCTCCGCATCCCCTTGCGATTTTCTCAAAAACGCCGTCCTGAGCAGAGGCTTTGAGCGAGTATTCATCAGCGAGAAAATCAAGCCCCCTGCTTATTGCAGGAATCATATCCTGCCACTCAACGCTTTTAAACTCAAAAACCGTTGAGCGTGAAAGCACGGCTGGATAGATATAAAAATACGGATTTTCCGTAGTGGAGGCAATGAGGGTTATTTTTCCGTTTTCTATGTATTCAAGCAGGCTTTGCTGCTGCCTTTTATTAAAATACTGAATTTCGTCAAGGTAGAGCAATACTCCGTTTGGAGTTTCAAAAGTATCAAGCTCTGCAACAATATTCTTTATATCCTGCGTTGAAGCATTTGTGCCGTTAAGCCTGCGCAAAGTGCGGTTTGTTTTATTAGCTATGATTGAAGCTACCGTTGTTTTACCCGTACCTGACGGGCCGTAAAAAATCAAATTCGGAATATTGCCGCTTTCAATCATATTGTAAAGAGGTTTTCCAGGCTCAAGCAAATGACGCTGGCCGACAACCTGAGATAACTCTGTGGGTCTTATTCTTGACGCAAGCGGATTATTCATTTGCTTCACCCTGCCTTTCTCGGCGCTGAGCCTCTTTTTTTGAAAATTCACAGCCACAGAAATTCTGGCGGTATAAATTATATTCAGCCGAAAGCTCTATTGAGCGTTTATAGCCCTCTTTCTTCTTGAAATCGGACGGAAGCCATTTTACGCCGTATTTCTCTTCAATCTCATAACCTATCTCATTAATTTTCTGAGAGTTTTTAAGCGGACTTATAGAAAGAGTGGTGCAGAAATAATCAAAGCCCCTTTCCTTTGCAAGCTGTGCCGTTTTTTCAAGTCTGAGGCGATAACATTTAAAGCAACGCTCGCCTCCCTCAGGCACATCTTCAAGACCCTTTGACATTTCGAGAAATTCATTGTAATCATATTCGCCGTCAATGATTGAAACTTTGTTTTCAAACGGCATTTCAGCCAAAAGTCTTTTTTCCTCCGAAAGTCGTTTTTCAAACTCACTTTCAGGAGAGATATTTGGGTTATAGTAAAACACCGTTATATCAAAATATTTATTGAGATATTCAAGGCAGGCGCTTGAACACGGAGCACAACACGCATGAATTAAAAGAGAGGGCAAAATATGCTCTCTCTTATTAATCTCAATAATTGATTCTGTTTTTTTGCTGTAATTTATTTTGTTCATTTTAATTTCGCTTTTAACTGTTTTAAAACATCATTTGCTGAGATAGTTTGTGGGGTTGATTTTTGTATTTCCCACTCTGATTTCAAAATGGCAGTGAGGACCTGTTGAATTGCCCGTTGAGCCTGATTTTGCTATCTGCTGACCCTTATATACCGAATCTCCGGGAGAAACAAGTATTTCTGAATTGTGCGCATAAAGCGTGAACACCTGCTTACCGTCAGCATCTGTGCCGTGGTAAATAAGAACATAATAGCCGTAACTGTAATTGAGCTTTTGAACGCCTGCAACAACGCCCCTTTGTGCCGCAACTACCTTTGAGCCCGTGGGACACGGGAAATCTATTCCGCCGTGATATGAGCCGTTACTGTAATTCGGGAAGCCTGCCGAAATTGTATAATGACCCGGCACGGGATATGTCATATTATAAACGCCGTCGGATTTATTATATACATCTGTTTCATTATAAATAACCGTAGGCTTTTCATCTCTGTCGCTCGTTGTTATTTCCGATACCTCATCGGGAGAAATAACGCCGTTAATAAGGTCTTGAATCTGCTGTTCAGCAAGCTCTGTAAGTTCCTTATCCTCATTTCTGAATTCAGTATACATACCTGTTTCGGCTGTAAGCTGTGCAAAAAGCTGGTCGCTTTCTGCCTTATCCTGAGCGAGAGTTATCTTTTTCGCCGCCATATCTTCCTGTGCGGCAGTTAACGAATCCTGCTTATGCTGCAGTTCAGTCTGCTGAGACATAAGAGTCATTTTAACATTGTCAAGCGAGGATTTCTTTGCATTCAAATCCTCTTCCTGCTGTAAAATTTCATCTGTTTGCGCTTGAATTTCCTGAAGCAACTCAGTATCGCTCTTTGAAACTGCCTTTACCATTTCGTATCTTGTAAGGAAACTTGAAATATCCGAACAAGTTAAAAGAGCGGTAAGAATATTAAAATTACCCGATATGTAAATGGCTCTCATACGAAGGCAGTAAGCCTCATATTTTGCCATAAATCTCTTATTCAAATCATCAAGAACTGTCTGGACCTTATCAACTTCACCCTGAAGCTTATCCGCCTCCTGCTGATTTGTATCAATACTTTCCTGAAGAACTTTTATATCCTCTTCATAATCTGTTATCTGAGTATCAAGCAAGGTAAGCTGTTCGTTTAAAATTCCTATTTTTTGGTCAAGAATATCAATATATTCCTGAGTGTTTTTTGACTGCTCTCCGAGCTGTAAAAGCTTTTCTTCGGAAGCTTTAAGGTCTGCATTGAGCATCTCCATAGTTTCCTCAAGCTTTTTCTGAGCTTCAAGCCTTTTTTCTTCTTCACTCTGAGTAGTAGTCTCAGTTGTATTTGTAGGCTTAGTTTCCGCCCCCGATGCGAAAACACCGCCTGAAGCAACAGGTGTTACGGCAATAATAACCGCCAAAACAAGTGCTGTTAACTTTAAACGCTTACCGTGTATCATGGCAAAGCACCCCTTAAAAATTTTTACGGGAGATAAATCGCAGGGTCTTTGCAGGCTGAATAGCTTGAATTTGGAGTACGCACTTCAAAATGACAATGCGGACCCGTTGAATTTCCCGTAGAGCCCGATTCGGCTATCTTCTGCCCTTTTTGAACATAAGTTCCGGCAGAAACAAGCCTTTCGGAGTTGTGGGCGTACAGTGTATAAACCGCGTCGCCCGATGAAGTTGTTTTATCGTGCATTATAACAATATATCTGCCGTAGCTTCTGTAAGTTCCGTCAGGATTTTTTAGGTCTGCGGAAATAATTACAGTTCCCGATTCAGCCGCCACAACATCAGAGCCCGTGGGGCAACTGAAATCCACTCCGCTGTGACCTGAGTATTCCCCAAATGCGCAGGTTATTTTAGTTTGGGAGGGGACGGGATATGTTAAGCTGATATATTTACTGCCCGTATCAGGCTTTGCGGTTGTCTGCTGAGAGTCATCCCCGCCGCCTTCGGTGGGCTTTTGAGTTGTTGTTTCGTCCTGATATTTGTCTGCGGCGTCTTCAATAGCGGCGTCAATCTCCGCCATAGCCGCTTTATCATCTATCAAAAATTCCGTATAATTTCCCGTTTCTTCATTGAGCGAAAGCAAAAGCGAATTTGCCTCTGAGCGTTCTTTATCAAGCTCTGTTTTTTTATCTGCAAGCTCGTTTTGCTTTTCCTCAAGCTCGGGAAGCGCTTTTTCAAGAGCCGTCTGTGTATTTTTCAGATTTATCTGCGACTGCTCAAGTTCCTGCTGTTCCTTGGAAATGTTTTCCTTTGAAAGCTGAATGTTCTCTATCTCGCTGTCGATTTGAGAGAGAAGTTTTGCATCCATTTCGGAAATGCGCTTTATCATTTCAAGGCGTGTTAAAAGCTGGGAAATATCCTGGCTTGTAATGAGAAAAACAATGATATTCGTTTCGCCGCTGATATACATTGCTCTCATTCTCTGAGCATATATATCGTAACTTTCGTTGAAATCTTCAACGGCCGTATCATAGTCCGCCTGAAGCGTTACAAGATTTTCTTTAGCCGTTGCTATTGATTTCTCATTTTCTGAATAAGTTTTTTTTAAAGTTTCTATCTGCTTTTTATCGTTCTCAACCTCACTGCTTACTAAATCATACTGCTCGTTGAGGTAAGATATTTTATTTGTCAGCGTATTTAAGTACTCCTGCGTATTGGAGGACTGCTCTCTCAGTTCGCTGAGTTTATTTTCAGTCTCCTTAATTCGTTGCTCCAAAGCTGCTTTTTCCTGCTGAGCAGTCATATCAGAACCTTGAGCAGTTATTATTTTAGACGGTTGAATTAAAAATACTGCTGAAAAAAGAAATAGTGAAGCCAATAAACCGCATACGCCTTTTTTTAGCATATTATCAAGTTTCATTGACTCCACATCCTATTATATATTATTAAATAAGTTATGTAAATATTATTTACAATGTTGTAAATATTATTTGCCTTTAAGAATATTAAATTTTAAATCATCAGCCAAGATAATTCATCGGATTTACTCTTGTACCGTTAAGTCTTACCTCAAAATGGAGGTGAGGACCTGTTGAGTTACCCGTTGAACCTGAATATGAAATGAGCTGACCCTTTGATACCTTGTCACCAACGCTTACGCAAAGTGAGCTGTTATGAGCATAGAGTGTTGAAAGACCGTTGCCGTGGTCAATAACAATATACTGGCCGTAGCTGTATGTAAGCCTTTTAGCAATAACAACAACACCTGAATCCGCCGCATGAACCGCAGTTCCTGTGGGACAAGGCCAGTCTACACCGCCGTGATAAGCGCCGCTGCTGTAATTGGGATAGCCTGCAGAAATAGTTCTGTAACTTGTGGGATATGCAAGCTGACCTGTTCCGGGGTTATAATTATCGCTTCCGGGGTTGTTTGCTCCTGAGCCATTCAAAGCCTGATTGATTTCGTTATCAATCTGCCTCATCTCTTCTTCGTTAGCTGAAATGGTTTCCTTAATCTCTGATTTTGTTGAATCAAGCGACTTAATTGCAGCATTACATTCAGCTACCTCAGCATCAAGTTCTTTTTTAGAAGCACTGTAATCATCAATAGAAGCCTGAAGCTCCTCTTTTCTTGTATCAAGCGTTTTCTTGTTTTCCTCAAGAGCAAGCTTGTTCTTTTCTATCTCGTGTTTTTTGTCCTGAATCTCCTGCATTTTCTTCATAAGAGAATCAAGAGTATCGCTGTCCTGCTCAGAAACGCATTTTACCATTTCTGCACGAGTGAGAACTGAGCCTATATCGCCGCTTTCAAGAAGAATTTCAAGGGTTGTAACATTGCCTGAGATATACATAGCTCTGAGGCGCTGGCAGTATTCATAGTAAATACCTTCAAACTCTTTTTCCTTAGCGTCTATCTCCTTTTGAGCCGCATCAATCTCTTTAACAGTTTGTTCTATATCAGCCTCAATTTTGTCGATTTCACTTTCAAGAGCTGATTTACTATCTTCAAGTGCATCAAGCTTATCTTTAAGAACATTAACCTTCTGCATAAGTACATTTGCATATGCTTCTTTATCTGCCTTTTGGCTTTCAAGCTGTTTAAGCTCTTTTTCAAGTTCCTTGTTCTCCTCTTCCATCTTGTCGATTTTATCATTTAAATCCGAAATGGATTCAGCATAAACTGAAACGGAAGAAGAAAGCATCATGAACACACTTAAAATTACACAAAAAACTTTTACTAAATTTTTAGATGCCACTTATCTCACTACCTTCCTTGTTAAGATATTTGCCCATTGAAATCAATGCGCCGCCTACACCCGTAATTATACCTATGCCGATAAAGATACCGAGCATGGGGAGTGCAAAATCAGCGAAATTAAGCGCCTCAAGCTGAAGCGAAGTGAGCAAATCGCCAAACTGCTTAACGGCAAATTCATAGAACGCCCACACAAGACCGAGCGATATAATACCGGAAATAATTCCCAAAATCATACCTTCAACAACAAACGGGAATCTTACAAAACTGTTTGTAGCACCAACCGATTTCATAATGCTAATTTCAAGTCTTCTTGAGTAAACCGTAAGCTTGATTGTGTTTGAAATAATAAATACGCTTATTGCAAGCAATACTGCAACAATAATTATGGAAATAACCTCAACGCCGTGGCGTATAGTAAGAAGCTTTTCTGCAAGGTCCTTATTTTCCCTGATTGTATCAATATGCTGAAGCTGTTTTATTTCATTTACCGTATCGTCAAAATAAGTTAAATCATCAACAGTAACCTTGTAAGCATCAGGAAGCGGAATATCCGAGCTTATTTCGGTAAAGAACTGAGCCTGAGCCTCTTCCATTGTTGAAAGCTGTTCTTCCCAAGCTGATTCTTTTGATACAAATTCAACTTCTTTTATGTTGTTCATATTTTTAAGAGAAGTACCCATAGCTTCAATGTCAGCGTCCGGAGTATCGTCCTCTATATAAACCATGATTACATTCTGCTCTTCCATTTTGCCGAGCAAAGATTCAATATTCAGAAAGATCATTGAAGCGCAGCCTATAAGAACAAGACAGCTCATAAGAACACAGATTGAGGCAATACTCATCATTCTGTTTGACCAGATATTTCTGAAGCCCTCTTTAAAGAGGTAATTTAAACTCGAACTTGTCATTATGCCTCACCCCCGTTTTCACCGTCTTCTGAATTATCGGAATCTCCGTCTTCAATGGAATCAAAAATATCTTCAATCTCATTTCCGAGTTTGACATTTTCATTGAAGAAATACATATCCGTTGCTTTCTGAGGCTCGTCCGATTCAAAGCGTGCGTGAGTGGGGTCGGGAGTATCCGAAACAACTTCGCCGTTTTTAATAACAATTACTCTGCGAGGAAACGCCTTAACAAGAGAATGCTCATGCGTTACCATGATAACCGTTGTGCCGTTATTGTTGATTTTAGTAAGCATTTCAACAATCTCGTGGCTCATTTCAGGGTCTACATTTCCCGTAGGCTCGTCCGCAACGATAAGCTTGGGGTTATTTACAAGCGCTCTTGCGAGTGAAACACGCTGCTGCTCACCGCCTGAAAGCTCATTCGGCATTGAGCGTGCCTTGTGGGAAAGACCTACAAGCTGGAGAATATAAGGCACTCTTTTTCTGATTTCCTTTTCCTTTGCGCCGATAACACGCATTGCAAACGCAACATTATCATAAACGCTCATTTTGGGTATCAAGCGGAAATCCTGAAAAACAATGCCCATAGTTCTTCTGTAATAAGGCACCTGTTTTTTCTTAATGGTATCAGAGGAATAATCGCCGACAACAACAACGCCGCTTGTGGGCTTTTCCTCGTGCATAATAAGCTTTAAAAATGTACTTTTACCTGCTCCGGAAGAACCTACAACAAAAACGAATTCCCCGTCCTCAACTTTTATATTTACATTGTTGAGAGCTTTTGTTCCGTTGCTTCCGTAAACTTTGGTAACATCACGAAATTCAATCACTATTTTTTACCTCTTAACTTAACATTCCGCAATAGCGGAAGAATAAAATTCTTTAAATTTTCTCTAATATATAATAAAACAAATCGAGATATAAATCAAGTTATATTTGTTGCTTTTTTGTAAATTATGTAACGCTTTTGTAAACACAAGAATTGATTTTCAAATGTATATGAAAAAATCCGGCAACACAATTATGTATTACCGGAATTTTAGCAGATATTACCGGAAATATTAAATTCCGGAATTTTTTAATATTTAATAGGACTTGATTCAAGGTACTTATTAACCATAAGAGCAACTTTGAAAACGATAGCGTCATCAAACTCTCTGAGGTCAAGGCCTGTAATCTTCTTGATTTTTTCAAGTCTGTAAACAAGTGTATTTCTATGAACGAAAAGCTTACGGCTTGTTTCGGAAACATTGAGGTTGTTTTCAAAGAACTTTTGAATAGTGAAAAGTGTTTCCTGGTCAAGTGATTCAATTGAACCCGTTTTGAAAACTTCCTTGAGATACATCTCGCAAAGAGTTGTGGGAAGCTGATAGATAAGTCTTGCAATACCGAGATTTTCATAGCTTGCTATCGGCTGTTCGGTATCAAATACTTTGCCAACCTCAAGAGAAACCTGAGCTTCCTTGAATGAGCGTGCAAGGTCTTTTACACCCGTAACACAAGTGCCTATGCCGACAACGGCGTTGCAGTAAAACTCTGTTGAAAGAGTATCGCAGATTGAACGGGCAAGCTTTTCAAGGTCTTTCATCTCAACATTCGGGCGCACTTCTTTAACAAGTGCAATATCCGTTTCGTTGACATTTATAACGAAATCCTTAGTTTTATCGGGGAAGAAATTCTGAATAACATCGTATACGGAAACATCGGTTTTATCGGGAACTCTGATAATGAAAACAACTCTTGTTGCGTCGTTATTAAAATGAAGTTCCCTGCTCTTGATATAAATATCGCCGGGAAGAATATTATCAAGAATAACATTCTTAACGAAATTTGAGCGATCAAACTTTTCATCATTATTCTGCTTAATCTGATTTAAGGCAACGGAAATAATATCAGCGTAACGCTTGCTCATATCGTCCGTACCCTCAACGCAAACGGCGTATTCGGGGTGAACCGAGCTACCGAACGCTTTATAAGTAAAGCCGTCAACACAAGTTTGAAGTCCGGCAAAAACACCAGCTGAAACAACGCCCTTGCGGATTTCGCCTATCTGGCCAAGCTCCGAGCAGGCAATTACGGTACCGCTTTCATCGACAACGCCGACATTACGGTCCATAGTATCTCTCATCTGATTCACAATGCCCTGAAATAATCTGTTAGGCAAAAGAATCCCTCCCTCTTAATATAACATAATACTGAACAGAATTTACCCTCTTTATAAAATGCAAATAAAATATTGCACAAAAGCGTTTCAATTCTCTTGTTCATATTATACAAGGCTCTTCATCATTTTGCAAGCTTTTTCCAACAATTTCTGTATTTTTTTGTTTAACTTGCATAAAGCAACAAAAATGCCGCCAAAAACCACAATATATAGTGGTTTGACGACATTTTAACACATATTTCATCGTTCTTTGATAAGGTTTAATTCTTCCTTTGAGAGGTAACGGCACTCCCCGGGGAGCAGATTTTCATCAAGTTCAAGCTTTCCCATTTTTATTCTTTTGAGTTCTACAACTTCAATTCCGAACACTGAGAACATTCTTTTTATCTGATGATACATTCCCTGAGATATAGTAACCCTTGCAGTTGTTCTGCTATCGTTTACGCTTTCAAGCAGTGCAGGAAGACAAACATCTTCCCCGATTACAACGCCCTTTGAAAACGCCGTTTCCACTTCGCTGTCAAACGGTTTGTCCAGTTCAGCTATATAAGTTTTGCTTATATGCTTTTTCGGGCTTAGAATATCGTGGGCAAATTTTCCGTCATCAGTTATGAGGATAAAACCCGTAGTATTCTTATCAAGCCTGCCTGCGGGAAAAAGATTTCTTCTTTTCATATTTTCAGGCAGAATATCAATAACTGTTTTTTCGTTTGTCTTTTTCCCGTCCGTTGACGAAATAACGCCCTTAGGCTTATTCATCATAATATACACAAATTCGCAAAAGACTATTTCGTTATTATCAACGGTTATCTTATCTTTTTGAGCATCCGCCTTTTCGGCAGGTGATTTCACGGTTTTTCCGTTTACACAAACCCTGCCGTGCTTTACGGCGTCCCTCGCTTCGCTTCTTGTTATAGAAAGCGACGAGGATATTATTTTATCTATTCTATCCATTTAAAAAATCCGTATAAAAGAGCTTTAAAGCGAGCGGCGGATAAATTACTGTTTTTGAAGTCCCTGCATAAAACCGTCCGAAACGGAAGTGGAGCAGACATCTCCGCCGATAAGTTTTCCCTCGCAGACAATAAGATTTGCAAAAATGCAATCTCTGTTTTCGTAGCCCTCGTAATTAGTAATGTTATATGTATATACAACGGCGCTCTGCCCCTTGTAATCCTCTAAATTAAAGCCCTGCGCTTTTTGAATTTCATTATATTGCTGATATGTATCGTTGAACTGCTGAGGAATAATAATTTCCTTTTCAGTACACTCGATATTAAATTCCCATCCGAGCGAAGTTAAATACTGTTCTCTTTCCTCGTTTGTGGCAACCGCAACGGAATTTGCCGCCTGTCTGCTGTCCTCCACATGGTTTGAAAAGAAAGTAATAGCTATAACAACAATGCCCGTAACAATAAGAATAAGCCCGAAAATAGTTTTCGGCTTAAGCCTTAAAGTAAACATTTTCATAATACCACCTCATAAAAAATCTTATGAGGCGGCAAACGAAAATATAATCACAAATTATAAAATATAATCTTTTATTTTATCAAGATAGGCAACATCGGCAAGAGCGTCTATTTTTACTCCGTTTTCAAGATATTCCTCAGAATAGACAACGCCGTTTTTTCTGATTTCAGAAAGAACAGAGCCGTCTGAAAACGGAACAAGAACAGTTACCCTGCGCCTTTTGTAAGGCAAAGCCGTTGAAATTTCCTCAAGGAGTTCGTCTATTCCGAGCCCTGTTTTTGCGCTTACGCACACGCTTCTGCCTATGAGCGGATAATCGAGAAGTTCGGGCACAAGGTCGCATTTGTTCATAACATTTATAACAGGCTTGCCGTCACATCCAAGCGAGGACAGCAAATCGTTTGTAACCTTAATATGCTCGTTACATTCAGGGCTTGAAGCATCGCACACATTCAAAATAACATCTGCCCATAGCGCCTCTTCAAGAGTTGAGCGGAAAGCGTCCACAAGCTGATGAGGAAGTCTGCGCACAAGTCCTACCGTATCAATAAGCATAATTTCTCTGCCGTCAGTCAGGGTGAGTTTTCTTGCAGTTGGGTCAAGGGTTGCAAACAGCTTGTTTTCCTCAAGCACACCTGCGCTTGTAAGCCTGTTCATAAGCGTTGATTTGCCGACATTTGTATATCCTACAATCGCAACAGCCTCAACGCCGTTTTTCTGCCGTCTGCGGTGCATTGCAAGACGGCGGCGTTCTATTTTATCAAGACTTTCGTTAAGACACTGAATCCTGCGCCTGATATGGCGTTTATCTGTTTCAAGTTTTGTTTCGCCTGGGCCTCTTGTTCCTATTCCGCCTCCGAGCCTTGAAAGACTTGTGCCTTTTCCCGTAAGGCGGGGAAGCGAATATTTAAGCTGAGCCAGCTCAACCTGAATTTTACCCTCTGCCGAGCGTGCCCTTTTAGCGAATATATCAAGAATCAGCGTTGTTCTGTCAATTACTCTGACGCCTGTGCTGTCCTCAATATTTCTCACCTGAACGGGTGAAAGCTCGCCGTCGGCAATAATTAAATCAACATCGTTAGAGCCGCAGAAATCGCTTATTTCACGCAGTCTGCCTGCTCCTACATATGACGAAGCGGTGGGTGCTTCTCTTTTTTGTATCATACAGGCGAGCACTCGTGCGCCTGCCGTTGAGGCAAGCTCCTCAAGCTCTGCGGCAGACACCTCGGCGTCAAATTCGCCCGTATCAACGGAAATCAGAAGTGCTTTTTCCTCTTCGTCGCCACTACTTATATTTGTAAATTTTGTTTCTGACATTTATATCAATTAATCCTCATTACTGTCCACAATCGCCTGAAGCACTTTGTTAGCCATAGGACCTGCTGTTTTAGAGCCTGAATTTCCCTTTTCAGCAACTACAACGAATGCATAGGGATTTTCCTCATCATCCATAAAGCCAACAAACCAAGCGGTGTTGTGGGCGTCCACTTCATCTATCTGAGCAGTTCCCGACTTAGCGCAAAGGTTGAGACCCTTATATTTGCTGTCTCCGTACTGCTTTTTTACATTGTTTCTCATTAAGGTTTTCATCTGAGACGCAACATCTGTGCTGAGAATCTGAGTTTCATTCAAATCAAGATTAAGCGTGAATGATTCGCCTGATTTATTTTCAAATCTGTCTACAATATTGAACGAAACAGCCGTGCCGTCATTTGCAATTGCGCACATAAGACGAAGCATTGCGGCGGGGCAAACAAGGGTATCGCCCTGTCCGATACCCGTCCAGCCTACATATGCGTCAGCGTCGCCCTCTTCAAGGAAAAATCTTCCCTCTGCAGAATGTATTTCACCGCTTATTGAAACAGATGAAGTTAAACCGATACTCTCAACCGTCTGTGCAAGTTTTTCGGGGCCGAGTTCAATCGCAATCTGACCGAAAGTTGAGTTACAGCTTTTTGCGAGCGCATTTTCAAAATTAATTTTGCCGTGGGTGGCGTTACAGATGATTTCATCTTCTTTAATACCGTCAACATCATAAACGCCTTCGCATTTCCATGTTCTGTCATAAATGCTGCTACCCATATTTTGAAGAGCACATATTGCAGTTACAACCTTAAAAGTTGAGCCTGGAGTATAAAGGCCTGTCAAAAATCTGTTTATATACACACCCTCATACTTATCGCTGCTCTCAAGATTTGACGGCACATTGTCAACATCATAACTCGGGGTTGATACCATACAAACAATATCGCCAGTTTTATAGTTTACAACGGCGATTGTACCCTTTTTATCGCCGAGCGCTTCATACGCAACCTTATTAATCTCACTGTCAATAGTTAAAACGAGGTCGTTTCCGCCGCCGTTTTTCTTAATCTCGTAAACGCCGTTGAGAACATCGTAACCAACAAGCTGTGATTCAAAAGCAGACTGAACACCTGTTGAGATAAATCCTCTCGGGTCGCCTATAACATGAAGAGTTGAAAGCCTTGTATCTTTATCATCGCTGTAAACTCTCTCGCCGTCCTCTGATTCAGATAAAACAACGCCGTTTTTATCTTTGATAGCGCCTGCGGCTATAAGCTGGCCGTCACTATAAACATGGCGGTTATAGGTTTTCATAACCCATTCGGAGCCGTCTGCAACAAGGCTGTATGAAAGGAAAACTATTCCGCCTATGAAAAGCACACAGAGAATCCAGAGAAAAATGCCTCTTTTTGTTATTGTTTTCATTTCTTCCTTGCACCTCCCAGATAATTATAGGTGCGCACATCGGACGCCTTTATATATGCAAGAACAGCCCAACAGCAAATCATTGATGAACCGCCCTGGCTTACAAACGGAAGCGTAACGCCCGTGAGAGGCAGAACATCCGTAATACCGAAAATATTGAGCGCCGTCTGGAAAAGGAGCATACCTGCGCCTGCAACTGCGGCGATTGAATAAAATGTGGAGCGTGCCGCTATTGAATTTACGAGTGCCGACACGGCGATTGCCGCAAATGAAAGCACAAGAATAACGGCGAAAATGAATCCCCATTCCTCGCAGATAACGCCGAAAATAAGGTCTGTTGTAGAAGCGTAAACATTTCTTGTGTTTCCGTTTCCTATTCCGAGACCGAGCAGACCGCCCGATGCTAAACCAACAAGCGTTCTTGTCTGCTGATAGCCGCTTGTATTGTAATAATCAGCCTCCCAAACATGCCTGTAAACGGCAAAACGCTTTGTTACATAAGACTTATATTTGAGCACGATTCCTGCACCGAGAACCGCTGAAGCGACAGCGAGGATAATTGTTTTTATATCGCCCGAAGTCATAAAAGCAATTATAAGAAATGTTACAAAGAAAATGAGCGCCGTTCCGAAATCCTTAATCAATATAAGTGTTCCCACGCAGGCAACCGAAAAACCGATGTAAGCAAAAATATTTTTACTTGTCTGAATTTTTTCAAGCGTTGCCGCACCGACGAAAATAAACGCTATTTTTACAAATTCAGACGGCTGAAAAGTTATGCCGAAAATCTCTATCCAGTTTCTTGCGCCGTTTGTTGTTTTCGCAATTACAAGATTGACGAGCAAAAGCGCAAGCGCCGCAATGGCAACGGGAAGTCTTAGTTTCATACACAAATCAACATTGCCGAGCAAAAATACCAAAACGATATACGCAATAACGCCGGCAATAATCATAAGGCACTGTTTAAGCGCCGCGCCTGCGTCTATTGAACCGATAGTTGCTATGCCCGTTGAGCACAGGAAAAATGCAATAACTTCAAGTTCAAAATTTCTTCTGTGAAACGCCGTATAGAAAAATATAAGATATGCCCATTCAACAACAATTAGAATAAGCATTGCAGCCATAACTTTAATTTCAAAAGTATCGCCCGAATTAGCCGAAATAAACGCCGTAACAAGCTGAAAAACCGTTACAAAAGTCATTAGCAGAAAATTGTTTACGGGTTTTATCTTCGGCACCCTTTTCTGTTTGTTTTTAGCCATTTATCGAACCTCTCTTTAATGTATTACTCAAAACCGTTATTTTTCGTAAAAGACAAAAACACGGTCGCCGAAGGTAATTGTATCCTCGTCAAAAATAAGCTGAGTTTGGGTGAGATACCTGCCGTTAAGCTTTGTTCCGTTATGCGAATCAAGGTCGCACAGCGCCCATCCTCTTGTTGTTTTATAAATTCTTGCGTGTTCAGATGACACCGTGTCGGACAATATTCTGATATGGCAGTTTTCCCCTCTGCCGATAAGAACATCGTTTCTCATAAGATAAACAGGCTTGCGTGTGTTGACATCCACAAGAACGGCATACGCAATTTTTCCGCCCTGTGAAGCAGAATTTCTAATCTGCTTTTTAGTTTCAACGGAAATAGCGTCCGCACACTGAAAACGAAGAGGAACAGTGCCGATAGAAATGAGGTCGCCATCCTCAATAACAGCTTTGCCCTCTATTTTTTCACCGTTTACGAGAATTCCGTTTTTTGAAAAGGTATCCGTAACAATCCAATCCCTTTTCTTTTTAGCGATAACCGCATGAAATCTTGAAACGGAGGGAAGCGGCAAAACAATATCGTTTGATTTTGATTTGCCTATTGATGTTTCCCAATGGTTTATCTCAATGATATCGCCGTTATTTTCATCAACAAGCTGTGCAAGCTTATGGATTCTTGGTCTGTTTCTGAAAAGAGAAATAACACAGGTGAAAATAACAATAACTGCCACTGCGGGCATTGCATATCTCATAACAGAGGTTAAGGATTCTATAATACCGTCCAAAAAGAACACTCCTTGATTTACATTATAGTTTATATAGAAATATATATTAACGCCGTATAGGCATTTAATCACATAATAAGGATATATTTTATATTTTAAAAAGTCAAGATTCTGTTGAATTTATTTACATTTCGGGTTATACTCAAGTTAATAAAATCATTAATTTTATAGGCGGGTGCTATTATGAGTATTGCTAAAAAAGAATTCGGCAAACTTGAGAATAAAGACACAGTTATGCTTTATACCATAACTAATAAAAACGGAGCGAGCGTTTCAATCCAGACGCTTGGCGCAGGAATACAGTCGATTAATGTTCCTGACAGAAACTCAAATCTCGGCGATGTTGTGCTCGGCTTTGACGACCCTAACTACTATGTAGACGGAGACCTTGGTTATCAGGGTCTTGCCGTGGGCAGAGTGGCTAACAGAATAAGAGACGCTAAATTTGAAATTGACGGCGTTACATATCATACCCCTGCAAATCAGGGCACTTGGACTCTTCACGGCGGCGGCAGATTTAGTTTTACCGTTTGGGATGTTGAAGACACAAGTGATAATTCAATAACACTCAAAAAGTTTTCCCCCGATATGGAGGACGGCTTCCCCGGCAATTTCACAATGAAAATTAAATACACTTTTGATGATGACAATGTTTTGAGAGTTGAATACAGCGTATTGAGCGACAAGAAAACAGTTGCAAACCCGACAAACCACGCTTATTTCAATCTTTCTTGCGACCCTGAAAAAACAGTTGAAGGTCATCTTCTTAAAATCAACGCTGACAAATTCACACAGACAGACGATAATCAGCTTCCGACAGGCGAACTTGAAGAACTTAAAGGCACAATGCTTGATTTTTCCGTTATGCATAAAATAGGCGAAAAAATTGACGAGCCTTTCAGCGCAGTTATTGACGGAATAGGTTATGACAACAACTACTGCCTTAAAAAGAATTTAGGTGAATTTTCTGAGGCGGCAGTACTTTACGACCCCGAAAGCGGAAGAAAGCTCAGCGTATATACAGACCTGCCGGGTATTCAGCTTTACTGCGGCGGATGGCTTGCAAAAGACGGCAACCCCGGAAAGGCAAACGGCAAGGTAACTTACAGACGCGGTGCGGCGCTTGAAACTCAGTTTTATCCCGACAGCGTTAACTTCCCCGAAAAATTCCCGTTTAAATATGTTGAGCCGAACGAAGAATTTAAAACAGTTACTGAATTCAGATTCAGCGTAGAATAAACAGAAATTTCAATAAAAACTACAAAACACACTAACAACATTAAACCGAGGTGATAATATGAATGCTCAAACAGCTAAAAGACTTTATGAATACAGAAAAGCAAACGGCTATACACAAGAAGAGCTTGCTGAAAAAATAGGAGTTTCCCCACAGGAAATTTCACGGTGGGAAAAAAGCGAAAGCAACCCTGACACAGATAATCTTATTGCTCTTTCAAAGCTTTACGGCGTATCTGTTGACTCTCTTATAATGGGAGACGAAAAGCCTGACGCAGCTGAAAATTCAGATGAAAGCATACAAAACACAGGCAATGATTACAAAACACCTGATGATAAGAATCACGAATCGGTCAAACATCAAATTCCGATTTATTCGGAAGATATGAAAAACTATTCAAAAAAATATAATCCTGTTGACACCGATAAGATAAAGAAAAGAATAAGAATAATCGCAGGCGTGGCGTGCGTTTTAATTGTGCTTATCGTTATAAGCATTTTAAGCATCACCGAAGATGTGCTTGAAGAAAAGGATTACAGAGTTGAATATGACGACCCTGCTTCATATTCAGCAGGCGGCGCCGACATAGACGCACAAAGCATAAATGAAATATCTGTTGAATGGATAAACGGAAATGTTAATGTTGCGTATTATGACGGAAACACGATAAATTTCAGCGAAAACAAAACGGCTGATGACGAATACTCTATGCGTTACATAATTGAGGGGACGGAGCTTAAAATTGAATTTTGCGATTCAGGCAAAATCATAGGAAACAAAAGCAAGGACCTCACAGTTAACATTCCGAGGGATAAAGAGCTTGGCGAACTTGAAATAAGCAGTACCAATGCGGATGTTACAATAAACGAGGTAAGTGCAAACAAGCTTGATGTAAGCACCGTAAGCGGAAACATCTCGGCAAGCGGAAAATACGCAAGTGTAGACACCGAATCAACTAAAGGCAACATTAATATTAATTGCACAGATGCACCGTCGAAAATTGACGCAAACAGTGTGGGAGGAAAAATAACTTTCACACTTCCGCAGGATATAGACGGATTTACAGTTAATTACGAAACCGTTTCGGGCGATATTATCAGTGATTTTGATATGATAAGAAGCGGCGGCACTTCAAGAGGAACTTATACATATTTAGACTCTTTCTGCACAATTGACTTTGAATCTGTGGGCGGAGATTTGATTTTGAAAGCGGGCGAGGTTGTGCCGCAGACTACTCAGGCGGAGCAAACAACCCAGCCTGTTCAGACAACAAATGCCGCTCAGTCAACAGCACAATAAAACAAAAAGTTCCGGCTGAGAAGTCGGAACTTTTTTAATGCTTATATATTGCAACAAAAAAGCGAGGTCAAAGACCTCGCTTAATTTTTTACACTTATATGGTGTTCGGCTTAGCCAAGCTCTGAGAAGTACTTGATTGTGCGAACCATCTGTGAAGTGTAGCTGTTCTCGTTATCATACCAAGAAACAACCTGTACCTCAAAGAGGTCATCGCCAAGAGGAAGTACCATTGTCTGAGTAGCATCGAAGAGTGAGCCGTAACGCATACCAACGATATCAGAAGAAACGATTTCGTCTGTGTTGTAGCCGAAGCTCTCTGTCTGAGCAGCTTTCATAGCAGCGTTGATGCCGTCAACAGTGATGTCCTTGCCCTTAACAACAGCTGTAAGAATAGTTGTTGAACCTGTGGGGGTAGGAACACGCTGAGCAGAACCGATAAGTTTGCCGTTGAGCTCAGGAATAACAAGACCGATAGCCTTTGCAGCACCTGTTGAGTTAGGAACGATGTTAACAGCAGCTGCACGAGAACGACGAAGATCGCCCTTTCTCTGAGGACCGTCAAGAGTCATCTGATCGCCAGTGTAAGCGTGGATTGTGCACATGATACCGCTCTGGATAGGTGCATAATCGTTAAGAGCCTTAGCCATAGGAGCAAGGCAGTTAGTTGTGCAAGAAGCAGCAGAAATAACTGTGTCTTCCTTTGTAAGTGTCTCGTGGTTTACATTGTAAACGATTGTGGGAAGGTCATTGCCTGCAGGAGCAGAAATAACAACCTTGCGAGCGCCTGCCTTAATGTGAGCAGAAGCCTTATCCTTTGAGCAATAGAAACCTGTGCACTCAAGAACAACATCTACGCCAAGTTCGCCCCAAGGAAGCTCAGAAGCGTCAGCCTTTGCATAGATTTTGATTTCCTGGCCGTCTACGATGATTGAATCATCAGTAGCCTCAACTTTATCTGCAAGAGCATACTTGCCCTGTGATGAATCATACTTAAGAAGATGAGCAAGCATTTTCGGGCTTGTAAGGTCGTTGATAGCAACTACTTCGTAGCCTTCAGCGCCGAACATCTGGCGGAAAGCAAGACGACCGATACGGCCGAAACCATTAATAGCAACTTTTACCATTGGATTATACCTCCGAAAAAATATTTTAAAATATTGATTGACAATATTTTATCGATATATATTTTATACTGTTTGGCTGAGAATATCAAGCACTTTTTTCCATTTGTCAAAGTTTGTTAATTCTTAACAAAAAGGCGTGTCGCCTCAGCCTATATTATATTTATTTTTTGCTTTTTTGTTTTTTGATGAGCACAAAAAGCGGTATAAACGCAAATACAGCAACTGCGGCAGACGCAAGAAAGATGTGCGGAGTTGGGATTGTTTTAACCGTTCCGAGTTCTACATATGTCTGATTATTGCTTGAAATAACAGCCGCACCGATATACGGACCCGTAACCATGGGGATAAGAACCTGAAAAACAATTCTTACGCCCTGAAACAGTCCGACTTTATCTGCTGGAGTATAATCTCTTATCACGGCGCAGACTGCCGCAGATGTTACGAGATATGCGCCCATCATAACCGTTCCGATAATTATAAGAACAACAAGATTATCCCCGTTTGCAAAATACATACATATAAAGCCGATGATAAGCACTGCGCAGGACGGCAGCATAAATTTTATTTTGCCAACTTTATCAATAACCCTGCCGAACAATACGGAAATAACCGCCGCTAAAACGAGTATTCCGCCGAGCGGTATTGCGTAATTTGTTATGCCGAGTGATTTTTCAAGATAGATGATAATATAAGGCATAAATACCTGATATGCGATGTTGAGAATACAGAAAACGCTGAAAGCAAGATACAGCATTTTATTATTTTTAACGGTTGAAGGTCTGAAGCCGTAAATTATGTTTTTAAAATAGTTTTCGTTGCTTTTTTCTATATTATCCCTGTCTTTAAGAACGAAAATTCCAAGGATACCGCATATAATCGTTGCAATTCCGACAATCAGGAAAAATGTTTTCCACTCGCCTTTTTGCTTAAAAGAATCAAGCACGCCGAAAACAATAATCATAGCCGCAAGAGGAAGCGCCTGTAATACTGTTTCCGCTCTGCCCCTGTTGGTATCGTCCGTAATATCCGTTACCCAGCTGTTAAAGGCGGCGTCAAAAGCAGTTGAGCCGAAAAATGTCATAATACAATCCATAACTATGACAAGCATTGCGGCTGTTGCAACTGCGTTTGCCGTATGGAATATTTTTGAAGTACTGTCTACCGTAATAAAGCCGAATAACGCTGTAACTATACCCCAAAGTATGTAACCCGTTGTTATAAATACTTTTCTTTTGCCGATTTTATCGGAAAGCGCGCCCATTAGCAGAGTTGTAAGCGCGGCTGTGATTGCAGATGCGGCAACCATTGCCGCAATGTCATCCGCCGTGCCGCCGATAGCGTCAAACAGATAGACATTGAAATACATATTTTCAATTACCCACGCAAGCTGACCCACAAGGCCGAAAATAATTATACTTGCCCAGATTTTAGCAGAGAGTTTTGTTGTTCGTTTACTTTCCATAAAATCACCCCTTGATTTTATTATGGCATAACTAAAAAAATTGTCAATACCAATATAGGCTAAGCATTTTCACAAATAAAAACAGCGTGCATAAACCGAGTTTACACACGCTGAAAAGCATTAAGCAAATTTATTTTTCTGCCTTTTTATTTGCCGCAGCAGTTACAAAACCTCTGAAAAGAGGGTGCGGCTTGTTGGGTCTGCTCTTAAATTCGGGGTGGAACTGGCACGCCACAAACCACGGATGATTTTTAAGCTCTATCATCTCAACAATATGATTATCAGGAGATGTACCCGCAAAGATAACGCCTGCGTTGAGAAGTTCTTCCCTGTAATCGTTATTTACCTCATAACGGTGGCGGTGGCGCTCATAAATCATTGACGCACCGTAAAGCTCATACGCTTTTGATTCAGGATTGAGCACGCACGGATACTGACCGAGGCGCATTGTTCCGCCCATTTCCTCAACAGCCTTCTGCGCAGGCATAATATCAATAACAGGGTTGGTGGTTTCGGGGTTTATCTCCGCAGAGTTAGCGTCCGCAAGTCCGAGAACATCCCTTGCAAATTCAATAATTGCAATCTGCATACCAAGGCATATGCCGAGATACGGGATATTATTTTCCCTTGCGTATTTTGCAGCTCTGATTTTGCCCTCTATGCCTCTGCTTCCGAAACCGCCGGGAACAAGTATTCCGTCCATATCTCCGAGAACAGCGTCAATATCAACATCATCGCCCTCAAGCGTTTCTGAATCTATCCAATGAATATCAACGGCAGAGCGTGTTGAAATTCCGCCGTGCTTGAGCGCTTCGTTTACGGAAATATAACTGTCGTGAAGTTCAACATATTTTCCTACCATACCGATTTTAACGGTCTGCTTCGGGTTTCTGAGAGCGTCAAGCATTTCCTGCCAGTCTTTCAAATCAGGCTCATCAGCACATTCAAGTGAAAGCTTTTTAACTGCAACATCGTCAAGCCCCTCTTTATGGAGCATAATCGGAACTGCATAGAGAATATCGCAGTTGTTGTTTTCTATAACACAATCCTTTTCTACATTACAGAAAAGTGCGATTTTATTTCTGATATCGTCTGTAAGCGGATGCTCCGTTCTGCAAACGATAATATCGGGATGAATACCGAGAGCGAGCATTTCCTTAACGCTGTGCTGAGTCGGCTTAGATTTAAGTTCGTCAGACGCCGCAAGATAAGGAACAAGCGTAACATGGATAAAAAGGCAGTTTTCCCTGCCGTACTCAACGGAAAACTGACGGATTGCCTCAAGAAACGGCTGGCTTTCAATATCGCCGATTGTTCCGCCTATCTCAACAAAGCATACATCCGCACCCGTTTCGGAACATCTGTAAATAGAGCGCTTAATCTCGTTTGTAACATGGGGAATAATCTGAATAGTCTGTCCGCCGTAAACGCCTTTTCTCTCGTCAGTTATAACTTTCCAGTACACTCTGCCCGAAGTGAGGTTTGAGTTCTGAGAAAGAGATTCGTCAATAAATCTCTCGTAATGCCCGAGGTCAAGGTCTGTTTCTGCGCCGTCATCGGTTACGAAAACCTCGCCGTGCTGAACAGGGTTCATCGTGCCGGGGTCTACATTGAGATACGGGTCAAGCTTTTGCGCAGTAACTTTAAGTCCGCGCGCTTTTAAAAGTCTGCCGAGGGATGCCGCAGTTATTCCCTTTCCGAGACCGCTTACAACGCCGCCCGTTACAAATATATATTTTGGTTTATTCATTACTCTTCCTCCTTTTAAAATGTTTGTTATAGTTTTTTGCTTCTTTAATTATTTTGTCTCAGGCTCGCAGGTTAAGCGAACGCCGAGTTTTTTAAGTACATTTTCATCCACATGAGCAGGTATTACGGACATATGCATCTCACAGTTTTTGAGATTGCACAACTGAGCGATTGCCGCAGCCGCATTTTTATCGGTAACCGCAGAAATTGAAAGCGCAATCAGCACTTCGTCCGTATGAAGTCTTGGATTTTTATTTCTTAAATGATTTATTTTAAGCTCTTGAATAGGCTTTATAATATCAGGACCTATAAGCAAAGCCTCGTCATCTATTCCTGCAAGATGTTTTAAAGCATTTATGAGCGTTGCGGAAGCACAACCGAGGAGAGCAGAGGTTTTGCCTGTTACAACAGTGCCGTCACAAAGCTCTGCAGCCGCCGCAGGCTGACCTGTTTTTTCAGCAAGCTCTCTTGCCGCCGCTGTGCATTTTCTGCTGTTTTCATCAATTCCCGCCTGCTTCATAAGGATTTCAAGCTTATAGATTTCGTCCTTATTATCTGCGCCCCTTGCGGCGTTTTTAACAGCGTCAAAAAATCTTCTTACAATTTCCTGACGGGAAGCCTCGCTTACAGCCTCATCGTCAAAAATACAGTTGCCCGCCATATTAACGCCCATATCTGTGGGTGATTTATAAGGACAGGTGCCGTAAATTTTTTCAAAAATAGCCTTTAATACGGGGAAAATCTCAACATCCCTGTTATAGTTTACCGTTGTTTTGCCGTAAGCCTCAAGATGCCACGGGTCAATCATATTAATATCGTTGAGGTCTGCCGTCGCCGCCTCGTAAGCCATATTTACAGGGTGGCGAAGCGGTATATTCCAAATCGGGAAAGTTTCAAACTTTGCATAGCCTGCCTTAACACCCCTCTTGTTTTCGTGATAAAGCTGTGAAAGGCAGGTTGCCATTTTTCCGCTTCCGGGGCCGGGGGCAGTAATTACAACAAGCTTGCGCTCTGTTTTGATATAATCGTTTTTGCCGTATCCCTCATCGCTGACAATATTTGAAATATTTGACGGATAGCCGTCAATAAGATAATGATGATAAACGGGAATACCTGCGTTTTTAAGTCTTTTTTCAAAAGAGAGAGTTTTGGGGTTAGGAGCGTATTTAGTAAGCACAACACTGCCTACCATAAGACCCTTTTCTCTGAACGCTTTGATAAGGCGGATTGCATCCACATCGTAGGTTATGCCGAGGTCACTTCTAACCTTGCACTTTTCAATATCCTCGGCGCTGACAACAAGAACTATCTCCGCCTCGTCCTTGAGCTGAAGAAGCATCTGAAGTTTACTGTCAGGCTCAAATCCGGGCAAAACTCTTGAAGCGTGATAATCGTCAAAAAGCTTGCCGCCGAATTCAAGATAAAGTTTGCCGCCGAATTCAGAAATTCTTTCACGAATTCTGCTTGACTGCATTTTCAAATATTTTTCGTTGTCGAAACCTGTTTTAAACATTACAAAATTCTCCGCAAAAATAAAAATACTGACAGCAAAACGGCTGAAATACCGCAAACTGTCGCCCATAAAAAGCAATAAGACGGCTGTACGCGTGTACAACCGTCTGTACTTACATATTATAAAGCAAAAAAGTCAATAAATCAATAGAGCAAAGAAAAAAATTTCAATGCAATAATACGATTTTATTATCAATCCTCAAAAGGATATTTTACGCCCCAGTCATATCTGAGTTTATCCATAGTTTCCATAACCTGAAGAGTAAGGCTGTGCGGTACTTCCGCGCACTCGATTTCGCCGTTTTCAATCGCACGGCATGAGCCGATTATCTCATATTCATAACCTGTCAGCTGATTTGAAAAATCAACAGTTTCAACAAGATTGTTACCGTTATCATAGCGGGTTATGGCTTTGGGGTTGTTGATATTATCAACTTTCAGATACCCTTCTGAGCCGAAAACACTGCCGGGGTTACCCGTTTCTGAAAACATTGTGGCGTGAAGGCTTGCTATGCAATTTTTCCACTTCATTGTCATTGTTTCAGCGGCGTCCACTCCGCTTTCAAGGTACACGCATTCTCCGTTGCAGGAAACAAAATCATTGCCGAAAACCATAATTGCAAAATGAAGCGCATATATGCCCACATCGAGAAGAGTACCGCCTGCAAGGGCAGGATTTTTCATTCTTTCTACATCAGCAATATTATATCCGATAGTTGCCTGTGCGCTTGAAACATCGCCTATTACTTTATCCGCCGCAATTTTCTCAAGATATTTGCCCGATGGCATAAATCTTGTCCACATAGCCTCACATATGAATAAATTTTTCTCTTTCGCCTTATCAAACATAATCTGCGCTTGCTTTTTATTCACTGCAAACGGCTTTTCAACAAGAACATTTCTGCCGTTTTCAAGGCAAAGCATGGCGTGTTCAAAATGCATTGTATGAATCGTTGAAATATAAACCAAATCTATATTGCTGTCCTTGGCAAGTTCTTCATAATTGCCGTAAGCCTTTTTGATATTATATTTCTTTGCAAAATCTTTGCTCTTTTCAAGGCTTGAAGAACCAACGGCGTATAATTCATATTTTTCATCATTCATCATATTGAGCGTCTGCGCCATTTTGCTGGCTATTTTCCCCGCTCCGAGAATAGCAATTTTCATATTATCACTCCTATACGATATAGTAATGATTATAATATTATTTAGGCTAAAAATAAATACCAAACATAAATTTTAAGCAAGCCGAATTAAATATACAGCTCGCCTTGCGCAAAAGCGGCTATTTACCCATATCTTTTATATGCCGCTCTATATCTTTAATCACGCTGATAAAAAACTCATCGCTTTTTCCTGTCGGGTCGTGGAGATTCCAGTTTTCATCAAAATCTCTGCCTATACAAGGGCATCCCACATCGCAACCCATTGAAATTGCAATATCAGGATTTGGAATTTTATCAATAGTTTTACTAAACTGTGTTTTTTCCATATCAATTGAGTAAAGATTCTTTACAATTCTAACGGCATCTTGATTTATTTTAGGCTTTGTTTGCGTTCCTGCGGAGAAAAAATCGAATTTATTTCCCAAAAAATGCTTGCCTAAAGCTTCTGCTATTTGACTGCGGCAAGAGTTATGAACACAGATAAACGCAACTTTTGGTTTTTTCATATCAAAGTCCCTCTTTTTTCAGCAAATCTGCAATTTCACTTGCTTTGAGAACTCTGCCCGAGGATACAACTTTTTCGTTAACAACAAGCTCAGGCATACTCATAACACCGTAACCCATAACTTTCTGCATATCGGTTACATATTCAACTTCAGCCGAAACGCCTGCTTCTTTAACCGCTTCTTTTGTGTTTTCATAAAGTGTGTGGCATCATTTAATAATTCCAATAATCCTGAATATTTCATTTCAGCAAAAAGCCCCTGAAATAAAATTCAAGGGCGTTATTTATATATTAAATGTATATTAGAGCAGTTCGCCGAATTTACGAACATAAAGTTTTTTCATGACTGTTGCAAGAATCATATACCCCAAAACTATCATTGCAAGCCATACGAAATACAACGCAGGAAGTGCCACGAGGCCGAGCGCAGACGCAAGCGGAGTAAACGGTATAACCGTAACTACCAAAATTCCCGCAAATGTGAGAAGAGTTACAGGCGCCGAAGCCCTGCTTTGAACAAATGGAATTTTTGGCGTGCGAAGCATATGAATTACAAGCGTTTGGCTCCACATTGATTCAACAAACCACCCCGTCTGAAACAGAGCGATATAAAGCGCTTTTTGGGACGGGTCTGTAAGCTGGGAGAAAAGCAATCCGCCTGTAAACGCAGGGCAAATTACAAAATACATAAGCAGATAACACGCAATATCAAACACTGAGCTTGTAGGGCCTATCCACAGCATAAAGCGGCTTATTCCCGAAGCGTTCCACTTTTTGGGAACGGAGATATATTCTCTGTCAACATTATCCCATGACATTGCTGTGCAGGAAATATCATATATCAAATTAAGCAATATGAGATGAAGAGACGCCATGGGAAGAAACGGCAGGAATGCGCTTGCCGCAAGGACTGAAAGCATATTGCCGAAATTTGAAGACGCCGTCATTTTTATATATTTAATCATATTGGCATAAGTTTTTCTGCCCTCTATTACGCCTTCTTCAAGCACATTTAAATCTTTTTCAAGCAAAACAACTGATGCCGATTCCTTTGCTATATCAACCGCAGTATCAACTGAAATTCCCACATCGGCGGCTTTCATTGCGGCGGCATCATTGATACCGTCACCCATATAGCCAACGCAGTGACCGTTACTCCTTAAAACGGTTATAATTCTCTCTTTCTGCGACGGTGAAAGCTTTGCAAAAACGGTTATTTTTTCTGCAAGTTTTCCGAGCTGTTCGTCTGAAATTCCGTCCAGTTCCGAACCAAGCAAAATTCTGTTTTCATCCAAACCAACCTGTTTGCAGATTGCACGGGTTACTTTTTCATTATCGCCCGTAAGGATTTTAACATTAACGCCGTAATTCTCAAGCGCCTTTACAGCGGATTTTGTCGTATCTTTCGGCGGGTCAAGAAAAGCAAGAAAACCGATAAGCACCATTTCTTTTTCATCCTCTGCCGAAAACTGACCGACAGGAGACGGATTTGTTTTTTGCGCAACAGCTATAACACGCATACCCTTTTCGTTTAACTCATCGGCTTTTTTGAGGACAATTCGGCGCACTTCATGAGTAAGCGGTTCAATTTTTCCGCCGCACTCAGCATAATCACAGCATCTGAGCATTTCCTCTACTGCGCCTTTTGTAACCATCTGTGTTTTTCCGCAACTGTCTTTAACAACAACGCTCATTCTGCGCCTTTCAAAATCAAAAGGAACTTCATCTACTTTTGTATATTCTTGTTTTAAATTTTCAACGCCGATTTCTTCCTGCTTTGAAATAACGGCAATATCTATAAGATTTTTAAGCCCCGTCTGAAAATAGCTGTTCAAAAAAGCGTGGCGCAGAACTCTGTCGTCCTCTTTGCCGTCAATATTTATATGATATTCAAGCACAACCTTGTCACAGGTGAGAGTGCCCGTTTTATCTGTGCAAAGTATATCTATTGAGCCTAAATTCTGTATTGAATTAAGATTTTTTATAATAACCTTTTTTCTGCTCATTGCAACAGCGCCCTTTGCAAGTGAGGTTGTTACAATCATCGGCAGCATTTCAGGGGTGAGACCTACCGCAACGGAGATTGCAAAAAGCGTTGCCTGCATCCAGTCGCCCTTTGTAAACCCGTTTATAAACAGCACTACAGGCACCATTATGAACATAAAACGAATAAGAACCCACGATACTGAGTTGACGCCTTTTTCAAATGTTGTTTTAGGCGGTTTTTCGTTCAGATTTTTAGTCATTGAGCCTAAAAGAGTATCATTTCCGACTGATATAACTACCGCAACTGCGCTTCCGCTTATAACATTACTGCCGAGAAATGCAATATTCGGCGTATCAGTAACAGCGCAGGGCTTGCTGATAACATCTGCAAATTCCTCAACAGGTTCGCTCTCGCCCGTCAGAGATGACTGGCTTACAAACAAATCCTTTGCGCTGAGTATTCTAACATCGGCGGGTATCATATCTCCGGCGGACAAATGAACAATATCACCGCATACAATGTCCTCCATAGGAATCTCATTTTTCACGCCGTTTCTCTCAACGCAAGCTGTTGTGTGAATCATTCCTATCAGCTTGTCTGCAACATTTCCGCTTTTTGTTTCCTGAACAAATCTGAGAATTCCCGAAATAAGCACCATAACAGTTATTATAATAACAGTTGCAAAATTTCTTTCATCTTCAGAAACAAAAACAATATCCGTAAACACCGAAATAACGGCAAGCACAAGTAATACAACCGTGAAAGGATTTATAAAAGCTGAAACCAACCTTTTTGCGGCTGAATTCTTTTTGCCGTATGTTATTGCATTTTTTCCGTATTCGCTCTGCAATTCCTCTGCCCTTTCGCCGTCAATACCGTGAACGGAAGAGGAGTATTTTTTCAATATTTCATTTTCATTATGTGTTGCCGCCCAATTGATTTTTGCTGTGGCAGCGTCATTTTTAATCATTGCCGCACAAATTTCTGCGGCTTTTGCTCTGTTTATTTTTTTCATTCTTCTGTACCTCCAACTCTGTGATTTTGCAATATTGATTGGAAAGGGTACAGTGCTTCGAAGAATGACTTTTATATTTTATATAATGATAAAGAAACTCGGCGGCAAGTATTTTGCGCCGTGATTTATTCTCATTTTTATTTTACATCGTTCTCCGAAATTCGCACCGCTACTACTTCCCGCGTCCATTTCTTTCACCTCTCTTGTTTTTGAAATATTTATATAATCGCCTGCGGCGTTGTTTTAAAAAGGGCATAAAAATACCGCCGTTTCAAAGTCCAAACTTTCAAAACGGCGGCAAAAACTCACAAAACTGTTAAGACGGCAAAAATACACCGACCGAAAATCCGTCGTTTTGAATTATCCATCTTCGCTTTCGACTGTGTTCCACGGTGCTTCGCCTTCCTTTCAAAAAAATAACCCGTATGTTCGGCGGAACATACGGGAGTGAAAATACACTTCTGTTAATTCGTTTGAGCTTTAGCTTTGCAGGGCGATGAAACTGTATTATGATGCACCTTGCTTTCGATGCACCCTGTTCAAACCAACTCATAGTGTCTCCACTATTTCGCGGCAACAGCCCGTATCCCTGTAGGAGCCTTACCTACCGAACAAATATGTAATATCACATACAGTTTAGATTGTCAATAGCCGTAACAAAAAATTAACACACAAAAAAATACGGTTGGTTATATGACATAAAACGGCATTAATTTTTTAAGAGCATATTCATTTGCACTATTTCACGCACTTATTCATATAGACTTTTCGCAACAAATTTATTATACTATGTAATGAAGAATTTTTATAAAATCGTGATTAAACAGCTGTTCAAATATAATAGTTTTTAGAGGTGTAACATTATGGGTGCATATTCAGGAGCTAAAAAATTTTTCAAAAAACCGCTTGAACAAGTGGCAAAAAATCTTGGATATAAAGAGGATAATATTCTTATTTTAAGCGGAGATGAGGAAACGCTGAGAAAAAATTTCCCCGCTACATATCAGAATATTTTATCGTGTAAACACCACAGTGACAGACGCACTCCTTTAGCTTATGCCCAGGATTTAGTGGCTTCCTGGTTAGTGGAAGACAGCTTTTTGGACACTTTTAACAGATGCGGTCTTGAAGCAACGCTTGACGGGGCAGACAATAATCGCCAGATACTCTCAGAATCAAAAACCTCTGCTTCAAGCGACTTTTCTATAACGCATAACGGAATTTCACGCAAATTGGAATTGATGAATGATTACACAGGCTTTTGGGCACAGTACCACAGATTGCATCTGCGTGACAGCAAATATCAAAATATGGAAAGAGATCACTCTCTGTTTTTGGCCGTATCAATGGAAACAAAGGAGTTTGCATTGTTTGACTTCAACGAAGAAATTAACGCTGAATACATAAAATTTCATCGTCCTTACGGAAACAAGCCGGCATATGAACTGAGTATCACTGACGATATGATGCACTATGCTTCAGGAGAAAATATTTGCAACGAAATAATTAAACATTTTTAACGGTAAACAAAAAAACGAGATTGGCAAAACGCTAATCTCGGTTTTTTATTGTTATTTTTTTGGAAGAATACGCCGCTTTTTATTCGTTTTCCTGCAACGCTGCAAGCATTTGCTTTGCAATTGCCACAGAAAGAAGCGGAGGAACTGCGTTGCCTATTTCCAACCGTTTCATACTGTCTGACCCGTAAAATTTATAATTATCGGGAAAACTCTGTAGTCTTGCGCCCTCACGAATAGACATTGCCCGTGAATCTCTCGGGTGTATGCACCTTGAAGATGATGGGCAGGCAAAATTTCTTGTTATCGTAGTTGAAGGCTTATTCCACCACAATTTTGCATAAGTATTGCCGTATCCGCTTTTAGGGCGAATATCTTCGGGCAAATCGTTCTTGGACTGTCCGTCCTTTAAAGCCTGCATAATTTTTATAAGGTGCTCACCGTTTTTAGGAGCGCTGTGTTCCTCAACTAATTCAGGCGCGTCTTTTCTGACAAATTCAAGAAATTCATTAGTTACATCGCCTGAATAATAAGCTTTCTTTTCGCCGCTTTGCAATTCAGGTAAATCACCGATTGCGTCTTTTAATGTTACATAAGGCTTTAACCCATCGCCATGAGTGGGGGCAGGATAGATAAAATTGTTTTCCCCTTTAAAACCTACTAAAATAACTCTTTCCCTGTGTTGCGGAACACCGAAATCCACAGCATCCAGGATTTTATATTTCAGCGAATAACCTAAATCTTCAAATTCTGCCTGAACTTGTTTAAAAAGATTGCCTTTGTCCATACTCAAAATGCCTACAACATTTTCAAATACAAAAGCTTTAGGCTGAAGTATTTTAAGTATCCTTTTATATTGCATAAACAAATTGGCACGGTCGTCCATTTTCCTTTTGCCAAGGGTGGAATATGATTGACAGGGCGGCCCGCCTACTATGATATCAACTTTTTGCCCTTTGAGTGCTGTTTTCAAAGTTTCTTCTTTAAGCTCATTAATATCACAGTTTAACATCTCAACATCAGGATGATTTAATTTATATGCGATGGATATATCTTTTTCAATTTCATTAGCCGCAATAATATTGAATTGAGGAATTTCAGAAAAGCCGTAACTCAAACCGCCGACTCCCGAAAACAAGTCCATTATATTGTATCGACGCATTATCAAACTCCCTTTTCTACGCTTAATTCATTTCACTAAGAAATTTTAATAAATGGACATAAGAAATTCCCATTTGTCTGATTCTTTATACATATTAGCATATATTTCTCAAGGACTCAACTGTGAATAAAAACGCTTTGGGCAAAACTTATTTGCAATAATGATTATATATCAAATTTCATCATCTATATACGCTGAATTACTCGCTTATTAATTAAATTTAAAGCAAAAAGGCATTGCCGACCCAAAGGTCAGCAACGCCTTTTATAGTTAATATGATAATTGCACCTGCAAGCCACAAGCCATTATTCCCACTCGTTGCCGAGAACCACAACTTAACGCTTTTTGTTTATAAACCGTGTGATGTAGTTTTCGTATTATTCTGATAATCCATATTATACTGCCTGTACGACGAGAATTTATCAATATCTTATCAGGTGCGATAAAACCGATGGTTGCGAGAAAAGAATTGTCGCAAGCGGCTGTGCTTTATCGTAAGGTATTATAGCATAAAAGTTTAAGTTTTTCAAGAGGTTTGTAAAAATAACGGCAGGGATTTTACACCCTGCCGCTATTCAATTTATTTTTATTTAGGATAAACAATACAAACACAAGAACGATAGGGAAAACTGTAGCCGCAAGCAGTCCTGCTTTCAGATTGCCACCTGCCATTTCGGATAGCGTTCCCACCATAGATGGGCTTACCATAGCACCCAAATCTCCGGCTAACGCTAAAAACGCAAACATAGCAGTTCCACCCAGCGGACATTTCTTCGAGGATAGGCTTATAGAACCCGGCCACATAATGCCTACTGCTAAACCACAAAGAGCACAGCCTACAAGTCCGAGAATTGGCAATGTAGCGAGCGATGCCAACAAATAACAGCAGGCACACAGTATTCCGCATCCGAGCATAACTTTGGTTAAATCAAGTTTTTCGCTGAATTTTCCGTAGAGCATTCGGGAGACGCCCATAAACATTGCAAACGCACACGGTCCTGCCAAATCGCCAACCGTTTTGGATACGCCAATAGCGGACTCGGTAAATGCTGATGCCCATTGAGCCATAGTAGCTTCCGATGCACCCGAACATACCATAAGAATAATCATCAGCCAAAAGATAGGCGTTTTGAGCAGATTTTTGATACCCATACTCTTGCCATCTTCAACCAAGCGTTCTATCGGACAGTTAATAAAATTAAATGTGTTATATAGTGGAACTAACGCCCAAATGACAGTAAGTATCTTCCAATTCTCTACACCGAATATCGAGAAAAAGAGTGTAGAGCCTATAATAACACCCATTGCACCCCAACAATAGAAAGAGTGCAAGAGACTCATAGTACCTTCTTTATTTTCAAATGGGCAAGCCTCAACGATAGGGCTTACAAGAACTTCAATAAGACCACTGCCTATGGCATAAAGGACTACCGAAATAAGAATACCTATAAACGGCGAAGGCACTACTTCCGGCAGGAATGCCATTAAAACAAGACCTACTGCGGACAAAATCTGTGAAAACACCACGCAAGTGCGGTATCCGATTTTATCGGCAAATTTTGTTGCCGCAAGATCAACGAGTAATTGTGTCAAATAGAACACAAGCGGAATCATTGCTATCTTTTCAAAAGATATTCCGTAGCTGCTTTTGAATGTCAAAAATAAGAGCGGAGCAAAGTTTGCGGATATTGCCTGAGTTACGAATCCTAAATAACACGCTATAAGTGTTTTTTTATAATTCAGTTTTTCGGTCATATTATTTACCTGCACGAATGTTTTTTACCGTTTTGTTCTCAATGCTGAGATTTTCATACACTCGAATACCGCCATTTCCAACCGGAGCCTGTGCTAAAAGTCCCACTTTAATAGTCGGCTCGGCAGGAAGATGGAAATATCTCATCATAAAGAAGTTGACACCATCAACAGAGTAATGGAATGCAAAATTGTTACCCACTCGACAAACCTGAAGCCAAGCGGTATCGCATTCAAGATTGCATCCGTTAGCGTCATCAGAATCTCCTTTTGTAACCACACTTACAGCAGCGTGTGTACCGAAATCGGTCAGTTCAAAACAGCATTTTCCCCAACAGTTCATGTCTTTCATAACCATAACAGATGCGGAATCGTATGTATCCTTAAAATCGTGGGATACTTTAACTCGAAGAACAAAATCTCCTTCCACTTCTGTATAGTAATAAGGTGCATTGCAAAGGGACTCAGGAAGAATACCTTCTTCGCATTCGTCAATGCTACCACAGAAAAAATCGGTTTGAGCCGGAGCCATAATCTCGATCCTGTTCTCAAACTCATTAATAGTGCTTTCGTTTAACCACTTAAATTTCATAATAGAACTCCTTAAATTCATAATTTAAGTTCATTAAATACCCAAATTTCTTAAAAGTAAATGCACTATACCTTCAAGTTGAAGCACTATTTACCCAAATCGCAACTTTGTCTGGGCGTATAGCCATAGACTTTCTTAAACTGACGGCTGAAATAATTTACCGAATTAAATCCGCAAGCAAAACTGATTTCTGAAAGTGAAAGTGCCTTTTCACCGAGTAATCGGTGTGCGGTTTGAAGTCGGTAACTGATAAGTGCTTCAATGGGTGAGCAACCCATATATTTACGAAAACATCTCCCGGCTTCACTCCGACTAATATTTGCCGCTTTTGAAATATCCTCAAGTGTTACGGAGTCAGCATAGTTTTCATATATGAATGTCAACATTTTCTGAAGACGAATCTGATTATTTATTTCTATGCGTGTTGCTTGTACTTTTGGAAGAACAGAAAAATTAGAAGATATGTATTCAAATATATAATTGAGATTACGCTGAATAGTCAATTCATAACAGTCTTTCTTCTCGTTCATTTGCTTATAAATATCTTTAATTAGACAGTTTATCTCCGTATGTGAACTGTCGTTATGTCGGAAAACAATAAAGGGCAGAAAATCACACTGGGCAAATGGCTGTATATGTTTTTGATAAATGGTACTTGTTTCCGGAGCTACCAATGTACCCGAAAAGACAATGTTGGGCATTGGATCGGGCGTTCCCCCTGATAACTGTTTTATACCGTGTATAGTATTGCGGTTGACAAAGATACTGTCGCCTGCTTCAAGTATAATATGATTTTCGCCAACTTGGTAATCTAAACTTACACATTCTGCCGTTGCAATCTCAAAATCAGGATGCCAATGCAAAGGTCCGGCAAAGTTTGGTAGCGTTGCAAGCTCATCGTGAAAATAACTGATTGGAAATTCCACAGCATTGTGCGGTATATATTCTTTTAATTGATGGTCAAGTGTGATAGGCATATTTTCGACGCTCCTTTACAACTATTAGAGTTATTATATCACTAAATTGTTACTTTTTCTGCTTAATAGTGAAAAGCGGCAGGAATTTTAGTCCCTGCCGCCGTTCTGCATTATGCGTAAATTAAATCTGCGTTGACAATTTCAGTTGCTCGGTTACGAATATTATTCATTCGCCCAACCCACTCCATTTGATTTTCAGCTTTAAGTTTTTCCGTTACATTTTCTTTTTCCGCCAGTTGTTTTACCAGCCGAGAGAAGATTTCTTCAGCCTGCCTATCAATATCGGCAAGGTAGCTGTTCAGCTTGCAGGAAGTCAGCAAGTTCGTATAAAAAGCTCTTTTATGTTCCTTAATATAACGCAAGTGCCTTTGTCCCCAAATGCCCACTGGCTTCTGTTCTTCTTCGGGCAGTGAGAGGCAAGGGAGATAATAATCTCCCTGCAGCTCATACCACAAACCGTTCTGTTCGTCGTAAATTCTCTTTTCCATTGTGTGTTCCTACCTTTCATAATTTTTATTTTTTGAGCGTTTTCCACGCTGTTTGGACTGTTTTTCCGACTTGGCTCTTTCAAACAAGTCATCAATCTGTTTGCTACCGAAAACCTTGTGAAGTAGTTTGTAATCTTTATTTTCTGCACGCAGATTTTCATTTTCTCGTGTTAATTTATCATTTGCCTTTTCAAGTCTTTCATTAGTACGGTACAAATTTGCGTTTGTAATATTAAGCCGGTTATAGCTATCTATGGCTTTGAAATATCGTGCAAATAAGGTGCTGATCAGCGACTTTAATTTAGCAACAAGTGGCTCGACAAACTTTGCCTTATAAGTTCTCGCCGACATTATTGCAGACGGCTCTGGAAGCTGATATTCAGGTTCGTTCATTATACTTTCATCAAGGTTTCGCAATACTCTTTCCCCGTTATCAAAATTTTCAATACGGTCTGACATAATGCGAAACTCATCTTTTTTCTCGGCAAGTTTATCCTCTAAAACTTCAATCTCTTTTTGTCGTTCCTGCTTTTTGTAGTCAAGAACAGAGAGGTGTTTCTCGTGAGTTCCTTTGTGTTCCCATTCAATTCCGTGACGCTCCATCACAGCTGAAAGCTGTTCTTTTTCAGATTGTATCCATTGATTCCACTCTGTATTTTCACGAGTACCACCCTTGAACCCCTGTGCGGCTAATGCTTGTTTGAGCGAAACTCTTGTATCAAGTCCACGCTTACTGCCAGTTGTAAACGGGACAAAATCAATGTGTAGATGTGGTGTAGCTTCGTCCATATGAAGATGAACCGAGAATACCTTTAGTTGCGGATTTCTCTCCTGAAAACCTTTATAATACTCGTCCAATATCTGTTTGGCGAGCAGTCCGTTTTCGCTTTCCGCACTCATATCTTCCTTATTTCCTATCTGCAAAATGATTTCGTGAAACGGCTTTTCCTGCTTAGAATTGCAGATTTTTTCATAGTAATTCTTTATTTTTCTATCAGATCGTGTCTGCTTGTCATTGTATCTTTTAAGTGCTTCATCGAACAATTGGTGATACACTTCCTTGATGTTCTCATTGCAGTAATCTATTATTAAGATGAGTTCGGCTCGGATCTACATTTTCAGCTTTGAATTTACGGCTGTTGTGATTAACAGAGCCTTTCCCAACAATTGCACTTATCGTTCTTTTCATAAGCTACACCTCCAATCTCGTAAAAATACTACTTCCTCGGTTCTGTTACTCTTGTCAAGAGTAACGCAAAAGCACTTTTGACAGGCGAGCCTATCAAAAATGCGACCTGCAAGCAGGTTTTGCGCTCTCCGAGGGGGTTATGGGGCGTTGCCCCGTTGTCTGCGGACAACTCCCCAGCAAGGGGTGTCCTTTGAAAAGGACACCCTGCACCCCGTCTAAACTTTATGCTGTTACTTTCCGAAAAAGGAACATTGCAAGGTTGCAGATATGCCTGTCTTTGCAATGTTGCAACCTTGAAAAGCTTCACTCTGTTTTTTCGGGAAGCTGCCAGTACCATTGACTGCCCTCTTTAACCGATTGGATATTCAGTGCTTTCTTTGCTTCATCCAGCACACGCTTTGAAATTCCCATCGCCTGTGCTTTCTTCACCAATTCTTTCTGCGGGTATTTGCCCTTTGAAAGATATTCGAGTATTAAGTTTTCAGCCTGCTCTGATTTCTTTTCTTTCGGAATGCCGCTTAACAGATCGTCAACAGAAATATCGTAATGTCCGAGCCAGCTGAATCCGTTTTCCTTGTCCAGTTCAAAGGCGATTGCTTCACCTTCGGGTGCAAGGGAAGACTTGTCCTGCACCATCACTCTGACCTGCGGGTTGTCTTTAATTCTACCGACAATCAAAACGCTTCTTGCCGAAGCCTGAAAGTCAATGGAACCAAGTCCACGGTAAGACGATTTATTTCCGCTTCCCTTATTCATATGACCGACAAGCAAAATGGCACAGTCATATTTTTCTGCGATTCGTCCAAGCTGTGCCATCACATTACGGACTTCATTGGCGTTGTTCATATTGATATTAGCGCCGACATACGCCTGAATCGGATCAAGGATTACCACCCTTGCACCGACTTCTATAATTGCTTTTTCAATGCGTTCATCCAGCATACTGAGTGCGGTTTCCGATTCGTCTATGACTTTGATTTGTGTACAGTCCGCCTCAGCTGATTCTAACCTCGGCTTGATGGTATCTTCCAGTCCGTCCTCGGCAGTTTGATAGATGATCTTAACAGGCTCACGCTCGGTATCATCATAGGGCAGCGCCTCTCCTTTTGAGAGGAGCGCCGCCAGTCTTAATGCCAAAGTTGTTTTGCCCTCACCGGGATCGCCCTGAATGATGGTTATTTTTCCGTAAGGGATATATGGATACCAGAGCCAGTTTACTTCCTTGCTCTGTACTTCATCCATACTGATAATTTTAAGTTCAGCCATTCATACCACCGCCCTTCAAAATAAAAGTGTTGATTTTCAAGTGATATGCGGCTATACTATTAACAGATACATTGAGTGACTGCCTTTCATCTGCGCCAACAGATGATGTTCGGGCGGTCATTTCTTTTTTATTCTCCATTCGCACTCTCTCCTTTCAGTCCGTGCATTGTAAAGGCGATAAGGTCAATGGTGTCGAGCAGTTCCGTTTGGACATTCTCACCTGCGGCAATACGCTGTAATTCCTCAAGGATAAATACCATCTGCGTTTTCAGTGCCTTATAAACTCTCGGATTTGGCTGAACCACTACCTCACGCCCCATACATTTGCGGTAGCAGTACTCCTGCTTCGGCAGTCCCGAAAGAGCAACTGCTCTGTTCAGTTCTTCCTGTTCTTCGGGTGATACTCGAAATCCTACGGTAATACTGCGGAAACGGTTGTTGCGGTCTACATTTTTTGCTGACATATCATCACACTCCTTTATTCATAAAATCAAGTTTAACTGCCATTTCCTTTTGTTTTGACGGGAACAGATGAGCATAGCGGTAAGTGATTTCTATGCTTTCGTGTCCCACTCGGTCAGCAATAGCAACGGCGGAAAACCCCATATCAATCAGAAGTGATATATGGCTGTGTCTCAAATCGTGGATACGGATACGCTTTACTCCGGCTTCTTTTGCACCCCTGTCCATCTCGTGGTGCAGATAGCTTTTGGTAACGGTAAAAACACGGTCTTTCTTTTTCAGCCCGTACTGCATACTGAAAAACTCCTGCATTTCGGTACAGAGAAAATCGGGCATTTGCACAATACGGTTGCTTTTCTTTGTTTTCGGTGAGGTGATTACATCCTGACCTTTCAAACGCTGATAAGTCTTGCTGATTTTTACCGTTCCTTTTTCAAAGTCAAAATCGGCAGGGGTAAGAGCAAGCAACTCACCCTCACGGATACCTGTCCAATAAAGCATTTGAAATGCGTAGTAGGAAAGCGGTTTATCCATCATTACTTCGGAAAACTTTTGATACTCTTCCTTCGTCCAAAACAGCATTTCCTTTCGTTCTTCACTGCCCATATTGCCTGCTTTTGAGGCGGGATTGCTGCGTAAGTCATAAAATCTGACTGCATAGTTAAAGATGGTTGAAAGCTGATTGTGCAAAGTCTTAAGATAAGATGATGAGTAGGGCTTGTTTTCCTCGTTGCGGTAAGCCAGCATTTCATTCTGCCACGCTCTCACATCTTTGGTGGTAATCTCGTTGATTTTGCGGTTTTTAAAGTACGGCAAAATTTTCTGCTGAATAATGTTCTCTTTGGTCTGCCAAGTGCTTTCCTTTAATCGTGGCTGCTGTTCTCTGCAATAAATTTCAACGAAGGCAGAAAAGGGCATATCCAAATCTCCTGAACTTTGCTGTTGAAATTTCTGTTCCCAATCCTGTGCTTCTCGTTTTGTGGCAAAGCCACGCTTGCACTTTGGTTTGCGTTCACCTTTCCAGTCGGTATACTGCGTCATCACATACCAAGTGCCGTTGTCCTTATTCTTGTAAACGGGCATTAATCATCTCTCCTTTCTGCTCCGTAAATTCTTTCACTAAAATACTGTCGGCTGACACGCCCTGCAACCGTAATAAATCCCTTTGCACTCAGTTCATCGTTGAGCTGTCGGATAATCTTGTAGGCGTAAGCCTTTGAAACATCAAGTTCCTCTGCAACTTCATCTGCTCGCATAAAAGCTTTGTCTGTCATAAAATCACCTCCTTTAAAAATAGTCATCCTTATTTCGTGTCGGAATACTTTCTGACCGCCTTCCGATTTGCCCGGGCGGGTACGCCATTACCGTGGTGTACGACGGTTATTCAACTTTCACATACTTAACTCTATTAGTTTAAGTATGTATCATTATTATACTAAGCAAATTCCGTAAAGTCAAGTGGTTTTTGAGAAAATATTAAATTTATTTGCTTTAGTCGTATTGACATACACTAAGCTTATCTGTATAATATATAATATCAACAGATCAATAGGAGGAAGTACAATGGCAATCGGTGAAAGAATCCGTTTCTTTAGAAATTTAAGGGGTATGACCCAAAAATGGCTCGGTCAGGCTGTGGGCTTTCCGCAAAAAACTGCTGACATTCGTATGGCACAGTATGAATCAGGATCAAGAACGCCGAAAGAAGATTTGGTAAAATCTCTTGCGGGTGTACTTGAGGTTTCGCCTTTTGCACTCAGAATTCCCGATATTGACAGTGAGCTCGGCTTTATACATACTCTTTTTGCCGTTGAGGATTTGCACGGCGTAAGAGTGGAAAAGAACGAAAATGAAGTACATATCGTCTTTGACGGTAATAAGCCGAATGTTAACCGCTCTGTTTTCCAAATGCTTACCGCTTGGGCAGAACAGGCCGAAAAATACAGAAACGGCGAGATTTCTAAAGAGCAATACGATGAGTGGCGTTATACTTATCCCGAAAAAGACACCACGCAGCGTTGGGCAAAAGTGCCGTCACAGGAACTCAGCGATGCCCTTGTAGAAGCATTTAAGGATAAACTGAAATAACCCTGCAAACGACAAAAACCCCGTACTGACTTGATTCCGTCAGTACGGGGTTTAATGTTAATATGGTATTTTTGTGAGCCTTCAGAAATTACTCTTTACCCACAAACCACTTGATACATCCGATAAAGAGGTTCAAGTGTAATCTTATCAAAATCTTATCAACGAGGGTTTTGAAATCCTGCAAACCCGCATTATTACTGGGTTTTCAGAGTTTTTCAATTTATTCCCACTCGGCAAATTCAGATATAGTAGGGTGTATTTGAGGTGATTTCGCAGGAAAAACTTTCGCAAATATGTTAACATTTCACCTGTTATTTGGGACACCTCGTTTTCTTAGTATCAAAATAGTATCACAGAAAACCAGAGATTGCAAGAGTTCCGGGCTTTGCAAGTACCTGTCGAAATTGGCCTCAATTTGAGGCCAATTTCGGCCACTGATCTCCACTCAAAATCAAAGGAGGCAGGCAAGCACCCCTGGGGCTTGCCTGCCTTGATAACCGCAGAGCAAGACCGGGCAGGGCTGTCAATGGCGGCGCATGAAATGCGCCGTTCATCTTGACCATTGACAGCTTTGACCGGGAGTGCTTTCAATATATACTGTTTTTGTAGCAATCGTATTTCTGAAAGCAAGATCATGTTCTACGAAGATCATTGTAGGAGAAAATTCCCTAATCAGATTTTCAATTTGCATTCGGGAATAGATGTCAATATAGTTAAGAGGTTCATCCCACACATACAGATGTGCTTGTTCACAAAGGCTTTTTGCTATCAGCACTTTTTTCTTTTGTCCCGCTGAAAAATCTTCCATTTTCTTTTCAAACTGTATTCGTGAAAAATCCATTTTCCGTAAGATTGCCTTAAACAAACTTTCATCAACACGATTGGCTTCCGCAAACTCTGATAACGACCCGTTCAGCATAGAAGTATCTTGCGGTACATAGGACAATATCATGCCAGAACCTATTGCAACTGTCCCACGATGTTCTATTTGTTGCCCGACCAGTAGCTTTAGAAGGCTCGTTTTCCCAGAACCATTTTTCCCATCAAGGGCAATGCGTTCTCCATGTTTTACTGTAAACGAGATTGGCTGGCAGACATTTTTGCCGTCAAAAATCGGTACAACATCAGAGAAAGTCACTAAGGTATCTGAAAAATAAAGAAGCGGAGCGATTTTCAAATCTTCTACGGTTTCCAAATTTTTGAGAAGGCCGGACTTTTCCTCGATTGCCCGTTGCCGCCGCACTTCGATAGCCTTTGAGCGTTTCATCATTTTGGCAGATTTGTGACCAATATACCCTCGGTCAACCGGGCCGTTCCCATATTTTGACGCTTCACTTCGGTTTGACCAGACAGAAGTTCTTTTAGCGGCCTTTTGCATATTATCAATGCTTTTTTTCAGCTTCACATTTTGAGCGAGTTCAAATTCTTGTTGACGCTGGAAGTTGGTGAACCAAGTAGAAAAATTTCCGCGTTGCACTTCGATGTTTGACCGATTGATCGACAGGATATGATCAACACAGCCATCTAAAAAACAGCGATCATGAGAGACTAAGATAAATCCCTTTTTCCGTTTCAGGTATGCTGAAACGGTTTCTCTGGCTTTCATATCCAAATGGTTTGTCGGTTCATCAATCAGTAAAAAGTGTCCATCATTCAGAAATAGAGCGGCAAGCAGCACCTTGGTCTGCTCTCCATTGGAAAGCGTAAAAAATGGCCTCCAAAGTACATCATCACGGACTTCCAGAAGGGACAGTTCTCTCAACAGCTCCCACTCTTCCGCCAGCGGGCAGACTTCCGAGAGAATATCCGTAGTTAATCTGCTTTTGTCGTTCACAGGATATGGAAAGTAATCAAATTGCACAGAGGCTTGTATTTTCCCGTGGTATTCGTACTTTCCAAGCAAGAGATTTAGAAAAGTTGTTTTCCCTCTACCGTTTCTTCCAACAAACCCAAGTTTCCAATCTGTATCAATTTGAAAATTGACATTTTCAAAAATGTTATCATAGCTGGATGGATAGGCAAAGGTAAGGTTCTCGACTCGGATCATCGACATATCGCATTCCTCCTTTATTCCAGGGATCAAGAACATAAAATAAGAGCTGCAAGAAAGTCAATTCTTGCAGCTCGTCACAGCATAATAGTACCACCCCTATCAAGAGTGATACGCCTACGATATATCGAGTGAATAGACTTTTAACTTTCTTGCAATGGGTACAATGGTACTGTAAAACACAGTATCACTGTATATTCCAATTTATTTGCAAGAAAAGTTAATCATCTTTCCACCTCACCTCTAATGTTTATATTAGCATATCATAAACGCATGGAATAATCAAGTATAAAAACAAATCCTTTACTTTCACCGCTCCCCCCGATCAACAGAGCGCCGGGGCCGCTTTCGGCCTTTCTCCGCCTGTTCCCGCTGTTTGTCCGCTTGTACCACCACCTCCACTTGTTCCGGACCAAAGACTCGCTTGACCCGCTCATAGTCGGCGGAGACTTGCCGCAGGGCCTTATTTTCTAACTTGACCTCCTGCAATCGGTCAGACAGGCGGGCGTTGCTCTCCCTCACCCGGCCATAGTCCCCTTGCAGACGCTCAAATTTTCCCCGCAGCTCCACATAGGCCAGATACAGGGAGCGCAGCACCTTGACAATTTGGGCCAACAGGGGTTTGGCCTTTTTCTCCCGGTAGGCCCGGCCTGTTTCCAGCGTTCCCGGCTCCGGCAAAATCTCGTCCGGGTCGGCGGAGAAGTCCGCAGCCAACCGCTCCATGTTCTTTACCGCCGGGGCCAGTTCTTTGAGCCGCCGTTCCTGGCTCTCCACCTGGCTTTCTTTCTCCGCCTTGACTGTCTCCAGGACGGCGATCTCCTTTACCCGCTGTTCCTTCTTATAATCCAGTACAGACAGGTGCTTATCATGGGTGCCCTTATCCTCCCATTCAATCCCGTGGCGCTCCATAACCAGGGAAAGCTGCTCCTTTTCCGAGCGCACCCACTGGCTCCACTCCGTGTCCCCTCTGGTGCCGCCCTTGAAACCTTGGGCCGCTAACGCCTGTTTCAGCGATACCCGTGTGTCCAACCCCCGCTTGCTCCCGGTAGTGAACGGCACAAAGTCGATGTGCAGATGGGGTGTGGCCTCATCCATGTGGAGGTGAGCCGAGAATACCCGGAGATTGGGGTTACGCTCTTGAAACGCTTTCATGTACTCGTCCAGCACCGTCAAGGCAAGCCGCCCCTCGTCGCTGTCGGCGCTCATGTCATCCTTGTTGCCCACTTGCAGGATAATTTCATGGAACGGCTTTTCCTGCTTGCCGGAGCGTATCTTCTCATAGTAGTTTTCAATCTTGCGGTCTGCTCTGGTCTGCTTGGCGTTGTAGCGTTCCAGGGCCTCGTCAAAGAGTTCATGGTACACCGCCTTGATATTCTCCCGGCAGTATGTTACATTCAGGTGGGAACGCTCTGGATCAGTATTCTTGGCGTGAAACTTCCTACTGTTATGATTGACCGAACCTCGCCCCACCATGACGCTTATCGTCCTTTTCAAATCAATCCCTCCTTCCTTTTCCGCCGCGCCAGCGGCGGGCCTTTGTTACTTTCTGCGAAAGTAACGCAAAAGCACTTTTGACAGCCTATCGGCCATCAAAAGCGCATTTGCGCCCTACGGGGTGGTGTGGGGGCTTTGCCCCCGCCGTCTGCGGACGGCTCCCCCAGCAGGGCCGCCCTTTGAAAAGGGCACCCTGCACCCCGCCTAAACTTTTTCACTCGCCGTGGGGCAGGGAGGAAAGGCCAGCGGCCTTTCCACCGCCCGGCAAGTGTTTTCCGTGGGCCGAAAGTCAAGGGGTACGGGTTGTATTGCCTTACGGCAATCTCCACCCGCAGGTATGCCCCCTTGACTTTCGCCCCCGCTCCCCGTGACAGCCGTGACGACCGTGACGGCTTTTTTGATACCGGGGGCGGTGCCGCAGAGGTTGTCACGGCCGTCACGGTCGTCACGCCTGGGGAGGTTCCAGCGTCAACCGAATACTTCTCCCGGCGTGGGTACGGGTGCTTTCGTAGCGGATATGGTACTCATAGGACAGCCGCCACGCCCGAACATTTAACCGCATCGCCAGGGCATTGGCTTTCATATCCACCCCCAAGGCGGCGGTAAGGTCGGTGGCCGTTCCGCTCCACTCTGGCCGCTCCGCCGTCACCAGGGCGGCAACGGCCTCCAAAACCGGGTCAGGCGGTTCCTTATACGGTTCTGTTTCCCGCCGCTCCAACTCCCACGCCAGCCGTTCTTCGTCCCGTTTCAGATAGAGGCGCTGGTCTTGCAGGTCACGCCCGGAAATGTCCAGTGTGGCGGCATTGTCCGTCCTCCGTTCCTTTTGGAGCAGAAAGGCCCCGTCCGCCGCACCCATCAGGCCATTGGTGCCGGAGATCATATCAAACTTGTCGTCGGCCTGCTGCTTGCGGGTATGGTGTACCAGCAGGAGGCAGACCCCCGTTCCATCGGCAAAGCGTTTCAGACTGGTTATCACCTTATAGTCGTCTGCGTAACTGTACTTCTCGGCCCCGGCCTCCCTGATTTTTTGCAGGGTGTCGATGATGATAAGCCGGGTGTCAGGGTGTTCCCGGACAAACCCCTTTAGTTGTTCCTCCAGGCCACCGCCGAGCTGCTTGGCTCCGATGGCAAAGAACAGGTTTCCGGTACTCTCTACTCCAAACATCCGGTACAACCGCTCCTGTAAGCGACGGTGATCGTCCTCCAGGGCCAGATAGAGGACTGTCCCCTGGCGCACCTCGTACCCCCACAGGGAAAGGCCCATACTCACATAGTAGGCAAGCTGGGCCATGAGAAAGGACTTGCCCACTTTGGGAGCGCCCACAAACAGATATGTCCCCGCATAGAGCAGACCGTCTATCACAGGAGGTCTGCCGGGGTACACCTGCTCGTAGAGGTCATTCATAGACACGGTAGGCAGATAGGCCGGGTCGTTGACCCGGCTTATCTGCCGCATGATTTCCTCCAAATCTCTTTCCGGGGGCTTGTGTTCTGTCACGCCCTCTGCTATACTTTGGTTAGGTTTTTGTGAGAGCGACTGTCCCCCGTCTGCGCCAACAGACGGATATGGGACGGTCGTTTTCATTTTCAATCCATCCATCTATCAATCCTCCCTCATGCCGTCCATGATGGCGGCGATCAGCCGGATGGTGTCCAGCAGCTCCCCATCCACACCATTTCCGGCCTCGATACGCCCCAGTTCTTCCAGAACGGCGGCCAGCTCGTTCCGCAGGGCCTTATACACCCTGGGATTGCCCTGTACCACCACATCCCGGCACAGCAGCCGCCGGGTGATGTAGTCCTGCTTGGTAAGGCCAGAGAGCCGCACGGCGGTTTCAATCTCCCTGTCCTCCTCCGGGGACACCCGAAAAGCCACAGTTTTGTTTCTCCAGCGGTTGTGTCGGTCAAGATTTTTCGCTGACATGATTTAGGCCCCCTTTCGCTCCATGTCCAGTTTGTCCGCCATCTCTGTCTGCCGGGTGGGAAACAGGTGGGCGTAGCGGTAGGTAATATCAATGCTTTCATGTCCCACCCGGTCAGCGATTGCCAGGGCCGTAAAGCCCATGTCAATGAGCAGCGAAATGTGGGAGTGCCGCAGGTCGTGTATTCTGATCCGCTTGACCCCAGCCTCTTTCGCACCCCTATCCATCTCCCGGTGGAGGTAGGATTTTGTCACCGTGAAAATGCGGTCGGTGGGTTTCACCCCATACAGGCTCTTGATATAGTCCCGCATTTCTTCGCAGAGGAAAGCGGGCATTTGAATGACCCGGTTGCTCTTAGGGGTCTTGGGGTCTGTAATCACATCCTTGCCCTTGATCCGCTGGTAGGACTTGGAGATGGTGACGGTCTGTTTCTCAAAATCGAAGTCACCAGGAGTGAGGGCCAGCAGCTCCCCCTCCCGGACGCCGCACCAGTAGAGCATTTCAAAGGCGTAATAGGAGAGGGGCTTGTCCATCATGGCCTCGGCAAATTTCAGATACTCCGCCTTTGTCCAGAACAGCATTTCCCGTCCCTTGGGCTTGCCCATATTGCCCGCCTGGGCAGCGGGATTAACTTTTAGATTGTAGTGCCGTACCGCATGGTTGAACACGGCGCTCAACTGATTATGCAGCGTTTTTAAGTACACCGGAGAGTAGGGTTTGCCATTCTTGTCCCGGTAATTGAGCATTTCATTCTGCCAGGCGATGACCTCTTTGGAGTGAATGTCACACATCTTCCGCTTGCCGAAGTACGGCACCAACTTCTTGTAGAGGATATGCTCTTTTGTCCCCCAGGTGTTTTCCTTGATACGGCCCTTCATGTCCGCTACATAGACGGCCACAAAGTTTTCAAAGGTCATTTCCAGATCGGCGGTCTGCTGTTGCAGGAATGTCCGCTCCCACTCCAGAGCCTCCCGCTTGGTGGGAAAGCCCCGTTTCATTTTCTTTACTTTCTTACCCGTCCAGTCCTCGTAGTAAAAGGACGCATACCATGTGCCCTTTGCCTTGTCTTTGTATGCCGGCATTGTGGTTCCCTCCTTACTGCCTGTCCCGCAGCCCATAGAATTTTTCCTCGAAGTAGCGCCTGCTCACCCGTCCGGGAATGGTGAGAAAGCCTTTTTTCTTCAGCTCCTCGTTCATTTCCCGCACCAGCTTGTAGGCGTAGGGCTTGGAAACGCCCAGCTCCCTGGCAACCTCCTCCGCCCTCACAAACAGCTCCTTTTCCATGGTCAGCACCTCCTTGTTTTTGTTTCGCAAATATGTTAATATCCGCATTGTCATTATACATTAACATCTATGCTAATGTCAAGAATTTATTTCGCTTTTTTGTTAAGATATATCTTGCATATTTCGCTTTTTTGCGCTATACTATCCTCAAAGGCGGTGAATGATATGACCGTAGGGGATAAAATCAAGAAAATCCGTACCTTTCGGGGCATGACGCAAAAGGAATTGGGCCTTGCCATCGGTTTGGAGGAAAAGGGTGCAGACAACCGGATTGCCCAGTATGAGACGAATTACCGTGTCCCGAAACGGGAGTTGCTGGACAAGATGGCCGAGGCGCTGCGGGTAGACCGCCAGAACTTCTACACCATTGCCCCCGGCTCTGCCGAGGACTTTATGCGGACATTTTTCTGGCTGGACGAGGACAGCCCAGGCGCTATCCGCCTGTTCCAGCTTGTCCGCAATCCCGGCAAGACAGGGGCCTCCGATGATACCAGTGTGCGCTACAATGACAACGACGACTGGCCCATCCATCCTCCCGTGGGGATTTACTTTCAGTACGGACTTGTGGACGAGTTCATGCACGAATGGCTTTTGCGCCAGCAGGAACTTGACACCGGGGAGATCACCAGGGACGAATACTTTGAATGGAAACTGAACTGGCCCGCTACTTGTGACGATGGCAAGGAACGCCAGTATTATGTAGCCTGGAGAAAAAATAAATAAGACAAGCAAAAAACCGCCCTGCTGAATTTGTCGTTCAGCAGGGCGGTTTTGCTTGTCTCTTTGTGATTATTCTCTTGGGAATACCGGACGGACACAATAGTATCAATCCAGTATCAAGAGCCACAGCGACGGGCAAAAAAGCCTGTATTCATGCGGGTTTGCGCCGTTTTGACGGTCATTCCCACTCCACTGTGCCGGGGGGTTTGGAAGTGATATCGTAGACTACGCGGTTTACATGGTCTACCTCATTAGTGATTCTGTTTGACACCTTTGCGAGGATATCATACGGAATTCTTGCCCAGTCTGCTGTCATGAAATCGTCCGTTGTTACGGCACGGATTGCAATTAAGTGGTCATATGTTCTATGATCGCCCATTACGCCAACGGTCTGAACATCGGGAAGAACGCAGAAGAACTGTGCAAGATTTTTCTCGTAGCCGTTCTTTGCCATTTCGTCACGAAGCACCCAGTCAGCCTCCTGAAGCACTTTAATTTTATCAGCGGTAAGTTCGCCGATAACACGCACACCGAGGCCGGGGCCCGGGAACGGCTGACGCCATACAAGTTCTTTCGGGATACCGAGCTTTTCACCTACTCTGCGAACTTCGTCCTTGAACAAATCGCAAAGCGGCTCGATAACACCTACAAACTGAACATCATCGGGAATCTTAACTCTGTTATGATGAGTTTTAATTACAGCGGCATCGCCTTTTCCGCTTTCGATACAGTCGGGATAAATAGTGCCCTGTGCGAAAAAGCCCTTATCTTTCTGATTTCTGATTTCATTCCAGAAAACATTGAAAAATTCTGTGCCGATAATTTTTCTCTTCTGCTCGGGGTCTGTTACGCCCTTGAGCTTTGCAAGGAAATGCTCTCCGCAGTTTACACGGACGAAATTCATATCAAAAAGGCTTGTGAATGTTTTTTCAACATAATCGCCCTCGTCTTTTCTCATAAGACCCTGGTCAACAAAAACGCAGGTGAGCTGTTTTCCGACAGCTCTTGAAAGGAGACCAGCCGCAACAGAAGAATCTACACCGCCTGAAAGACCGAGGATTACATTTTTATCGCCTATCTGCTCACGAAGTTTCTGAACTGTGTTTTCAATGAAATTATCCATAACCCAGTCGCCTGAGCAACCGCACACCTCATAGAGGAAGTTGTGGAGCATTTTCATACCGTATTTACTGTGGGTAACCTCAGGGTGGAACTGAACGGCATAGATATTTTCCTTAACATTCTGCATAGCTGCGCAGGGACAGTCATTAGTTGTGCCGATTATCTCAAAGCCCTCAGGAGCCTGTGAAATATAGTCTGTATGGCTCATCCACACAGTGCTTTTTTCGGGAACATCTTTGAACAAAGCTGAGCTTTTTACATTAAGTTCAATTTTTCCGTACTCTGAAACGGGAGCCGTTTCGACCTTTCCGCCCGCCATCCAAGCTATAAGCTGACAGCCATAGCATATTCCGAGAACGGGAATACCGAGTTTAAGAATATCGGGAGTATAGTGCGGAGATTCCATATCATAAACAGAATTCGGGCCGCCTGTAAAGATAATGCCCTTATAACCGCCTGCCTTTATTTCATCCAAAGACACGGTATACGGCAAAATTTCAGCATAAACATTATTATCTCTTACACGGCGTGCGATAAGCTGATTATACTGCCCGCCGAAATCAAGAACGAGAATTTTTTCCATAACTGTGCTCCTTTCATCTCTATTAAGCAAGATACCGACCTCCAAAAGGCAGTCGGTATCAAATAATTATTTTCTGTAAATTATAGCTTCTCTTTCGGGGCCGTTTGAAACCATTGTTATGGGAGTGCCGATTTTGCTTTCGATAAACTCAACATAATCCCTTGTTTCCTGCGGAAGTTCGTCATAATTTCTTATGCCGCGGATGTCGCAGTGCCAGCCCTTAAAGGTTTTATATACAGGTTTGCATTTTTTGAGTTTCGGAGTTGTGGGGAAGTAATCAATTACCTCGCCGTCAAGCTCGTAACCAACGCAAACCTTGATTTCCTCAAGATATGAGAGACAGTCAAGAGCAGTCATAACAACCTGAGTTGCGCCCTGACACTCTACACCGTAGCGTGTTGCAACGCAATCGAACCAGCCAACACGACGGGGTCTGCCCGTAGTTGCACCGAATTCGCCCTTGTCTCCGCCGTGAATACGAAGTTCCTGTGCTTCTTCCTCATCAAGGATTTCTGAAACAAATTCGCCCGCACCTACAGCACTTGAATAAGCCTTTGTTACGCAGACAATATCCTTTATCTGATTTGCAGGGATGCCTGCGCCTACGCAACCGTAACCTGCAAGAGTTGAGGATGATGTAACCATGGGATAAATACCGAAATCGGGGTCTTTAAGAGTACCAAGCTGACCCTCAAGGAGTATATTTTTGCCCTCTTTGATAGCGTTCTGAATATAGGTGTGAGTATCGCAAACGAAGGGAGCGATTTTCTCTTTATATTCCATACATGTTGCGTAAAGCTCATCCTCATCAAGAAGAGTTTCATTATATACATATTTGAAAAGGAGATTTTTGAGAGTGCAAATGTTTTTGAGTTTGGCTTTCAAAACCTCATCGTCAAAAAGTTCATTTACCTGAATACCGATTTTGGCATACTTATCGGAAAAGAACGGAGCAATACCGCTTTTTGTTGAACCGAAAGCGTTTTTGCCGAGTCTTTTTTCCTCACACTCGTCAAGCTTGATATGATAAGGCATAAGAATCTGACAGCGTTCGGATACAAGAAGTTTCGGGTTGAGACCTGCTTTTTTAATATCCTCAAGCTCGTTTATAAATCTGTTTATATCGAGCGCAACGCCGTTTCCGATAATGCAAACGGTATTTTCACTGCAAACACCGCTGGGCATAAGATGAAGTGCAAATCTGCCGTGCTCATTAATAATTGTATGGCCGGCATTGGCGCCACCCTGAAAACGAATAACAATATCTGCATCCTGCGCAAACATATCGGTAATTTTACCTTTGCCTTCATCGCCCCAGTTTGCGCCGACTATTGCTCTTACCATAGTTTTAAATTCTCCAATCACTTAAAAATAAAAATGAAACGGGAACGGGGTAACACACAGTTTCCCGTTCCCTTGTTTAATTATATATTATTGCAAAAGGCAAGTCAACAAGAAATGATTAATTTAACGGACTTTTCTCTTTTTCCTCGGGTTTTCCGACAGTTACAGTATCCTTGTTGAGCTTCATTATAGGAATCATAAGTCCCGGCATACCAGTAAATGACGACACATTATTTACAATCATTCTGAGGAACGGGAAAATCTGGTCGAAAGATTCCGTATGGATATCGGGCTTTTGGTCGCCCTCTGAAAATGAAAATTCTGCCGCAAGCTCAATCTTGATTTCAAACGGATTCATATCCGCATCGGTAATTCTGAAATCAAGAATACCAACACATTTCTTAACTTCGTCCATATAATTCACATTATATTTTACCTGATTCTGAAGTTTGAGCTGTGTTTTCGGTTTTACCCTGTTTTCAATTTCGAGTTTGTTTACCTTGTAGCCTAATAACTGAACCATAATTTTTTACCCTCCTGCTGAAACGCTGTTACTCAAAACGAATAATAAACTCTGCCGTTTTGAAGCTGTGCATCTTTATAATACGCCATTTCGGCAATATTTACAATCTGAAATCCTCTGTTTACAAGTTCGGGAACAAATTGTTCAACAGCATCTGCGCTTGTTTCGTAAATATCGTGCATAAGAATAACATCGCCGTCTTTTGCCGTATCAAGAACATAATTCTTGATTCTTTGCGCATCACGGTGTTTCCAGTCGTTTGTATCAACGCTCCAAATACATATTGGCGCGTTACAATTCTGCTTGATAACATCCGAAAGATAGCCGCCCGTAGGTCTGAATGCAGACGGTGCGTGGCCTGTTACTTCCTTAATAACATCTGAGCCTTTTGAAATATCCTCAACAGTTACATCTTTGCCGTAATGCTTATGGTCATATGTATGATTGCCGAGTTCACAGCCGATTTCAACCATTCTTGTTGCGCAAGAAGCATTAGAACTGCTTGCAAGTCTTGAAGCAACAATGAAAAATGTTGCCGAACCATTATTACTCTCTAGCGCATCAAGTATTCTTGAAGTTGAAGATTTATTAGGTCCGTCATCAAATGAAAGAGCAATCATCGGCTTTGACGGGTCAAGATCAGTTCTGATATAAAACGGCGCGTTTGCGACTGTTATTTTACAAGTTGCCGTTTTCCCGTTATATGTAGTTGCTGTTACATTCGCCGTACCCTCTGAAACAGGAACAAGTTTTGTTCCCTCAACCTTAACAATACTCTGATTATCCGAAGCAACAGATGTTGTCAGCGAAGCGCTGCCTTCTGAAAGCTGGGGAACAAGATTTGATGTTGTGCCGAGGTACACTGTTTTTTCCGAATACGGAAAATTAACAGATTCCGGAGCATTTTGAACAGTTACACTGCAAGAAGCCGAAAGCCCGTTATAACTTTTAACTCTCACATTAGCTGTGCCCTTTGAAACACCCTTTAATACTCCACCGGAATTAACCTCAATTACCTTTGGGTCCGAAGATATAAACTCCAGCCCTGAATTTATTTCAGACGGGCCGATGTTCAAAGTTACTTTATATGTTTCTCCTGCGCCGAGGGTGTACTCCTCCTGAGAAAAAGCGATTGTTGACGGTGCGTCCTCAACATAAACCGTGAGTTCCGATTTTCCTATTCTGACAAGGGCGCTTCCTTTTGAAACAGCGGTAAACACACCGTTTTTATCAACTTCAACAACTTTTTTATTGTAACTCTTAAAACGAACCAGGGTCTTATTTTCCATGGGATAGTCATATTCTTGACCCACACCCATAATAAGCACATCTGAATTTACATAAACAGTGTTATCCTTTATATTTTGGCTGATTACAGCGGCAACAAACCAAATCAAAATCAGAGAGGCAACGAAAACAATAGCTGCGCGATAGCTTACGGCTTTTTTCTTTCCCGTAAACATCAATTCTGCCTCCTTACAATTTCATATTCTCCATTGTCGGGACAAAAATACTTGCAGGACTTACTGCCCGCAGTTTCAAGAAAACGAAGATATTCATCCTCGTCAAGTTGCAGGTTGCAAAACTCCTCACCGCTGTCCTCATCACGGAAAAACCAGCGGCATTCTTCACATAAAATGTCCACTTTCTTTTCATCTCCACAAGTCACACAATATAATAATATTTATTACAGAAATTATTATACATTGAGCCGACATTATTATCAATTAATAATTAAACAATTATTTATGTTTTTTCTGTGAATTTTTTAGATATTTTTATATCTTTGCAGTTTTCACTCGAATAATGGAAAAACCTGATAAAACACGCAGGCAAATTTATCCTGTAGTTTTATCAGGCAAAGCTGTTTTTTTTACAGCCTTAATTCGTCTTCTTTTCTCTTTTTTGCGTTGTTAACGGCAGTGGGAACGGCAAATCCTACCGCACCGCCAACCGCTAAACCTATAATCAAAAACAGCCACCACAGAGCATTCTTCTTTTCCTCTTCTTTTTCAGGCTGAGCCGTCTCGGTTTTCTTTTCGATTACCGTTGAAACATCAATAGTCTGAGTATAAGTTTCAGCAAATGCGTCTTCATAACTCAAGGTAACCGTTCCCGCAATTTCGCCGAGTTTATCAGCGCTCACTCTTAAATTAGCACTTCCCGAGGCACTTTCTCCCGCAGGTATTTCGCCTACAAAAAGAGCCCCGCCGCTTTGAAGTCCGTCTATATCAAAAGTGAGTTTAACATTGCGCAAATCGGTTTTGCCCGTGTTCATAAAACTTGCTTCCATGGTGGAGGTATCGCCCTGAATCACCTTTGCAGGAAGAACAATTCCGTCATAATCAAGCCCTACAGACTGTCTGACGGTAACGCCCACAATATCCGTAGCCGTATAAGGAGTAAAATATTCGTCCTCATATTCTGCGGTTACCGTAAGCTTATGCTCGCCTATTTGAGCGGTATTTAAAGCTTTGAGCGGTATTTTCCAGGTGTATGTGCCCGATGCTTTTATGCTCTCAATATAGGCGGTGGGCATACCCTCAGCTTCTATCTCTCCGCTTTCTTCGCTTACTGAGAGTTTAATATTATAAAGAGGTTTTGTTTTGCTGTAATTTTTAAACTTGATTTCAAGAGTTGAGGTCTGGGACGGGGTTATATAACCGCCGTCCACATTATACTCCGTAACCATAAGCCTTGGCTGAGAGGCATTGAGCGTTGTTTCCTCTTCTTCCTGCGCTAAAATCGATATTGAAGAGGCACAGCACAAAATCAAGGCTAATATAAATGCAAAATATTTTTTCATTACAATTCCCTTATATTATCAATAATACTATTTTTCATTTCTTTTTTGATTTTCAGCCACAGATTTAAATAACAAATGACAATCAACGCAAACACAAACGCCAACGATGCCAAAGGATTAAATGTTAAGGCGAAAGTTTTTTCGTTTAACCTGCATACAACAAACGCTGTGATAAAACTTAAAACAAATCCGCCTAAGCCGATTGAAACACCCCACAGCAGCATAGAAAATATTTGCATTGTATACGAGCGTACAAGGGTATTTTTATCCGCACCGACAGCGCGCAGAGTACCTATTTTATGCTTACTGTTTCTGATGCTTGAAGTTATTGTATTGTTTATAACAGATATAGCTATTGTAAATACAAACACAATTACAGCCGTAATTATAATGGTGAATTTTTCCAAACCCTGCTGCTGCATGATTTGATAGCCATAGTTTGATAACACATCAGCTTGGTCAACATTTTCCGCCACGGTGTTAAGAACACTCATAACAGATTTATCAATTTCATCCGTACATTCGGAATCAAGGTCGAGGGTTATTTCTTTATATCTCAATCCGTCAACATATTTATCCATAACATTATTGGTTGTCAACAAAGCAAAATCGCCGAAAAAATAATGTTTTAAAGCGCTTTTATCAAGCTGAATTATTGCGCCGATTTTGACTTTATGCTTTGTAACAACTGCATTATCAGGTATTGACGAAGTTGTTTCGGTTGAGCCTTCTGAAGCACTTTGACTGGGAGCTGTTACAAAAGCTATTTCAATTTCATCGCCTGCGTGAAAATCACATTCACCGAAGAAAATACAGTCTTCTCCGTTAGTATCCTTATTCGTTACAGTATAGATGCCTTCATAATCTCCGCCTTCATACCTAACACCTATGTTTTGCGGGGCAACAAGCAATATTTCTTCACCTGAGTTAATTTTGGAAATGTTTATTTCGCCGTCCCATACATATTTTGAAAGTTTTTCAATATAATCCGAATCAAAAGACACAATATCTGTTGAAATATAATTGTCAGTGCCGAACATTTCAGCCATTTTTATTCCGTCGGAAGCATTGTATTGCTTAGAAAATAACGCATCTTGGTAATTTTCTTTATTTATATCAGAGTCTGCATACTTTTCGTAATCTTTTTCATATCTGTTCGAAACCTGTTTTCTGTAATCGGATGATGAATAATCAGTGAGTATGCTTGCCGACGCCCTTTTTATTCCGTTTGAAGAACCGATATAATCACAGCTTTCTGCAAGAAACCTGTCTGTTTCAGAGAAACCGTTGTTTTCATTTCTGTAATTCACACCGTTACCTGACCACGAATCAGATTTCAAAGACAACTCGTAATCATAAGCAGTAGTCAACAGATTATCCCTTTGATAAGTGTAATACGAAAAAGTGTAACCCGACGCAACAATAGAAATTATAAGCATCAGCGTTACTGCTGCATTTTTTCTTCTGTCAAATGTAAGGCTGCGTTTAGCCATAAGGGATGAAACATTGAACTCTTTTTTTGACTTGATATGCTTTTCATTCAGAGTTCTTGTATTCTCAATATTCCTTATCGCCTGTATAGGGGAAATTTTTGAAGCTGAAACAAGAGGAATCAAAGAGGCAAGCATAACACAGCCAATACTGAACAATGCAGAAAGAATAAATACCCACCATTCAGGAGTAAAGCTGTATTCATCACCCAACAGAGAAATGATACCTTTCACAATAAAGTACGAAATCACTATGCTTATAGGTGTAGCGATTAAACTAATTATCAAAGCCTCTCTGCCGTATGCGCTTATTATCTGACTTCTTGTGGCACCTACTGCCCTGAGCATACCTATTTGCTTTTTTCTGTCTTTTAGATTTGAGTTAAAAGCGTTTACTATGAAAAGACAAGCCGACAGCATTAAGACAGCGGCAACGACAATGATAAAAACAACTTGAAAGGTAATATCCGTTGCTGTGTCATCATTTAGATGCAAAGCTGCATTTTCCGAAACGATAACAAAATATCTGCCGTAGTTATCAATATTGTTATTAATGAAAAACTTTTCAACTTTTTTATAAACATCTCCAGTTATATTTTCATCGTAAAAATCACCGTAACAGACAAGTTTTTCCTTGCCGCCCAATTCAACAGTTGCAGAACTTCCTACAAAAGCAGAGGGAACATCAGCGCTGTCAAGTCCGCTTGAAAAACAGATATTATTTGCCTTGTTTTCCAAAATTCCCACAAGTTTATACTTTTTTTGCACTGAATTTTCAAAGACTTCTTCCCCGTTTTGAACCTTGAAGTTAAAAACTATCTCATCGCCTATTTCTGCTGATATATTCATCTTAGAAAGTGTAATCGCTTCAATTGCGATTTCATTTTCATTTGTAGGATAAGTTCCCTTGGACAAAACAGGATTAAGCAGTTTATACGCCGTATCATCAACAGCCGCAACTACTGCAAAATCATAATTGCTATTATCAGTGCTGTATGCATTTCCGAGAATTCTTCCGTATCCGCATTCACCGAACAATTTTTCATTTTGCCCTGATGACACAAGTTCCTCGTCTGCGTTTGCATACATGAAATCATAATTGCCGAACTTGCTTTTGGTTATACTTTCGACTGAACTAAAAATAGAAGAAACGCTGAAAATAATACCCGATGAAAAGACCATTGCAAGAATGATACCGATAAGCATTATTGCATACTGTTTTTTCCTTGCTTTCAGATTTCCGAGCGCAAGCGTGTTGACAGTAAACTTTTTCTTCACTGCTCACACCTCCGCATTTCTGCTGTCGCTTACTATCTTTCCGTCTTCAATACTCAAAATTCTGTCTGCCTGCTCCGCAACATGCAAATCGTGCGTAACAAGAATAAGAGTTGTGCCGAGTTCTTTTGCGGCGTATTTAAGAAGAGAAAGTACCTCTCTGCCACTTTTGCCGTCAAGGTTTCCCGTTGGCTCGTCCGCATAAAGAATAGACGGCTTATTTGCAAGAGCCCTTGCAATAGCAATTCTTTGCTGCTGGCCGCCGGAAAGAGCGGACGGCAAATGCTCAAGCCTATCCTCTATGCCGAGAATATTTATAATTTTTTCAATATACTCCTCATCAGGCTTTTTCTTATCAAGCATAACGGGGAGAAGAATATTTTCATAACCCGTTAGTTCCTGAACAAGATTATATGACTGAAAAACAAAGCCGAAACGGCGGCGTCTTAATATTGAAAGCTGATTATCATTATAATCCGAAAGCTTTTTTCCGCCGTAAACCACTTCGCCCGAGGTGGGATATTCAAGGCTTGAAAGCATATGAATAAAAGTGGATTTTCCTGAGCCTGAGGGTCCTGTAATAGCGCAGAATTCGCCCTGTTCAAAAGCCGCCGTTACATTATCGACCGCCTTTACAACATTTTCACCGCTTAAATATTCTTTTGTTAAGTTTTTACATTCAATTATATTCATATCAAGCGCCCCTTTCAGCTACATCATATTATATTGACCTTACATTTCCCTTACAGAAATCTTAAAATTCCGTAAGAATTGAAAGCGGGAACAGCATTGCTGCTCCCGCCTTAAATAGTTATATATCCGTCCAAATGAGGTATACATATCGTAACACACAAGCCGTTATTTTTATTTTCAGCGCTGATGATTCCGTGGTGTTTTTCAACGATTGCCTTTGTTATAGCAAGTCCTACTCCTGCGCTTGACGGCAAGGAGTTTTTCGTTTTTCCGAAACGGGTAAACAGCGTTGAAAGTTCTGTTTCTTCCACGCCTCCCCCGTTATCCTGAATTTCTATAACAGTTGATTTTTTGCCGTGTGAAATACTGATTTCAACCGTTCCGTCCTTTTCAGTATGCTCGCTTGCGTTCTTTATAACATTGCTTATCGCTTCGCTTATCCATTCCCTGTCACAACGAATAACGCTTTCGCCTGTTACGGAATATCTTTTTTCGGGAAAAAGACTTTTAAAATCATAAATCAGTTCATCCGCAGTCTGCCTTATTTGTATTTTATCAAAATTCATAACATAGGCGTCGCTCTTGATTTTTTCAAGCCGTAAAAGATTTTGAACAAGATTTTCCATCTTCTCAATCAGCTGAAGTTCTTTTTGAGTGTGCCCGTTTGAATTTTCTTCATTGTCCATTTCGCAGTAAAGGCGAAGCGCCGCAAGCGGCGTTTTGAGTTGGTGAGAAACATCCGAAATAAATTCCGTATTCTTTTTAGTTTCGGCAACGGTATTATTTCTTTCAAGGTCTATCATATTTTGCAAATCGCTTATACCGTTTTGAAGTCTTGCAAACTCATCGTCACTAACGCTGAAATCAGTTTTTCTGCCGTTGTTGATATATTCGTTTATGGCGTTGCAAAGATTTGAAATTCTTTTTTTATCTCTATATCTAAAAAAGAAAAGAACACCGCAAACAATAACCAAAACCGCTGAAACAGCGATTAAAATTATCTCCGCCAAGCTCATATTACTCCTCCCATCTATATCCGACAGAGCGAATAGTTGAAATATGCTTTGCGCCTATTTTTTCCCTCAGTCTTGATATGTGAACGGAAAGAGTATTATCGTCTATAAAATTGTTATTGTCATCCCATATATTTTGCAAGAGCGTACCACGGGTTACGATTATTCCGCTGTTTCTCATAAGCAAAGATAAAATCTGAAATTCCGTGGGCGTTACATAAACCGTGTTTCCGTTTATTTTAACAGTCATACGCTCTGTATCAACAACAAAATCACTGCTTTTAAGCACCGCTTTATTATTTCTGCGAAGAAGCGCGCGGACACGAGAGAGAAGTTCGAGCAACTTAAACGGCTTTGTAACATAATCGTCTGCGCCTGCATCAAGTCCGCGCACAATCTGTATTTCATCGTCACACGCAGTTAAAAACAGAATAGGGGTGTTACTGTCAGTAATGCGTATTTGGGCGCACAAATCAAAGCCGCTTCCGTCAGGCAGCATAACATCGAGAATTATTAGACTGAATTTGTTTTTTTGAAGAATTTTTTCAGCAGTTTTAACACAGTCTGCATTTTCTACCGAATAGTCCTGCTTTTTCAGCATTTCGCATAAACCGTCTCGGAGAAAAGCGTCATCCTCAACTACCAATATTTTTTCATTCATATTCTCACCCGCTGATTTTATAATAGCATAAACAAAATTACCTATCAACAAACCTTACAAAATCTTAATATAACAATAGGTATTCAGAGCACAAAAAAACCGCGGCAAAAGCCGCGGTTTAATTTATAGATTATTAGTCAAGGTTTTCCTTAACTGTTTTGAGTTCAGCCTCAAGCTCTTCGGGAAGAGTATCGCCGAATTTAGCATAAAGCTCTTCAACGCCCTTGAGTTCTTCTTTCCAAGCGTCCTTGTCAACATCAAGAATCTTTTCAAGATCCTCAGTTGTCATATCAAGGCCTTCAAGGTTGATGTCCTCAGCCTTGGGAAGGTAACCGATAGCAGTTTCAACAGCGTCAACCTTGCCTTCGCAACGGTCGATAATCCAGTCGAGAACACGAAGGTTATCGCCGAATCCGGGCCAGAGGAAGTGACCCTCGTCATCCTTACGGAACCAGTTAACATTGAAGATCTTGGGAGCCTTATCGGGATCAAGTGTTTCACCGATCTCGATCCAGTGCTTCCAATAGTCACCCATGTTGTAGCCGCAGAAGGGAAGCATAGCCATGGGGTCACGACGAACAACACCTACTGCGCCTGTTGCAGCAGCAGTTGTTTCAGAGCCCATGATTGAACCAACGAATACACCGTGATTCCAGCTCTTTGACTGATATACGAGAGGAGTGAGCTTAGCACGTCTGCCGCCGAATACGAAAGCAGAAATCGGAACACCCTGCGGATTTTCAAATTCAGAAGAAATGCAGGGGCAGTTAACTGCGGGAGCAGTAAATCTTGAGTTCGGATGAGCACCCTTTTCAGTAGCCTCTTTGCCGTTCCACGGATTGCCCTTCCAGTCAACAGCGTTTGTAGGAGCATCGTCATCAAGACCTTCCCACCAAACTGTGTTGTTGTCAAGGTTGTGGCAAACATTTGTGAAGATAGTGCCCTTCTTTGTAGCTGCAAGAGCATTCGGGTTTGACTTGTCGTTTGTGCCGGGAGCAACGCCGAAGAAACCGTTTTCAGGGTTGATAGCATAAAGTCTGCCATCCTCGCCCTTTCTGATCCAAGCGATATCGTCGCCTACGCACCAAACTTTGTAACCCTTCTTCTTATAGCCTTCCGGAGGAATAAGCATTGCAAGGTTTGTTTTACCGCATGCGCTCGGGAATGCTGCGCAGATATACTTAACCTCACCGTTGGGCTTTTCAAGGCCAAGGATAAGCATATGCTCTGCCTGCCACATCTCGTTTTTACCAAGATAAGAAGCAATACGAAGAGCAAAGCACTTTTTACCAAGAAGTACGTTTCCGCCGTAACCTGAGTTAACAGAAATAATTGTGTTGTCCTCGGGGAACTGGCAGATCCATCTGTTTTCTGCATCAATGTCGCATTTGCAGTGCATACCGCGTACCCAGTCATTTGAGTCGCCGAGTACATCAAGTACTTTCTTGCCAACTCTTGTCATGATGCACATATTAAGAACTACATAGATAGAGTCTGTGATTTCAATACCGATTTTTGAGAACGGAGAACCAACGGGGCCCATTGAATAAGGAATGATATACATTGTTCTGCCCTCGTAAGAGCCTTTAGCAATGTCATAAAGCATTTTGTATGCTTTTTCAGGATCCATCCAATGGTTTGTGGGGCCTGCATCTTTCTCATCTCTTGAGCAGATAAGAGTTCTGTCTTCAACACGAGCAACGTCGTTAACTGCCGTTCTGTGAAGATAGCAGTCGGGAAGAAGCTCTTCATTAAGCTTAATAAGTTCGCCTGTTGATACAGCCTCTGCTCTGAGAGCTTCGATCTGTTCGTCGGAGCCGTCAATCCAAACAATCTTTGAAGGCTTGAGAAGTTCTACTTTCTCATCAAGCCAAGCAAGGAGAGACGGATTTTTGGTAAGATTAGTTTCCATATTTATTCTCCTTTAAAATAGATTTACAAATTTTAAGAGCAAAAACAGAGTGTTCCATTTTTGTCAATATTATTATACCAACTATTTCCCGAAATTCAATAGTGATACTGTCCAATTTAACTAAAAGTTCACAATATCAATTGGCATATTTGCATAAGCGTTGAGCGAAGAGTCTGCACGGACGCCTGCAAGGTACTCATAATATCCCTGGGCGGCTACCATTGCGCCGTTGTCGCCGCAGTATTTAAGCTCGGGAAGCTGAAGGCTGAAGCCGTGCTTTTTACACATTTTTTCAGTTTCAGACCTTAAAAGCGAATTTGCAGAAACACCGCCTGCAAGCACTATTTTATTATAACCGAAATCGAGCGCAGCTTTCTCAAGATTTGAAACAAGACAAAAAACTACATTTTTTTGAAAAGACGCCGCCAAATCCGCCGTGTTTATTTCTATTCCCTTTTGCTGAGCATTATGTACTGTATTTATAACAGAAGTTTTAAGACCGCTGAACGAAAAATCATAGGGCGCTCCGTCAACCTTTGGATGAGGAAAAGGAAATGCATCGGGATTTCCGCTTCCGCTTATTTTGTCTATACTGATACCTCCGGGATAAGGCAGTCCCATTGTTCTGCCCGCTTTATCAAGCGCCTCGCCTGCCGCATCGTCCCTTGTTTTACCTATGATTTTATAATCCGTATAGCTGTTTACAGCAACGATATGTGAATGTCCGCCGCTGACAACAAGGCAGAGAAAAGGCGGTTCAATATCCGAAGTAAGATAATTTGAAGCAATGTGCGAGCGCAGGTGATGAACAGGAACAAGAGGTTTGTTTGCCGAAACGGCAAGACCTTTTGCGAAATTCACACCCACAAGAAGTGCGCCGATAAGACCGGGCGCAAAAGTTACAGCCACGGCTTCAATATCTTCAATTTTACAATTTGCCTGAGCAAGCGCCTCAGCAACAACGCCGCTGATTGACTCTGCGTGACGGCGTGACGCAATTTCAGGTACAACGCCGCCGTATAATTTATGCTCATCAAGCGATGTGGCGATTACATTTGAGAGGACTTTTCTGCCGTCCTCAACAACTGCCGCCGCAGTTTCGTCACAGCTTGACTCAATTCCTAATATTTTCATTCTTTAACCTCTTTTAAACAATCCCTTTTCATTAAAACGGCGTTTTCCGTGGGGTTGGAATAATAATCTTTTCTTACTCCCGTATCGTAAAAGCCGAGGGATTTATAAAGATTTATAGCCGCCGTATTGCTTTCACGAACATCGAGGAACACATCGCCCTCCACGCTTTCAAGACTTTTTGAAAGCACTGCACGGGCAATTCCCTTTTGCCTGTATTCGGGCAGAACGGCAACACGGACAATATCAGCCTCGCCCGTTAAGGCATAAAGCCCTACATAACCTACGCCCCTGCCGTTTTCAACGGCTACATAAAATTTTGAAAACTCGTTTTGAAGTTCAGCCTCTATTGAAATTTCATTCCACGGGCGTGAAAAGCACGCCTTTTCAATTTCGGCAACATCTTTGATATATTCTTTTGAAAGCTCTTTAATTTCCATTTTTCATTCCGTATATTTATTTAAAATCAATGTGCGTCATACCATGTTTTGCCGATTTTTCCGTCTGCAACAAACTTAACTGAAAGCTTGCAGGCGTTTTCCATTTCCTCGGTTACAATGGCAAGCGCTTTGTCTGCCTCTTCCTGCGGTGATTCAACGATAAGTTCATCGTGCACCTGCAAAATGAGTTTTGATTTCATATTTTCTGCTTTAAGCCTGTCATCAACCTTAATCATAGCGATTTTGATTATATCCGCCGCCGTGCCCTGGATAGGCATATTTCTTGCCACTCTTTCACCGAAAGCACGCAGCATATGATTTGACGAAGCAAGTTCAGGTAGGTATCTTCTTCTGTGAAACAGCGTTTCGGAATAGCCTGTATCCTTTGCTGTTTCAATCATTTTATTCATATAATCAGCAACACCGCTGAAATGGTGAAGATAGCCGTCTATATATTCTTTAGCCTCTTTAACGGAAACATCAATATCCTTAGCAAGGCTGAAAGCGCCGATTCCGTAAACAATACCGAAATTAACTGCCTTTGCCCTTGAACGCATGAGGGGCGTTACCATATCGGGCGGAAGATTGAAAACCTGCGCCGCTGTGGTGCGGTGGATATCTTCGCCGCTGTTGAAAGCGTTTATCATATTTTCATCACCCGACAGAGCGGCAAGAACACGCAATTCAATCTGACTATAATCGGCGTCAATAAGCACTTTATTTTCACCTGCCACGAAAAAGCGGCGCATTTCCTTGCCGAGTTCCGTTCTTATGGGGATATTTTGAAGATTCGGCTCAAGGGATGAAATTCTGCCCGTTCTTGTTTCAACCTGATTAAACGAGGTATGAATACGCCCGTCCTGAGCGATAACTTTTAAAAGTCCGTCACAATAAGTTGATTTTAATTTTGAAAGGCTTCTGTATTCAAGAATGAGAGATACTACGGGGTATTCTTCCGCAAGTTCCTCAAGCACTTCTGCTTTTGTTGAATAGCCGCTTTTAGTTTTCTTTTTACAGGGTATGCCCATTTCTTCAAAAAGGACAACACCAAGCTGTTTGGGTGAATTTATATTAAACTCGTGCCCTGCCTTTTCGTAAATAGCGGCGGTGAGTTCCTTTATTTTTTTTGAAAGACCTGAGGAGAATTTTTCAATGCCCTCTCTGTCCACATCAAAGCCCGCAATTTCCATTTTGCCAAGCACTCTTGCAAGTGGCAATTCAATGTCTTTTAAAAGAGAGCTTTGATTTGCCTCTTCGATAAGTCCGTTAGTTCTCTCAAAAAGTTCCTCAAGTACTGCGGCGTTTATAACGCAAGGTTCATCGCTTCCGAGTTCATTTTTATATTCGGGAACGGGAACGGAGTATTCAAGGCAGAGGTGGTCTATATCATAATTACTGTCTGACGGGCGGAGAAGATAAGCAGAAAGCATAAGGTCGCCGCAGACTTTTTTACATTCAACGCTGATTTCTTCCGCAAGACGGTGAAGAAATTTAGTGTTATACGAATATTTTTCGACATCACTTTCAAAAAAGGCTTTTACAAATTCAGCCCATCCCTGTGCATAAGACGAAACTGCAAACACCTCGTCTCCGAAAGCAAAATAAAAATCTGCAATTTCATTTTGAATAACATCTGGATAAAAATACACCTTGTCACAGGCGAGTATTTTTTCAAGCAGTTTTTCCGTATCCTCGCACACAGTTTTAGTAAGAATTCTTTTTTCAGTTTCTTTTTTCTCGATAACTGCGCCTGATTTATTGAGCTCAAATTTATCTATAATACTGTAAAGCTCATATTTTGCAAGCTTCTGCGCCGCATTGTCATCGGCAGTCTGAACGGTGTAATCAGAAATCTCCGTGCTTACGGGTGCATCTGTGCGGATTGTTCCGAGTTCAAGAGAAAGATACGCTTTATCCTTATCATTGCGCAGTTTTTCACGAACGCCTTTTTTTATATCAATATCGTCAAGATTTTCATAAATATAATCAATATTATGAAATCTCTGAATAAGGTCGAGCGCTGTTTTTGCGCCTACGCCGGCAACACCTGGGATATTGTCGCTTGAATCGCCCTGAAGCGCTTTTACCTGAATGAGTTCCTGAGGCGTTATGCCGTATTCCTCCATAATCACGGTTTCGTCATAAATATCAGTTACGGCTTTACCTGCCTTTGTGTGGGCAAGCAAAACCTTTACTCCGCCGTGGGCAAGCTGAAGGGAATCACGGTCGCCCGTTGCCAAAAAGCATTCGTTTGAATTTTCACGGCAGGCGTTAGCAAGAGTGCCGAGAATATCGTCCGCCTCCCAGCCTTCGCATTCAAGTATTTTAATGCCGATAGATTTTAAAAGGTCTTTCAAAATCGGCATCTGAGAGCGAAGTTCATCAGGCATAGCGTGTCTGCCTGCTTTATAAGCGTCATACATTTTATGTCTGAAAGTGGGCGCGTGCAAATCAAAAGCAACCGCAACAGCGTCGGGCTGTGCAATTTCTCTGAGTTTCAAATAAATATTAAAAAAGCCGTAAATAGCATTCGTATAAATTCCGCTTTTTGTTGATAAAAGCTTTATTCCGTAAAATGCACGGTTGACTATACTGTTTCCGTCAAGAACAAGAAGTTTCATATCTCTACCTCACAGCAAATTTGATATTATTATATCACAAAACGCTCATACCTCCAACAAAAATATAAAAAGGCTGAAAGGAAATTTCCAATCAGCCTTAATTTTATAATTATTTTTATTATCAGTCAGCAACGCCCTCTGCGCCATTCTTATCAAACATACAAGCCGCCTCAATCATAATAGAGATACCTGCCTCAATTGCTTCGGGACGAAGATTTTCGGGAGTATCAAGACGGGTGTGATAATATCTCGGCGGAGCGGGGTCCATAGCCGCAAAGCCTGTTGCAGGAATACCACGCTGTGTGAATGCAGCAGCGTCTGAAGCGCCTATGTAAATTGATTCGTACTTAACATCAAAACCGCAGTTAGCGCATGCATCGTGAATAAGTTCTTTTACACCCTTATGGTGCTGGAGTGTGCCTGAAAGGTCTCTGTCATAAACAGCCATTGTTTCAAGGTCACGGAATGTATCAATAGCAACAACACAAGTAGGAATTTCCTTGAGTTCTTCCTCGTGTGCCTTTGCATAAGCCTTTGCACCTCTGAGGCCTGCTTCTTCTGAGCCTGAGCAAATCATAACAACCTCTGTGTTCTCAAACTCAACTTTTGCTTCGTCAAGCGCTTTGATTGCAGCCATACCTACATAGCAGCCTGAAAGGTTATCAGACGCACCGGGAACAGATTTAGTCCAGCTTTGGAAGAAAAGGAATGCAAGTTCAAACGGAACGAAAACGCAGGAAACAACAAAGAAAAGAATGAAGAACCATCTTGCGCTTTCAATATCCATAGCGGCAACGCCTTTGCCTGCTATAATGCAAACAAGAGCAAATATAAGATCTATAACAAGACCTACAACTGCAGGGATTTCAACAAAAAGCTTTGCCTGAAGTCCGCCAATGAGATAATTTATAGTCCACTCAAACTGAGAATCGGAATGACCGACCATAATGAATCTCTTTTTAACCTCTCCCTTGGGCTTTCTTACAGCAACCATATTGTGTGAAGTCTGCTTCGGGAAAAGAAAATCGTCAAACTGCTTATACATAAGGAACTCAAAAATGAGCGGAACAAAAGCGAGAATGCAGAGAATCAAAGCCGCTATCGGGCTTGCAAACCAGTTAACAAAAACGCTGGCTACACCGCACGCAACGGTAAACGGAATAAATCCCATAAAGCCCTGACGATGAAGAGTAAACTCTTCAATCTTTGTTTCCTGGCAGTAGTTTTTCATATCTTTTTGGAACCACTGCTGAGCACGGTGTTCCTCTGGAGAACCCGGCTTTCTGGGGCCGATTTTGTTGCAGATTTTCGTTATGCCCTTAACTGCATATTCAGTCTGGCGTTTAACATCAAAATCTTTGCTGTACTCAAGTGCAATTTTCATAAGCTGTACTCCTTATAAGGAAAATAAATAAATAACCTGTCTCTTATACACATCTCCGAGCCCACGAGACCGAGGCTGATCTCGT